>NZ_CP064952.1:1005411-1340549 GCF_011038885.2 Schaalia sp. ZJ405 | reverse complement strand
AGGGAGTGACGAGGACGGCGTCGAGGCCAAGAGCCGCAGCTGAGCGAAATGCTGCGCCAACATTCGTGTGATCGACAAGATCCTCAAGGATCACGATGCGTCGAGCGGGTGACCCGCCGCGGGCATGGGCAAGCAGGTCAGACACGCTGGGAAGCTCAGGGCGGTGCATTGCAGCCAGAGCTCCGCGGTGAAGATGGAAGCCCGTGAGCTGTTCAAGCACTTCCTCATCCGCCAAGAAAATCGGGACATCACCGCCGTCCTCGGCACCGGTGGAGCTGACAATTTCGGCCGTGAGGTCCGGGAGCCACCGCTGAGCCATGAGGAATGAACGAGGACGATGCCCGGCTTCAATCGCGCGTTTGATGACATTTGATGATTCGGCCATGTAGAGGCCGCGTTCTGGCTCAAGAAGTGAACGCAGACGCACATCCTTGAGCTTCGTATAGTCGTCGAGGCGCGGATCAGCGGAAAGATCAGGGGAGGACAGATGAATGAACACTCGGGTTACCGTTGGTTGTGTCAGAAGGACGTGAGCGCACGATTCATTTCTCCGGGCCACGAGGGCCCTTCGTAAATGAATGCAGAGAATGCTTCGACCAGGTCAGCTCCCGCGTTGAGCATCCGAACTGCATCGGCCTCGGAGAAAATCCCACCCGTGGCAATGAGGATCTGGTTGTCGTCAATGTGATCACCGATGAGCCGAACGACCTCAAGCGCTCGATCGTACAGCGGTGCTCCCGAGACGCCGCCGTCACCGAGGTCGTGGCTGATCGTGGTATTCGTGGCGACGATCCCCGCTAGACCCATCTCGCTGGCCAAGCGCGTGACGGCAATGATGTCGTCTTTGTCCAGGTCCGGAGCAATTTTCACGAATAGGGGAATCTCGCGGTCGGGCGCTCCGATTCGGGCACCGTCACGGGCCGCCTGAAGGATCGGGCGGAGGTGGTCAACAGACTGCAAATCGCGCAGCCCCGGAGTATTCGGGGATGACACATTGACTACGATGAAGTCAACCCAGCGGGCAAGCGTCCGCGCGCAGTATTCGTAGTCACGATGGGCCTCATCCTCAGGCGTGACCTTGTTTTTTCCGATGTTTGCCCCGACGACTGCTCGACGACCCGCGGGGGTCGTGCGAAGTTCCTTGAGTTTCTCGGCTGCGGCGTCCGCACCTTCGTTGTTGAATCCCATGCGATTGCGCAGCCCGTGGGATTCGTGGAGACGCCACAGTCGGGGCTGGTCATTGCCGGGTTGTGGGCGCGGGGTGATCGTTCCAACTTCAACGAAAGCAAAACCCATCGCGTCCAGCCCAAGAACGGCTTTGGCGTCCTTATCCATGCCTGCTGCCAAGCCCAGACGACCGCGGATCTCACGCGTGCCGATCTTGACGGGAGCAGGCCTCGAGCTTGCCCCATTGCGCGCGCGTTCAGGCAGGTAACCAATCGTTGCGCGCATGAGACCACGAAGGGGAGCAACACGCCCCGCCCATGCGATCGCAGAAATTCCGATGTGGTGAGCCATCTCCGGATCGGTATGGGTGATGAAACGGTCGAAGAGCCAGGTGTAGGTTCGTCGGATCATGTCTTAAGGGTAGGGGTTTTCTTCTCTTTAGTCCCACCAAAACGTCCACGCAGTGCACCCGTTAGGGGTACTTGGAAGTTCATAGGCTTCGTCGGGAGCGCCAACCGTTGGCGCGAGTTCAAGGGTATCTCGCAGCGTTGGCCACTGGTCGCTGGTGCAGTGGGAAGCGAGGTCGCAGTGCGACGGGAGATATTCACGGGGAATGGCGAGTGTGTCGATACTCAGTCGTTCATCGTGACGAGGAGCACGAATGACGTAGCCTCCCAGTCGCGTTCCCGGGTGAGTTCTGGCGAATTCCAGAGCCTCTTCGACTGAGGGACCGCTGTTTTGTCGGTCGGGGAGATTGTCTGAGGGAAGAGCATCGAGGAGTGTGACAGCCTCGTCTTGGCTCACCCCGTCGAAGCGTGAATAGTCACCTGACCACGACGGTCCGCTGGCAAAAGGGGCAAGAAAAAGATCGATGCCTGAGGAGGAGAGCCAGCCGGAAGGGCCGTAGATTCCCCGTGCATTGGGTGCATTGGGGGCGTTGGGTGTCGAAAGTTCCGTCAGTCGTGTCATCGGTGTCTCCCGGGTTTCATTGTTTCGTCTTGCGGGGAACGAGGACGAGCCTGCAAAGGCGTGGTCCCCGCACAACACAGAATGGATGACGACGGGAGGTGAAATCGAGGGCAACGTAGCCGCCTGTGGATGAATAAACCGGGGTGAGGCAGCCTGTGGATGGACGCCACATCCCGGTGTGTGACGTGGAATGGATCAGTGACGAAGAAATCAGGAGTGTGAGTTCTTCTTCCTCTTCACCGCCCGATCAGCGTTTTCACCGAAGACGAGGCAGAGTAGTCACGAGCGTTAGCTCTTCTTTGCCTTGACCGTTGGGAACTCTCCGCGGGCTTTCTGCGGTTTGGGTGAACGCCACCGCCTGGCCATGATCATTCGCGAGAAACAGTAGTACCACGTGCCTTTGGGGATCTCGTCGTTAGGGTAACGATCGCGGATCTTACGCTTGAGACGCTGCCACACAACGATGCCCTCGATGATGGAGATTGCGAACAGCGTGTACATCGCCGACGTGACAGAAATCATCACGTACGAGGCAATCACCTGGTCGAGGGTGCGCCAGAGCGACAGCGTCATCATGGCAACCAGGAAGAGCAACATGATCGGCATGAGGAACTCGGAGAAGGACCAGCGAGCGTCGACCCAGTCGCGAACGAAGCGACGTACTCGTCCCTTGTCACGCAGCGGAAGGAAGCGTTCATCACCGGTTTCAAGTGCCATCTGTTCACGCTGGAACTGCGCGTTGCGGCGTTCCTTAGCTTGACGCTTGGCTTCCTTGCGGTCGGCGGGGACCAGAGGGCGGTCGTTGCGCCTCTGCGCCTCCTTACGTGTTGGCGTGGGGCGCCCCTTCTTCGTGCCGGCGCCGGTGTGAGCCACAGGCTGCGTAGACGAGGCGGCGGTTTCCTTCTTCTCACGTTTAAACACGCCATCAGGTTAGCGGATCAAGGTGAAAAAGAATGCATCGACGCAGATGCCTATGGTGTGAACTAGTGTTGAGACATGTCGAACTTAGCCACTAAATCTCCGTCCACGTCCCAGCTTCGTCAACGCCTAGACGAGATGTTCCCCGACCTGCTTGACGAACTCGCCCAGCTTGTTGCAATCCCGTCGGTGTCGTCTGATCCCGAGCATCACGATGACCTCCACCGCAGCGCCGAGCATATTCGCGACCGATTTGCGAGGATCGGATTCGACGCGGAAATTCACTCGGTGACAACGCCTGAGGGTATTGAAGGCAAACCCGCAGTCATCGCTCAGAGCCCCCGTATTGAGGGTGCTCCCACTGTTCTTCTGTACGCTCACCACGACGTTCAGCCCGCAGGAGATGTGTCGCGATGGAGCTCAGATCCGTTCACAGCTGAGGTCCGCGGGGACAGGATCTATGGCCGAGGAGCTTCCGACGACGGTGCCGGAGTCATTGTTCACCTGGGAACGGCACGGCTTTTGGCCGATCAGCTGCCGGTGAATGTTGTGGTCTTTATCGAAGGAGAAGAAGAACTGGGGTCACCTAGTTTCGTTACCTTCCTCAACACGTATCAAGAACGTCTCAACGCCGATGTCATCATTGTTGCCGATTCAGATAACTGGAAAGTCGGAGAACCCGCGGTGACAACCTCGCTTCGGGGCAACTGCGTGGCCACCGTTGATGTCACCGTGTCCGATCATGCCGTGCATTCCGGGATGTTCGGCGGTCCAATGCTTGATTCGGTCACCGCATCGGCAATGCTCATCTCCTCCCTCTATGACGAGGTCGGGAACTTGCGTGTTGCAGGCTTGGGGGGCACGGAAACCTCAGATGTTGAATGGCCCGAGGACGAATTTATCGCCGCCGCGGGAATGGTTGAGGGGGCACAGCTTCTGGGCACAGGATCTGTGGCCGCGCGCGCGTGGACAAAACCGTCGGTCACCGTCATTGGATTTGACGCGCGCCCCGTTGTGGAGGCATCCAACACCATCTCACCGCACACGCGTTTCAAGGTGTCTATGAGAACCGTCCCCGGAATGGATCCGCACGACGCGATGGACGCCCTCGTTACTCACCTGGAATCGAACGCACCCTTCGGTACTCGCGTGGAGGTCACTCCAAATGAATACGGCCCCGGATATCAAGCCGATATTGATTCCCCGGTGACTCGACTGCTCCACGAATCCCTTGAAGAGGCATGGAACCATCCGTCCGTGAATATCGGCGTTGGCGGATCGATTCCCTTCATCTCCGACTTCCAGCGCCTCTTCCCCAACGCCCAGGTTGTTGTGACAGGCGTGGAAGATCCCACAACGAATGCGCATTCCGAGGACGAATCCCAGTCGATTCCCGACCTGAAGAACGCGATCCTCGCCGAAGCAATCCTTCTGACTCGGCTTCGCGACCAGCTGTGAAACACGCACTCGTCGTTGGACATTGGGAGGGCGGGGCCGCCACTCATTTCCAGGACCCGCTCCTACCGCTGAGCGCTATTGCCCAGGGGATAAGCGATGCGGCACCCGGATGGGCGGCACACGCTATTCCCTTCGGCCCGGCCGAAACCTTCCGCGCTGCATGTGATGGACGTGTGTCCGTTGAAGCCGATCGTCACGGGGATCACGGACTGTCCTCAGACGCTACATCGCGGTGGGTTCCCCTGACCGTGCCTCTGTGGGCAGAAAACACGGCAGAAATTGGACGCCAAGCACGGGATGTCCTCGACGGTGGCGGAATCCCAGTGATCGAGGGAGGGCACACCATTGATTCCGATGCAGGCCTCGGTTTCCTTGGCGCCCTCACAGGAATTGACCTATCCGACAGGCATCAACTGAGCGCCACACTTCCATGCGCCTTAGATGCGGGACGTGAGCTGTTGCGCACATCGGACATCATCGTTGCAGCGTCAACGGCGCGCCCGCTACTTGGACTTAACTCCGTCCTGGCAGTCGGCGTTGACCTCCTCCCGCGTGACTCTCAGGACCGGGACCTCACGGCGACGCTCACCGAGGTGCTTGATAGATACCGGACCCGACCTGGGGAACTGGCCATTTCGTCCTCGTCCTCGTCTATGAGAACGGGGGATGGGCAGGCCGATAACCCCGGACGGATCGCCGGGTCGGGAGCCGGAGGGGGCGTTGGCGCTATGGTTGCCGCAATCGGTGGACGCCTGCATCCCACGGGGGATGTGCTCGCACAGGTCACGCACCTTGACGAACTGATGTCCCAGGCGGACCTTGTTGTCGTTGTCGAACCTCGAATGCATTCGCCGGTACTTGCTGAAGCAAGCCTCGACACGATTACCCGACGTGCAGCACAGTGGGCCCTACCAACCGTCGGAGTGACTCAGGAGCACTCACTGTCAAACTACGAACGCGCCGAATGGGGGCTGCACGGAGTGATCGAGAAAACCTCCGAGATGGATTTCCACTCCGTTGGCATACGTGTGGCCCGAACGTGGGCGCCGTCAGATTTCACTCAGGGCTAAGGAGAGTGTCACATCTAGCATCGCATCCGATGAAGCCGTAGGGTGGATACTCGTACACCTGGACATCGTTAAAGGAGCATCATGTCCGAAATCTCCACACAAACACACGAGGTCACGCTGACAGACGCAGCGGTGACAAAGGTGAAGAGCCTGCTCGACATGGAAGGCCGAGACGACCTGCGCCTACGCGTCGCGGTTCAGCCCGGCGGATGTTCCGGTCTGATGTACCAGCTCTACTTCGATGACCGCTTGCTCGATGGGGATCTCGTTCGCGACTTCGATGGTGCCGAACTCGTTGTTGACCGCATGTCTGCGCCTTACCTTGCGGGAGCAACCATCGATTTCCAAGATTCGATCGAGCGTCAGGGCTTCTCCATTGATAACCCGAACGCCCAGAACACGTGCGCGTGTGGAGAGTCTTTCCACTGAGCCGATGAAGAATATGACACTTGCACGCCGCGTATCGTCGGCGATTGTTGCCCTGTCCCTGGTTGTCACAGTAGCGGCATGCTCGCCAACCGAAGATGCCAACCAGAGTTCGCAGTCGGGTTCGTCCTCATCCCATGAGGCTCCGGATCCGGCCGCCCCTGAGGTTGACCGTTCCGGTAAAGGTGAATTCCCCAAAGTCACCGGAAAATTTGGAGAAAAACCCACGATCGCAGCGGGTAGCGGCGATCCGATGGAGAAAATCTCCGTCAAGACGCTGACACAGGGGAAAGGCCCTGAGGTCGGTGTGAGCGACTACCTCCTCGTCAATTACAAGCTGGCTCTGTGGGACGGTACCGAGATTGAATCTTCTTTCGATACCGGCAAGCCCGCGTCGTTTAGTCTCGACGCCGTGATCCCCGGGTGGAAATATGGTCTGGCGACCCAGCACGTCGGTGATCGTGTCGAGCTTGTTGTCCCGCCGAAATGGGGCTACGGGGATCAGGCTTCCGGACCTATTCCCGCAGGGTCAACGCTTGTTTTTGTGATCGACATCCTCAAGTCAGCTTCGGATATCACGATCAACGAGTCCGATTCGACGAAGGCCACAAAGACCGACGAGAAACTTCCTGAGGGAGTTGAGGTCACAGGAAAGCCGGGCGAAGAGCCCACAGTAGCTTTCGCTGACGGAGCGAAAGTGCCGACCGAAGGATCAATGGTCACCCTGTACAAGGGGGCAGGACGTGAGATCACTGCGAATGACGCCGTTGCTTACCGCGCTGTTGTTGGCCCCTTTGGTAACGCCGATTCTTTTGAGTCGTCATGGTCTAAACCACCGATGACTGTTGGCGCGGCTGATCTCCAGCTCGTGGGCAAGACCGTTGGAACACGTCTTGCTGTCATTCAGCCTCGACGGGTCCCCATCCAGAAGGAAGGTCCAGCACCAGAGCCCTCAGCTCTTGTGTGGATTGTTGACATCGTTGGAGCAACAGACATGTCAGTTGATTCCTCAGCCGAGTGAGCTCGAATAACATTCGGTGGATGAGGTGAGTTTGTCGATGGGTGGTTCCGCGTCAGTGGAACCGCCCATCTGCACGTAGAATGGTTCGTGACACATCGGGCCTTTCGGCCTCTAGATGAAGGAGTTCAGATAGTGAGCGATCAGACCGTTCGCGTCCTCGTCTTCAGCGACGACGCTGACAAGCGCCAAGCCGTGATCAATGGAGTGGGGCTGCGGGCCTCGAAAGACTCACCAAAAATCGAGTGGAGCGAAGCTGCGACCCCGTTCGGAGTGCGTGAACTTGTTGAAAACAACGAATTTGCGGCGCTGATCCTCGACGGTGAAACACAGAAGCAGGGAGGTATGTCTGTTCTTCAGGACCTGCGTAATACCATCGATCAGCTCCCGCCTGCGATTCTCCTGATCGCCCGTCAGCAGGACGAATGGTTAGCAAATTGGTCCGGAGCGGTCGCGTGGATTACTGATCCGCTTGACCCCCTGACCCTGCAAGAAACTGTTGCCTCGGTCCTTGCTGGTCAACGGTGATGACTGAAACATTAGAGTGGGCTCCTATCATCCGGAGGCTCAACGACGGCGTTGATCTGAACTACGACCAGTCGTACTGGGTGATGGACCAGGTGATGAGCGGCGAACTCGGTGAGTCCCGGTTGGCTGCGTTCCTGACGTCAATGTCGATTAAACGGCCAACGGTCACTGAGGTTCACGGCCTTGCCGCTGCGATGCTTGATCATGCCGTTGATCCGGGGCTTCCCTCCGATGCTCTCGACATTGTTGGTACCGGCGGTGACGGCTATAAAACTGTCAACATTTCAACGATGTCGGCCCTGGTGCTTGCTGCCGCTGGGATCCCGCTGATTAAGCACGGTAATCGCGCGTCAACGTCACAATCTGGATCTTCCGATGTGATCGAGGCGCTGGGAGTCAACCTTGACGCATCCGCGCAGCTTCAGCAACAGATCTTCAACGACCTGGGAATCGCGTTCCTTTTCGCCAACAAGGTCCATCCATCGATGCGCTTTGCTGCTCCCGTGAGGCGTGCCCTCGGATTCCCCACCGCCTTCAACGTCCTGGGTCCGTTAACTAATCCCGCCCGGGTGAAGTCCTGTGCGATCGGCGCGTCAAATGAAGACAACGCCAGGCTTATGGCTGGTGTTTACGCCGAGCGAGGACTGTCGGCCTTGGTTTTCCGCGGCAAGGAATCTGCCCTCGACGAATTGTCCACAACGGACATCAATCAGGTCTGGGTTGTGTCCCGCGGACGCGTTGAGGAAACAGAACTCGACACGGAGAAACTCTTCGATATGGCTCCCGCAGCGATCGGTGATCTGCGTGGGGGAGATCCGCATGAGAACGCTGTTGTCGCTCGTGAAATTCTTTCCGGCGGAGGCAACCGCGCCGTCCGCGATGCCGTCACACTCAATGTCGCTGCCGGCATCATCGCCTACAACGGATTCGGAGAGGATGCAGAACTCGTGGGTGATGAGCTGACCCAACGATTCTCAGCGGGAATCAACCGCGCCCGAGAGATCCTTGATTCCGGTGGTGCGTACGAACTCCTGGAGAAATGGGCACAGGCTTCTCACGAAGAGTGATCTGAAACGAGGACGAGGGTATTGCCGTGGGCTGCGGTGGGTGGTGACATCCACCCGCGGGCTTCAGACATGTTGATGGTGGTGCACCCGACTGTGGGTGCACCACCATCAGGTTTTCATCATGTCAATGAGCGGGATTGAGAGAAAAAGTCCGGGGTCCCAATCGTCTGCGGTCATTTGTGTCACAGTGAAATTTTTCAGTGTGACGTTTTTGGTTCGATCCGCCTGTTTTTGGCCGGTTTTCGGTCATTTGTGTCACAGTGAATTTTTTCAGTGTGACGTTTTTGGCTCACGAGCGTCAGTACGCCCTCGGATCTACCGCTGCGCCCTCATCCGCCGCTGCTCAGCCGTTGAGAGTGTGGAGAGCAAAGCAAGATCCTCCATCGCCGTCACTCCTGCTTCCCCGGCGATATCCACCAGGGCATCAAGAATCTGAGCGGTCACGCGTGCGTCGCCAAGAGCTCGGTGCTCTGGGTCCGCCGTCGTTGAGAAAAAGGCAGCGAGAGTGACGAGCCGATGGTTGGTCACGGTGGGTCTGGGAAGGAATGTACGGGCCAAGGCCAGAGTGTCAACGACCGGGAGAGCTGGCCACGTCACGCCAAGCTGCCTGGCTGCTCGCGTCAGGAAACCCATATCGAAAGGGGCATTGTGGGCAACAAGAGTCAACGGTGAAGCGCTGGCGGGCTCATCCTCGTCAATGAGAGAACTGAGCCAGGTGACAAAGGCCGGAAGGACATCCTCGATCGGGGGTGCAGATGCCACGGTAGCGTCGGTGATTCCCGTCAGGCGAGTGATAACGGCGGGAATCGCAACTCCCGGATTGACCAGGGAATGAAAGGAATCCTGTTCCTGAGCGCCCACAACGTGGACAGCCCCAATTTCCGTGATCGCGCAATCGATGCCCAAACCGGTGGTTTCAATGTCGAGAATAACCCACTGACCAGCCTGACTATTCGTGCCTATGCCGGGGAATCCGGGCTGGAAACCCTCGGGGAAAACAGGTTTTGGGAACGTGGGCACCCGTGCAGCACCGGACGCACGAGTGTCCGGTGAACAGGCCGAATCGGCACGTGAAGGCACCGCGGAGGCGTGAAACGTCATAGAGTTGATTCTATCTTTGAGAAACCAAGCCTCGAATGAGGAGTGACCGTGGCGTTCTACCAGGCATTGAAAGCAACCGGCGGGCCAGTTCTGAAGGCGACCTACCACCCGTGGATCAGAGGGAAAGACAATATCCCCGCTACCGGCCCTGCGATCCTGGCGTCGAATCATAACGCCGTGTGGGATTCCGTGTTCCTCCCGATGATGCTTGATCGCGAGGTCGTTTTCATGGGGAAGGCAGACTACTTCACCGGAACCGGAGTTAAAGGGTGGGTGACGAAGGAATTCATGCGAGCTGTTGGCACGATCCCCGTTGACCGAAGCGGTGGACGCGCCTCCGAAGCAGCACTTAAAGCTGGACTGGATCGGCTCGCCCAGGGGGAACTCTTCGGCATCTACCCCGAAGGAACTCGTAGTCCCGACGGTCGGCTTTACCGAGGAAAAACAGGTGTGGCACGTCTGGCCTTGCTCTCGGGGGCTCCGGTGATTCCCGTCGCGATGATTGGGACTCACGCCGCTCAACCCATTGGCCAGAAGATTCCCTCGCGAACGAATATCGGTATGGTCATTGGTGAACCCCTTGATTTTTCACGGTACAAGGGCCTGCATAAGGACCGTTTCATTCTGCGGGCGATCACCGATGAAATCATGTACAACCTGATGTTGCTCTCGGGTCAAGAATACGTGGACCTGTACGCCGCCGATGTCAAAGCGGCGCTGGCAGAAAAAGGGGAGTTTTCGGGACCTGTGCCAACGAATGGGCGTCCTGCTCCCGGTGGTCGTGTTGCCCCGGAAGTTGAGGTGCCCACGCGTCCGGAAGAACCCGAAGAATCCGAAGGTGAAGATTCCGAGCCGCTCGAAGGACCCCAGGAATAAGGCCGCTCGAAGGACCCCAGGAATAAGGCCGCTCGAAGGACCCCAGGAATAAGGCCGCTCGAAGGACCCCAGGAATACAAGCGGCACACTGTTCTCGCAGTTCCGAGGGTGCGCAGCGTCCAACGTGCGTGAGAACTGTGCGAGGACGACGATACGAGAGTTCGTGAGTGCCAGCCCGCACAAAAGTGCCATTCGTGTTCACGAGAGAACTGTCCCGACAGGGACGGAGAAAACTTCGCTAAAATCAATGTGCACGCGTGGGTCGCTTGGCCTGCGATACTTCAGAATGCTTGAAAGGTGTGTTCCATGTCGGTACGCCGCGTCGCCCTGCTCACCGCTGGGGGATTTGCTCCGTGTCTGTCCTCCGCCGTTGGAGGGCTGATCGAACGCTATAACGAAATTGCCCCCGAAGTTGAGATCATTGCCTACCAGAATGGCTACCACGGCCTGCTCACCGGCAACTTCGTCGTCGTTGACGACGAGGCTCGCGCAAACGCCGCGATCCTCCACCGCTTCGGTGGCTCCCCAATTGGTAACTCCCGCGTCAAGTTGACGAATGTCAAGAACCTCGTTGAGCGTGGACTGGTGGCCGAGGGCGAGAACCCTCTGGAGAAGGCTGCTGAACAGCTGCGCAAAGATGGCGTTGACGTTCTCCACACCATCGGTGGCGACGACACGAACACCACGGCTGCCGACTTGGCCGCCTACCTTGAGGAACATGACTACCACCTGACCGTCGTTGGCCTGCCCAAGACCATTGACAACGACGTTGTGCCGATCCGTCAGTCCCTGGGCGCATGGACCGCTGCGGAAGAGGTGTCCGAGTACTCACAGAACGTCATCGGTGAGCACCGTTCGAACCCCCGCATGCTGATCATCCACGAGATCATGGGACGTCACTGCGGATGGTTGACCGCTGCCGGATCCAAGGAATACCACGAGTGGCTCAAGACCCAGGAATGGGTGCCCTCCATCGGTCTGTCGAAGGAACGCTGGGACATCCACGCCGTGTTCCTGCCCGAAATGGCTTTGGATATTGACGCCGAGGCCGCTCGCTTGAAGAAGATCATGGATGAGCAGGGCAACGTCAACATCTTCCTGTCCGAAGGTGCGGGAGTTCCCGAGATCATCGCGGAGATGGAAGCTGCCGGTGTTGAGGTTCAGCGCGACCCCTTCGGCCACGTCAAGCTCGACACGATCAACCCCGGACAGTGGTTCGCCAAGCAATTCGCTTCGAAGATCGAGGCGGAAAAGGTGATGGTCCAGAAGTCCGGGTACTTCTCGCGGTCTTCGCGTGCGAACGCCGACGATCTTCGCCTGATCAAGTCGATGACTGACCTTGCCGTTGAGTGCGCCCTTAAGGGCGAGTCCGGCGTTATCGGTCACGATGAGGAGAACGGCGATCGTCTGTGCGCTATCGCGTTCCCGCGCATTGCCGGCGGTAAACCCTTCGACATCACACAGAAGTGGTTCACCGACATGATGGCCGAGATCGGCCAGGACGTGAAGCCTGCGGCGAAGTGATTCCTCCAATGAGTTCAGGCCGTGACGCAAATGGCGGCCATGCCGGTCCTTTGCGTCACGGCCCAGAACAGCTTGTTTCACCCACAGCGGGGACCGCTCCGTGGGATACGTGGCGTCGTCATGAGGCTCTTCAGCAGCCGACCTATCCCGATGTGGATGCACTGGGACGCGTGACGTCCCAGCTCAGAGGTCAACCGCCTCTAGTGTTCGCTGGCGAGGTCGATGATCTGCGCCAGTGGCTGGGCGCAGCCTCACGCGGTGATGCCTTCGTGCTGACCGGTGGCGACTGTGCGGAGACTTTCGCTGAGTCGACGGCCGATCACCTGCGGTTGAAGATTCAGACGCTGCTTCAGATGTCCGTTGTCTTGACGTACGGAGCATCGCTTCCCGTTGTCAAAATCGGACGTATCGCCGGTCAGTACGCCAAGCCCCGGTCTTCTGACATGGAGACGCGCGACGGTGTCACTCTGCCGTCATATCGGGGGGATGCGGTGAACTCCTTTGAGTTCACACCGCAGGCCCGCGCACCGAAACCGGAGCGCCTCATGGAGACATATCACCATGCGGCATCCACGCTGAATCTTATCCGCGCGTTCACGAAGGGCGGCTACGCTGACCTGCGTCTGGTTCACCACTGGAACCGTGGCTTTACATCGAATCCGGCGTATGCGCGCTACGAGTCCCTTGCGGAGGAAATCCACCGTGCCGTGAAGTTCATGGAGGCAGCCGGAGCTGACTTCGATTCGCTGCGTGAAGTCGATCTGTATTCATCCCATGAGGCTCTGCTGCTTGAGTATGAATCCGCGATGACCCGCATCGACTCGCGTACGGGTCTGCCCTATGACACCTCCGGGCATTTCCTCTGGGTGGGGGAGCGTACACGTGACATTGATGGCGCTCACATTGAGCTCCTTGCCCGCGTTCGCAATCCGATTGGTGTCAAGCTCGGGCCAACAACATCGGTTGAGCAGATGCTTGCTCTGATGGAGCGTCTCAATCCCGACGGCGAGGAAGGGCGTTTGACGTTCATTACTCGCATGGGAGCGGACAAGATCGGCGACGCTTTGCCCCCGTTGCTTGCTGCTGCAAAGGCTGATGGGCGGCCGGTGACGTGGATGACTGATCCAATGCACGGAAACACGATCACGTCGTCGAATGGATACAAGACCCGTCGTTTCGAGACGATCATGGACGAGGTCAAGGGATTCTTCGAGGCGCATGACGATGTGGGAACGGTTCCCGGTGGCATCCACGTGGAGCTCACAGGTGACGATGTCACCGAGGTGATTGGTGGGTCGGAGAAGCTTGACGAGGACGGCCTTCGGCATCGCTATGAGACCCTTGTCGATCCGCGTCTCAATCACCAGCAGTCCCTGGAAATGGCGTTCCAAGTCGCGCAGTATCTCAGCCGATCACACGGGTAGGCAGCGGCTTGCACGCGAGGAAACACTCTCAGGCTTAGATGCCCAGCCGGTCACACGGGTAGGCAGCGGCTTGTCTGAGGGGCCGTCACCCGCTACCGGGTGACGGCCCCTGAAGTGTTGATCTACAGGTTGACGATCTCGAAACGCGTGGGATTATCCGTGTTCATTCCCCAGACCTGCCGGTAGAACGCCAGCTCAGATTGCCATGCGTCACGAATGTTGTCAGCCTTGTGGAAGGAATGGCCTTCGCCCTCGTAAATCTTCAGAGCGACGGCGTTTCCTCGCTTAACGAGGGCGTCATGCATTGCCTGAGCCTGAGACACGGGGACAACGTGATCATTGGTGCCGTGCATGATGAACAGCGGAGCTTTGATCGAATCGATGTGGTTGATTGGCGAACGATCCGCCCACACTGCGTCATCAACGTTGTCGGATCCCAAGAGACGCGAATAGTAGTGCCGCTCAAACTTGTGGGTGTCGGCGGCTTGACGACGCAGATCCGTCATCGCGTAGAACACTGTTCCTGCAGAAAAGACATCGGATGATGCCAGAGCGTTGAGCGCGGTGAAACCACCGGCTGATGCACCTCGGATCGCAATACGCTGTGGATCAACCAGACCGCGGTCGATGAGGTATTGGGCACCGTCGATGCAGTCCTGAACATCCATCTGACCCCAGTGACCGTTGAGACGCTCACGGTAGGCACGACCAAACCCGGTGGACCCACGGAAGTTGACGTCGAGAACGGCGAAGCCGCGGCTGGTCCAGTACTGGAACGGCACCTTGAGTCCGGGTCGTGATGAGAATGTCGGGCCGGAGTGCACATTGACGATCAGCGGAGGCAGGTCACCTGTTGGGGCAACGAAATCGGGATTCCGTGGAGCGTAGTAGAAGCCGTAGGATTTCTCACCGTCGCGCGTCTTCCATGACATGACCTCGGCGGTTGAAATGAGTTCGGCGGGAACCTCTGCCTCGGTTGATGGACGAATAATTGAAGTTTTCCCGTTCTTCACCTCGACGATACTTGGGGAATGCATCGCAGAGTCCCCGAGGAAGACAACGCGGTCCTCACAGGAGGCGACATTTCCGATGGGCCACCAGCCGGTTGCCCATTCTTCGGCCATGCCGTTGTCCAAGCGGACCGTGCCGATGTGCCAGGTGAGTTGCTCCGCCCATGAACAGATCAGGTGGTCGTGATCGAAGTTGTCGAATGAGTGCAGTCCCAGGCGCCAGTGGGGGTGCGAAAATGCCTGAGTTCCAGGGTGGAGGGCTCGGGTGCGCAGACGGGAAATCCAGGCGTCCTCGTCTTCGCCCTCGCGCCATTCGAATCCTTCTGTGCGGAAAAGATTCGCCCACCCGGTGGAGTCGTCAACGTGGATGAGGTCGCCGTCGAGAGTCCACCGTGGCTCGTAAACGCAGACTTCGGGGGAATCAACGATTGTGCACGAATGGTTGATATGTCCCTCAAAATCAAGGGAAGCAACGTGCAATGTGGACTGGGTCCAGGGCATGTTGGGGTGATTCCATGACAGCCATGCCAGGCGAGTGCCGTCGGGGGAGATTGCGGGGGAAGACACGAAATCAGAGGAATCAAAAACAGTGACGAGGGCGGAGTCGTTTCGTCCCGCAGACCCATCAAGGGGGATAGCGACCAGTGAATTACGGATGTCTGACGGATCGGTGTGATCTTCGGCGACGGCGTAGACCAGACCGCGAACTTCATCAATGTGGAAGTCTCCGAAGCGAACTTTCGACAGCGTCGTCAAGGGGACGATTCCACGGACCGTGTCGTTGACGTCGAAACGGTAAACCCGGTTGTCGAATCCGTCGGAGAAAACAATCGTGCCATCGGCAACGGCGTAGGCTTTGCCACCGTATTCGTGGACGCGGGTGCGCACGTCGGGAAGGCGAACGGAGTCGATGAGGGGAAGAATTTCTAAGGTTTCCCCGGTTCCTCGTCTCCGCAAGAGTGTGCCGCGCCCATCTTCCTTCGGGTGGCCCTCCACCCAGTACGTGTCCGAACCGTCAACGCGAACCTGCGAGAGCGTGACAAAACGTGCGGTAAAGGAATCGCCAGTGATCGGGGAGCTCCATTCACCATAGGGGGTGGTTGTCACGGACATCAGGGCCTCCTGTCGAAATGTTGAACCCAAACGGGCGCACGGTTCTCATCCTAGTCTGTTCATCCTCTTTGCGACGTGGTGAGTGCAGTGCATGTGCTGAGTCTTCCGGGGAAGTCTGTGTCAAACAATCCGGGAATACGCGCTGGTACCGGCGGAAGGCTCCGGCCGCTACACGACTTCGACGGCACCGTCGCACCACCATTGAGGAAGCGTCACCGCAGACACAAAACCCATCGCAGCGTCCCCGTGCGCCCTTTGCTGTGTCAGCGACCTAGAATTGCCCCATGCCTGACAACACGGTCAAAGAAAACATCGACTACCCGCTGCTGACCCGCCTGGGCACCCCGGCGGACCTCAAGGGAGCAACTCCTCTTGAACTTGTCGATCTTTCCGCAGAGATCCGCCGTTTTCTCATCTCAGAAGTTGCGAAAACCGGCGGGCATTTAGGCCCGAATCTCGGGGTCGTTGAGTTGACGATCGCGTTGCATCGCCAGTTTTCTTCACCCGTCGACACCCTCCTTTTCGACACCGGCCACCAGGCCTACGTGCACAAACTACTCACAGGGCGGCACGATTTCTCGCACCTGCGTGAACGCGGGGGATTGTCTGGCTACCCGTCGCGAGACGAATCGGTTCACGATGTCATCGAAAACTCGCACGCCTCGTCATCTCTGGCGTGGGCCGATGGAATTTCCCGAGAAAAACGTCGCGCACACGACCCGTCGTGGACGGTTGCCATCATTGGCGATGGCGCACTCACGGGGGGAATGGCGTGGGAGGCTCTGAACACGATTGCGGCCTCGAAGAACCGCCGAGTGATGATTGTGGTCAATGATAACGGCCGCTCGTACGCTCCAACGATTGGCGGTCTCGCACACCATCTGGATGTCCTGCGGACCTCGGAAGAATACGAACGCGCCTTGAGCTGGGGCAAGCACAAGCTCATGAAGCTCGGGCAACCGGGCCGCGCAGCATATGACGCCCTCCACGGCATTAAATCAGGAATCAAAGACGCGCTGATTCCGCAAGCAATGTTCGAAGACCTCGGCCTGAAGTACCTGGGTCCCGTGGACGGCCACAATATCGTCGCAATCGAAACGGCACTGTCTCGGGCGAAGATGCTCAACGAGCCCGTCCTTGTCCATGTCATCACCCAGAAGGGCCGTGGATACGTTCCAGCGGAGGAAGATATCGCCGATCGCTTCCACGCCGTAGGACCAATTCATCCGGAAACCGGCTTACCGGTTGCTCCCCAACGCTTTGGATGGACTGCGGTGTTTGCCGAGGAAATCGTTAACATTGCACGTCAACGAGAAGATGTCATTGCGATTACAGCGGCAATGATGGCTCCCGTGGGGCTGGCTCCGCTCAAGCGAGAAATGCCTGATCGTGTTGTGGATGTTGGCATCGCCGAACAGGAGGCCTTGGCTTCTGCGGCGGGGATGGCACATATGGGTGCGCACCCGGTTGTTGCCCTCTACTCAACGTTCCTCAATCGCGCATTCGATCAGCTACTCATGGACGTGGCACTCCACCGGCTCGCGGTGACGGTTGTTCTCGATCGCGCCGGGATTACCGGACCGGATGGAGCGTCCCACAATGGAGTGTGGGACCTCGCACTCAGCCAGATTATTCCGGGGATGCGGGTCGCTGCCCCTCGTGACGAGGAAACACTTCGGCGTGAACTACGTGAGGCCATCGACATTTCTGACGGGCCAACACTTGTGCGATACCGCAAAGGCTCCCTACCAGAACCGATGCCGGCTCTGCGCAGTGTCGGCGGAATTGACGTGATTTATGAGGGGGCCGAGGACGAGGCCGCGTCTTCATCTGCGTCAGTTGCCTCGGTCCTCATCGTTGCCACGGGCGCGTTCGCTCCCCAAAGCATCGAAGCCGCAAGCATTCTCGGCCGAGAAGGAGTGAGTGTCCGAGTTGTTGACCCCCGGTGGTTGTTGCCGGTCCCGGAGGAACTGCTGTCCCTTGCCGATGATGCGTGCGTGGTTGTCACGGTCGAGGACGGGATCGTCAACGGTGGTTTTGGCTGGGCGGTGCGTGATCTTTTCGCTCGATCAGGTTCAGCAACTCCCGTTGTGTGCTTAGGCATCACCCCCGGATTCCTCGCCCACGCCGAACGTGCGGAAATTTTAGAGGACTGCGGTCTCAGTGCCACGGGAATCGCCGATCAGATCAGGGCGGCGCTTGCCTCCAAGAGTGCTCCGCGTGGGCGGTGAGATCTGAGCAGGCGTGAGGGCTGCTCATGTCACGGTCGTGGGTGCTCCGAGTGGACGCCGAGGTCCGGTGTCTGAACACGGTCACCGAATACGCAGATCCATGCAGGGTAAAGGTCGTGTGAGTCAGAGGCTGGTGCGGTGAGTCAGACTGAGGAAAGCGCAGCCGCAATCGGTGTGCGCACGAGGTCGATTTGCCACGCGCGAGCGCCGCTGATCGTCATTCGCTCATCAATGACATCTTCGCAGTCGCGCGACGGCTCGACAGGTGCCCAGGCAATCATGCGCTGCACACGGGGTTCACATACGACTTCGGGATCCAGGTCAAGGGTGTCACCGACCTCGGCCACCGCCGCGCGCACAGCGGTGAGACGAGCAGCCGCGTCCTCGTCAATTCGAGGCCAGTGGCGAGCATCGGGAATCGCGCCGGGAATCTCAGGGGCGCGCAAAGGGGGAAGCTGATCCTCATCAGCGTTAACGCCGCGGTTAATGGCACGCAACCACGCCTCTGAGTACTGGCGAGCCACGGGGGAGCGGAATTCGCCAATTTTTAGCAGGGAACGCCGATTCCGGGGAGGCTGGGAGGCAGCCTGAACGAGAGCAGCGTTGCGCACGAGGAGACCGGGGGAAATATTGAGGTCACGGGCAATGCTCTCGCGGGTTTCCCACAGCTGCCGCAGAACTTCCAGAAGCCTGCGCGAACGAATTTTTTTCGCTCCAGGCAGTGTTCTCCACCGGTCTTTCTTTGGTGCTGGTACGGGCCGCGAAGCAATGTAGGCGAACTCTTCGAGCGCCCATTCCCATCGACCACGATCGTGGAGAGTCACGGAAAGACGACGGTAGAGTTCGGTGAGGAGTTCAACGTCAAGGGCCGCGTAGCGTAGCCAATCTGTAGGGAGGGGACGAACCGACCAGTCGGAGGCCTGATGGTCTTTGAGCAGCGTGAGTCCCAGGACCTGTTCGCACACGGCGACAAGTCCGAATCTCCGCAGACCCGTGAGCCTGGCGGCCATTTCCGTGTCAAAGAGGCTTGGCAGGGTCAAACCTGTCGAACGCAGATTCGGCAGATCCTGTTCGGCATCGTGAAGCAACCACACGTCGTTGAGTCCGTCTTGCAGGGCAGTGAGGTCGGGCAAGGCGTGGGTGTCCACAAGGAATGTTCCAACATCTTCGCGGCGGATCTGCACAAGATATGGGTCGGCTCCGTAGCGGAACCCCTGGGCCCGTTCGACATCAAGGGCAACGGGAGTGCGGCCGCCCCTGAGCTGTTCTCCAGCATCGGCAAGAGCCTCAGGTGTGTCGATGACACGGGGGATCCCGCCGCGCGGCGCCGCGATGAGCACCGGATCGTCGGTGTCTCCCGCCGGGAGGCCGTCGCGGTTGTCGATGCGCATGTGTCAGACTCCTTCAAGGAAACGTTCGGTGGTGATACCCGCGGTCCGGCACATGAAGTCCGTCCATCCGACCAGGTGTTCTCCCAGTTCAGCGGTGTTCGGTGTCCACGATGCCCGCACTTCGACATTCATCGAGGACCCATGTAGTTCAAGCCCTCCGAAAGATTCGGACATTTCCCGGGTCACCGTTCCCGTGAGATCATGCAGTCCCGCACCGGCGATATCGAGGCATTCCGCCGCCCATCCCCAGAGTGCTTCCGACAGCAGGGGGTCCGTGCTCATTTCCGGGTCGATATGAGAGCGCAACTGGGCGACGATCCGGAAAGTTCCGTTCCATCCGGGTTGAGAGTTCGGATCGTGGAGGACAACAAGGCGTCCGGTTGTCAGCGCCTGGCCGTGGTTTTCATCAATGGATTGGATCGCCAGGGCCGCCGTAAAAGGTGCAAGTCTCTTCGGCGGGGGAACCTCCTCAAGGCGAAGGTGGGAGTTCTTCGGCGCATCACGTAGGGAAAGCAAGGCCTGAATGAATGCCGGGGGCAGTGCTTCCTGTTCCACCCGTTTAGGGTAGGTCGCTCCTCTAAGTCACGGTGTCAGGCGCGCCGACTGGTCATTGTCTTGCCTCGCACGTGGGTGAGGACATGGAAGGGAACGAGGACGAGGCGGCATCTGTGGCAACAACAATGACGGCTGGCCCGCCGACGTCATCGAAGCGTGCGATGATCCGACCGTGATCGTCCTCGTCAATGACGAGGGGAGAGGACGTGAGACTGACATGAACGCTGATCGTCCCATTCCTCAGGATGAGGACGTCCCCCAGGTCCTCAACGTGAACGGGGGAGCCGGAACGCACCGAGGGACAATCGTTGCGAATCTCAATGAGACGCCGATACCAGCTGAGGAAACGCTGGCCCCGCGGCTCATCACGCTGCGCCCAATCCAGAACAGAGGCGTCGCGGGTGAACTTAGACGCGGGATCGGGAATCGTCCCAGACCATCCGTGGCGGGAAAATTCGCGTTGGCGACCTTCCCGGACAAGCCGAGCATTTTCTGGGCTGTCCTGATCTGCGAAGAACTGAAATGGGGTGCGTGTTCCCCATTCTTCGCCTTGGAAGAGCATAGGGGTTGCCCCGCCGAGTAATACGAGGGCAGCCATTGCCGCGAGCGCCCCGTCGCTCACACGCGTTGACGGACGATCCCCGCGTGCTCGATTCCCCACCTGGTCATGGTTTTGGGAATAGGCGATGAAACGGCGACGGTCCATGTCATCGGGAACGGGAGCGCCCCAGGTTGCTTCCCTGAACGATGACCACGTGCCGTCGTGGAAGAACACATGTTCAAGGACATATGCGAGGGCCGAGCGCGTGGGATGTTGAGCATTGACGAGGGCACAAGAGCTGTCGTCCTCGTCAACGCAAGCAGAGGCAGACAGGTCAACGGCAGGGGTTAGTGGGGAGTCCGGGCTTGGGGATGACTGGGGATGAGGGTGAGCAAAGTCAGCGAAATATCCGTGGGAGTCACCGGTGAAGCGCGTGAGAATCCCGTGGTGGATGTCGTCGGCCCACTGGGCATCCATCCCCATACCTCCGTTAGCTGTCGCAGTGACCATCCGAGGATCGTTGAGGTCGGATTCGGCAATGAGAGTCAATGATCGTCCGGTCTGACGTTCCCATTGGGCAACTGAATCGGAGAGTTCTTGGAGGAAATGCCGTTGAGAGGTATCAATGAGCGCATGAACGGCGTCCAGGCGTACCGCATCGGCATGCATGTCAACGAGCCAATGGTGAACGACGTCTGTGAGGAAGCGGCGGACTTCGTGGCTGGCGGGGCCGTCAAGGTTGATTGCTGGACCCCACGGAGTTGAATGAGCGTCGGTGAAGTAGGGGCCGAATTGTTCCAGGTAGTTCCCCCAGGTTCCCACATGGTTGAGGACTGTATCAATGCACACAGCTAGCCCCAGCTCGTGTGCACGGTTGATGAAGCGAACAAGCGCGTCAGGGCCGCCGTAGGGGGCGTGGACGGCCATGAGATCCACCCCGTCGTAGCCCCATCCGAAGTCACCAGAGAAAGCGGCGATGGGCATGAGTTCAACCGTGCGAACCCCCAGTTTCGCAAGGTCACTGAGGTGTTTGGAGGCGGCATCGAGGGTTCCTTCAGCGGTGAAAGTCCCAACGTGCAGTTCATAGATCACATGACCGAGGACGTCTTGGCGATCCACTGGGGAATCCGAGGCTGAGGGGCCGTCTCCACGGTGTTCCTCGGGCACGGAGGAGGTGTCCAGGGGCGAAGGAACCCATTGGGATGCCGGTGGACGCCATACGCGTGTTGGCCCGTGAACTCCGAAGGGCTGGCAGAGGGAACGCGGATCTGGGAAAAAACCACGCCCGTTAGGACTGAGAAAATAATCCGTTCCCACGGGGAGCTCGGGGCCTTCCCACCAGCCGTCTTCACCGCGAATCATTGCCTGGCAACACCGCGACGTGTGCTGCCCGGTCACCACAGCCATCGAATGGGCGTCGGGAGCCCACACGCGAATCGGAACCATCTCGCCCGTCACAGCCATACTCCAATGTTCATCAAACCGCCGACTTACGTTGAAGACTAGTGATCGTTCATGCGCCCGGCGAGGGCGTGGGAGCTGCCGCCTCGTCCTCGTCCCCTGACATTGAGGCCGCATCCACGTGACGCAGCACCGCCACCGGGAAGGACGCAAGGAGCTGCCCCAGAGGAGCTGATCCGCCCGGCCACGACCGTCCCGACAGAACGTCTAGCCATTGCCCTTCGGGGAGAACAACCGAATGATCCCCCCAACCGTCAAGGGAGGATCCTGCCGTGGGCAGACGCTGAGCGACCGTCACCACACGTGGGCCACGAGAGTCCCCGCGGGCAAAGGCCACCGCGAAGCTTGATGTTGACGGTAGGGCCTCGTACGTGGACTCAGCTGACACAAAAGCCTGGGACTCCGCGGCCCTTAACTGAGCGATCCGCTGCGTTACCAGGAACTTCTCGGCATCAAGCCCTTGAGCTGTGCCCGAACGAACATCCCTGAGCATCCGCTCCAATTCCGCAAAGTCAACCGGGCGACGGTTGTCCGGATCAACTAGCGACGACCGCGTGACTTCTGAACCCTGATAGATATCCGCCACCCCCGGAACCGTCAGTCCCAGAGCCTTCGACGTCAGAACCGTGCACCGCACCGACGAGGCAATAATCCCGTCCCATTCGTCAAATACGTCGTTAACGGCTGGGTCTGCAAGAACGGCCGAGGCGAAATCAAGCAGCTCACGCTCGCGAACCTCATCGGGACTCGTCCACGTTGTCCACGTCTTTTCTTCGCGCGCCGCCTTTGTTAAGTAGGCGCGCAGACGCTCAGGGGTCATCGGATCAGACTTCGAGCGGGTGCCCGCGAGGATCTGCCACAGGAGATTCTCCATGCGACCATCAAGCGTGGGAGGACGAGAGGTCTGAGTCATCGACCGTAGACGCGACACCACGGCCACCCAGGTCTCGGCATGCCACGCCAACGCCGCTAAGCGGGCGCGCACATCTTCGCCCTTCTTGGAATCGTGCGTTGTTCCCGCGCTCATTGTTGCTGGCCAGGTTTCTTGAATCTGGTGGGCATATGCGTGGAAGTCATCGGGTTCGAGGGCGAAGCGGGAGGGATCTCCACCGACTTCCGTCTGGGAAACCAGATGTGTCCACCGGTAAAACGCCGTGTCTTCGACGCCTTTTGCCATGACGGCTCCGCAGAGCTGCTGGAAACGCACCGCGACCTCGGCGTAGCGTGAATCTGTGTCAGATAGGGGAGCGGACCCAACTTCCTCACCGAGGATGAGACTACAGATGACATCCATCGTGTCTTCAAGATCGGGGTCGAGGGTCTCCATCGCCCGCTGGCGTGTCTGGTCGAGGCATTCGCGCGAGAGCTTAGGAACGGGATGACCGGGGACAATGTAGGTTCGGTATTGGGGCATCTCGATGACGAGGGCACCCAAACATTCAACAATTCCTCTCAGGGTGTGGTCGCGCAGTCGAATATCCTCACGGCAGATGTCACGGATCAGCGTTCCGACTCGACGCACCTCCGCCGCAAGAGATGTCTCAAGGATCTGGAGCTTGCAGCTGCGCTCAATCTCATGCCAGGAAGACGGAGAATCTCCGGTGATCTGCTGCATGAGGGCCCCGAGGGGCATCGCCGCCCGCGGGGGAATTTGGAGCGCATGGATCCGCCACGACATGTCATAGCCCGTTGTTCCGGCGACGGGCCAGTCCGCGGGGAGCTGCTCGGATCCTTCGAGGATCTTTTCCGCAGCGATCCACGCACCTCCCGTGCGCTCGCTCAAGTGAGCGAGGTAGCCTTGAGGGTCAGCGAGGCCGTCGGGGTGATCCACGCGGAAGGCGTTGATGAATCCCGCGTTGAAAAGTTCAAGGAGTAACGCGTGCGTTGCTTCGAATACCTCGGGGCGTTCAACGCGAATTCCCGCGAGCGTTCCCACGTCGAAGAACCTGCGGTAGTTGAGTTCTTCGTTTCCGACTTTCCAGTGTGCGAGGCGATAGGGTTGCCGATCAACGAGGACAGCCAAGGGGAGAGACTCGGTGCCCTCAGCAACGGGGAAAACATGGTCGTAGTAGCGCAGAACCCACTGTTTTCCGTGCTGAGGCTCAGTTGGGATCACCATGTGCTCAAGTTGAAGTTCACCTGAACTCAGCACCTGCCCGATGCGCGAACCCAGGATCGGCATGAGGATTTTCTCGTCTGTGGCAACGTCGAACCAGCGTGCGAATGACGACTGTTTCCCGTGTTTGAGCACCGACCACAGCGGTCGGTTGAGCCACACGGGAGTTGGAACCGCCATGTGGTTGGGCACGATATCCACAACAACGAAAAGCCCCAGCCGGTGCGCTTCGCGCGAGAATTCCTCGAAAGCCTCTCGGCCTCCGAGCTCCGGATTGATCCGCGAATGATCCACAACGTCGTAGCCATGCTGAGAACCCGGAACGGGAGTGAGGATCGGTGAAACATAGACGTCGGTGACTCCCAGTTTTGAGATGTAAGGGAGCACAGCCTGCGCCTGAGCGAAACCAAAGTCGGGTGTCAGCTGAAGGCGGTACGTCGTTATCGGAAGGCGCTGCCCGCCGCGGGGAAGATGCGGATGATCAGTACCGAGCATCACTTACTCGCCCCGCGGGTTCATCAGGATAATTGCCGTGCGCGCCCCGACCTCGACAATGTCGCCGCTGTGGTACTCGCGTCGATCATCGTCATCTGCCGTGTTGATCTCGGTGAGCCATTTGCGGCCGTATTGCGGGGTTGGAATGGTGAACTCGATGCGGTCGGGTGAGGCGTTGAGCAAGAGAAGGAAGTCGTCGTCGTAGATTGTGTTGCCCAGCTGGTCCGGTTCGACGATGGCTTCACCGTTGTAGAACACCATCGTTGCGCGAGCCCAGGGCTGGTTCCACTGATCTTCGGTCATGTGGGTTCCCGTGGGGGTGAACCACTCGACCTCGCCAAGCTCGGATTCTCCTCCGCGCTCGGCAGGCCCTTTGAGGAAACGCCGGCGCCGAAGAACCGGATGATCAAGCCGGAGGTGGAATAGGCGCTGAGAAAAATGCAAGAGCGCTTGCTGGTCGTCGTCAAGATCCCAATGAACCCATGAGAGTTCGTTGTCCTGACAGTAGGTATTGTTATTTCCCTGCTGGGTGCGTCCCATTTCGTCGCCGTGACAGATCATGGGCACGCCCTGAGAGAAAATAACGGTTGTCAGGAAGTTGCGGATTTGTCGGCGCCTGAGAGCGACAACTTCCGCGTCATCGGTTGGGCCTTCGACCCCGCAGTTCCACGAACGGTTGTCGTTGGCGCCATCAGCTCCACCTTCACCGTTAGCTTCGTTGTGTTTGTTGTTGTAGCTCACGAGGTCGCGCAGGGTGAAGCCGTCGTGTGCCGTCACGAAGTTGATTGAGGCCACGGGGCGTCGCCCGGTAGCTTCGTACAGGTCGGCTGATCCAACGAGACGTGACGCGAATCCCGGCAGTGAAGAGAATTCGCCTCGCCAAAAGTCACGGACAGTATCGCGGTATTCACCGTTCCATTCGGTCCATAGGGGAGGGAAGCCGCCAACCTGATATCCGTTCTGACCAACATCCCACGGCTCGGCAATGAGCTTGACCTGGGAAACGATCGGATCTTGATGGATCAGGTGGAAGAAAGCAGAAAGTCGGTCGACCTCGGCGAATTGTCGGGCGAGAGTTGAGGCAAGATCAAAACGGAACCCGTCAACGTGCATCTCCGTCACCCAGTAGCGGAGCGAATCCATGATGAGTTGGAGGACTTGGGGAGAGGACATGAGGAGCGAATTACCTGTCCCCGTGGTGTCGAAGTAGTGCTGACGGTCCCCGTCAACGAGCCGGTAGTAGGCGGAGTTGTCCAAGCCCTTGAAGGACAGGGTTGGCCCCAGATGGTTGCCTTCGGCCGTGTGGTTGTACACAACATCGAGGATGACCTCGATGTTTGCCGCATGGAAGGCCTTGACCATTGCCTTGAATTCGTTAACCTGGTCGCCTTTCGTTGTTTTCGACGAATAGGCGTTGTGGGGAGCGAAGAATCCAATGGTGTTGTATCCCCAGTAATTCGACAGGCCCTTGTCCTGGAGACCAGGATCGTTGACAAATTGATGAATGGGCATGAGTTCGATCGCCGTCACCCCAAGATCCTTGAAATGCGCGATCATCGCCGGGTGTGCAAGGCCTGCGTAGGTTCCTCTCAGATCCTCGGGGATCTCCGGGTGGAGCTGTGTCATCCCTTTGACGTGGGCTTCGTAGATGATTGTCTCGGAGTAGTCGTGACGGGGTTGATGATCACCCGTCCAGTCAAAATAGGGGTTGATGACGATTGAGTGCATCGTCGAATCCGCGGAGTCATCCGTGTTGCGTTGACTGGGGTCGTCGAACTGGTAGGAGAAAATCGACGGTGAGTTCGCGATGTGGCCGTCAATTGCCTTCGCATACGGGTCGAGGAGGAGTTTCGAGTAGTCGTAGCGCTGTCCGTTTTCTGGATCCCACGGTCCGTTGACGCGGTAGCCGTAACGTTGGCCGGGAACAACGTCGGGAAGATATGCATGCCAGACCCACGCATCAACCTCGGTCAGTGGGACGCGAGTTTCCTGTCCGTCCTCGTCAATGAGGCAAAGGTCGACGCCGGAGGCACCCGAGGAGAAAACCGCAAAGTTTGTTCCCGACCCGTCAAAGGTTGCGCCGAGCGGGTAGGGGTTACCAGGTCGTATGTGCATGTTCCTAGCGTGCCATGAAATGACCCTGCGAGCTTGGTAAGTGGCAAATTTCCGCGGCTAAGCCTGTGTGTGATTGGTGTCTCTTCCGCTTAAATTTTTATTCCGGAGGGAAAACCTGTTAAGCTCTAACCCGTTCAAGCGAGCCCCTAAGGGGTTTGATTGAGACGCGGATGTGGCTCAGTTGGTAGAGCATCACCTTGCCAAGGTGAGGGTCGCGGGTTCGAGTCCCGTCATCCGCTCGGGCGATTGGCGCAGCGGGAGCGCGCTTCCCTGACACGGAAGAGGTCACTGGTTCGATCCCAGTATCGCCCACGGTCGTTTCGGTTATTGCCGAATCGGCGGGGCAGTTTCCCGGCCGCATTGGCGGTCAGTCGCGGATGTGGCTCAGTTGGTAGAGCATCACCTTGCCAAGGTGAGGGTCGCGGGTTCGAGTCCCGTCATCCGCTCGTCTCGTTGGCCGCGTGGCCACTTAGACCTGGTGGGTTGGCCGAGAGGCGAGGCAGCGGCCTGCAAAGCCGTATACACGGGTTCGAATCCCGTACCCACCTCGGGCGATTGGCGCAGGGGTAGCGCGCTTCCTTCACACGGAAGAGGTCACTGGTTCGATCCCAGTATCGCCCACCACTCTTATGCATAGTGAGTGTGCCTTTGTACTGCACTCCCTCCCTCATCCCCGGCAAACCTCAATCGGGGCTTCTCAACGGGATCTGCGTCAGCGACGTCTGGACGAGGTCGAACCCCGAAGAGCCCCTATAGCCCAGAACCGATGTGCGGCTGATAGTGGCAGCGTCTGCGAACCCGCAGGTGTAAGCGTGATCCAAGACTCAGCGTTACTTGTAAAGAAATCAACATTAATCGGTTACCATGTACAGGAAACTTCGATTCAGTTGGAGATCCTTATGGAGCATACGCCCTCACTTTCACGACGTCCTTTGAGACGCTACGTTGGATTGGCTGCAACCACTGCACTCGCATCCACGGTCCTTTTATCCTTCGTTTCCCCTACATATGCTCTCGATCGAGAAGCCGCAGCGGCAACTGCGCCGGGGACTGAGTCCCTTGTTGAATCTGGCGTCGACAGAAGTGGCGAGAATACTCCCGCTGATGTGAGCACTGACGGCAGCAATGGCAACACCGCGGGAGCCGATGAAACACCGGAGGCCCCCTCGGGCTCAGCTTCCGGTTCTGACGGAGCCACCGAGTCCACAGATGCGCCGCAGTCAGCCCCTGCGGAGAACTCTGAATCGGCTGCTCGCACGGACAATGATGCACCGAGCTACGCTGGGACCGTGTCCCTCGTTGGTCAGTGGACGGATGAGTCCACTCGGCGTGTGGATACTCAAAAAGAATACGTGGCAGCAACGGATAAAATTGGCGGTCCCGTACCGAATCAAGGCTCTTTTCGGCATCTGGGAAAGATCTTCCTCGGCTGGAGTGATCAGGCACCTGACTCGAAGACTGGAGCTCTAGCTCCCGGGGCTCGTCTTTTCTCGGCTGAAGACACCATTTCCACTGCATTCCCCACGGGGATCGGAAGTGATGCCCGTCTCTATGGCGTGTACTTTTCTCTGACGACGCCTTTAGATGCCCCTCTTCCCCGAGATAACCTCAGCCTCGGACTTGCGCTCTTAAGCGGAATGAACAAAATTACCACAGCTTTTGGATCTAGCTCGGTGGAAATTAATCCGGGGCTTCGTTCTGATAACACAGAAGAAGCTGAACGCGTTGCCGACCAGACACTTCCGAATACCCAGCGTTATAGCGTCGAAAAAACGGTAACGGACAAGATCACAACAACGACGATCACTGATCTCTACGAACACAAGGACGACACGTCAACAATTCACGAGGTCGCTCTGCGGTCCGAATTCACCATGAACAACGAGATCGCCATGCTTGTCTACCGAAATCCTCCGGCATCGAACGCGTATCTTCCAGTGCTCAGTCGTGACTACTCAAAGCTCCTTTCCGGTGGTGCTGAGCTCAGCACAGCTAGTGGTAAGGCAGCTGGATACACCTACGTCGACCTCGATGTGTTGCTGGACAAGGGGATCGTTGTTCCTGAGGTTCTCAACCTTGAGTTTTCGGGATACTCGTGGCGCCCGCTCTACGTCCTCGATGAGAAGCGAAAACCGCTCCCCATTGTCAATCCGACAACGGGTGAGGATCTGGGGGCAACGAAGACGAGCTTCGCCTCACTGATCAGCAATAACAACCCGAACGTACGATTCGGCGTGAAAACTCACGGAACAGGTCACCTCACGGTCCGGGTGATTCTGCGGCACGGACCGGAGGAAAAGATCTCCGAGAGTTCCGTCGTTGCCACCCCCGGTTCCTCGATCGCCGAAACAATTCTTCAGAAGATGACGCTGCGTTCGCTGGGAACGCATGATCTTGGAGCAGACGCGAAGAATCAGGTTCTGCGGATCAACGATGCAACGGCACTTCAGCTTGTCAACGATGAGATCGCTCCGCTTAAAGCTACTGGCACGGTGTCTGGCCTGGCTGTCGCCGATGTTGGACCGATTGGTTCGGGAATTTTCTCACTGCCGACGAAGAACGCTCTGGCGATTGGTCCTTTCCGAGCAAATATCGTTGCGCTGGACTACCACCGTCTCTACACGGTGACATATGAATTCGCTGCACGTGATGGTGCCCAGACTCTTCCTAAGGAAGTCATGGCCTTGCTTCCTTCCGCGCAAAGCGGCAAGGAGAAGGGTGATGTCATCACGCTAACGAAGCCTGCGTCCGTCGTTACACCCGAAGGGACATGGGAGTTTGTTGGATGGTACGCCGACGCGTACACCCCGGAATCTCAAGCGGTCACAGAAGTCACTGTCGGCGCCGACCATCGCCTGGTGGGTGTGTGGAACTTCGTTGAGAAGCCGGAAGAGACCACGCCTGAGGAACCGGAAGAGACCACTCCTGAGAAGCCGGAAGAGACCACGCCTGAGGAACCGGAAGAGACCACTCCTGAGAAGCCGGAAGAGACCACTCCTGAGGAACCGGAAGAAATCACACCTGAGAAACCGGAAGAAATCACACCTGAGAAACCGGAAGAAATCACACCTGAGAAACCGGAAGAAATCACACCTGAGAAACCGGAAGAAATCACACCACCTGAGGCTCCGGAGGAAACCGTGCCGGAGAATCCGAATGGCACCACACCACAGGGGCCGGGTGCATCGTCTCCGCAGACACCAGGGGGAACGTCCCAGACTCCAAGCAGTGTGAAGAAAGCCAAGGGGAAGACACCGGTATCGGCTAAGAAACTGGCGGTGACAGGTGTCAACGATCTGGCGATCCCTGCACTGGCACTGCTGGGTCTTGGGATGTGTGCTCTGATCACGCGTCGGCGAGGGTAGTTCTGTGGTGCCTGGGCTGGAGTAGATGCATCATTTCTCTCCAGTCCAGGGTGCCTCATTTTTCCCGCAGATACGTGTGTGAAGGAATAGTTTTCTCTCCACGTGTTGTTGAGAATCGGCGATCACTCGTGTTATCTTTTTCGGTAACCGTTTCGCCGTATGGTCACTAGAGTAAATGCTCGATGAGCTGTGGCATTAGCCTCGCTCAGAACTTTATTCTTCATTGACCGATCAGCGACTGTGTATTTACTCTGTTTTTCAGAGGAGAGGAAAGATGAGGAACACGAAACACTCCTCGCGCTTCAAGACGCTGGTTGTAACCTCTATTGTTCTCCCGCTGACCCTGGCGGGGGGGGGTTATGCAACTATTGCGCTGGCTGGGGAAGGTAGCTCCTCAGCAGTAACTCCGGATGATCCGCAGCACTATGAGCGTTACGCTGATCAGAACAATGTCACGGTTCGTGATTCTATTAATTGGCTCGACTTTGGGAAGTTTAAGGATCTCAACACGGATCAAACCCTCAGGGTTGGGAGCTACCTGGAACAGGAGATCACCCCAGGCTACAAGGTGAAGGTGGAAGTGGTTGGTCTTCAACCCTTCCGCGCCACAGACACCTACAAAGAACGTATCGATGAATATGGGCTCGCCGATCAGCTCCCGGAATCTGCGTCCTATGATGACACCGCGGTAAACACGGCGAATGCCGAAGCGATCAGTCCCGTGGGAATCATTGCCTCGCTGATGCCCGCCCGAGATTCCAATCTCGTCTCCCTCGGTTTCAACCCATCAGGCAAGGTTTCCCTCGCGGTGAACTACAACGGTCCTGGTGGGCGTCGCCGCGCAAACTGGGGTGTTCAGCTGAAGTTGACCGGTATATACGGTGATCGAACTTTCCCGGTGGATGCCGTAGTCGCTGATTCGGAAGAAGCGAACTTAGAGTACATCCTCGCCAGCACTGATGGTTCCCCTTTTGAGCTTCTTACCGAAATTTCCTCGAAGTCGGGAGCGAATCAAACGACCTCAAGTTACGAAGTTCTCTCGTGGGAAGACTACAAGAAGGCTCCGAGAGCTATTAGTACCCCCAGGGGGGATTCGGTCGGCGATGCCGAGTCGATGCTCTTTTCCAACTTCACCACTGATCCTGAGGTAGCTTCGCGGGCAATCCGCAAAAAGCCTGGTGTGGACATCAACGGACGCGAAGGCTGGTACATCGACGGTATCGGCACCAAGCTGTATGGTCCCACTCAGGATGCGAAGAAAGAACACCGCTCCTCACCCCTCGTCCTGACCCGTGATGCTTCCAACCTGGGTGTCTATGTGCGCACCCACTGGAACCAGGCTGCCATGATCGGTATCCTCGCTGCGGATTACGGGGATGCTCCTGACTCCTACGGGGAAGCGCGTCATCTGATCAACAACAATCCGACGCAACCCCAGATTGGCCGGGTCAAGGCCGACGTAGATCTTGAACGTGAATCTCGTGGTGTCACGTCCGTGGATTGGAAGACGGACGATCTCGATAGCCTCGCCGATACGAATGGTGAAGGAAACATTGGTGAACCCACAGCTGATGAAGGCGTTGGTCAACTCGTCCCCGATGGTGGTGCTCCGCTCCAATACGATCCAGTGACGCAGAGCATGAAGGTGCTGCTTTCCCCAGCTGAGGGAAGCACAGCGAAGGCGCGCGCGTGGATTGACTTCAACGAGAACGGACAGTTCGACGAAGCTGAAGCATCGAACATCGTGAGCGTGAATTCTGCCGGCCTGGCAACAATCACCTTCCCGAATGCTCCGGCTCCGAGTTTTACTCCTCAGCACCTGGGTGCCCGTGTGCGCATTGCGGCTGACGAGGTCGGCGTCATCAAACCCACTGGTACAGCATTCTCCGGTGAGGTTGAAGATTTCCGCATCTCGGTTCCCGGATCCATCCCTCAGAAGTCACAAGGGTCCAGGGGAATACCCCAGAGCGCAATGGTTCCCTTCTATGGGTATGACGAGGACGGACGAAAGACTGCATTCACTCCCTCGCCGGAACATCAGGCCACTTTTGCCACAGTGACCACGGCAGACGATGGAACTGTTACGGTGTCTGATCTTTCTGATACAACGATCGACGCCATGAAGAACGGCAAGAAAGTTGGTACCTACACTCTTGATCCTTTGTCAGGGAAAGTGACCTTCACTCCCAACGCAGACTTTATCGGTACTCCTGATCCGGTGACTGTGGTGCTTCGTGACGCTAACGACATTCCTGCCGTTGGAAACTACACGCCTACTGTGACGACTGCGGCTCCTGCCGAGAGTTCTGGTAAGCAGGGTCAGGCACAGTCGGGTCAGCCGACGTTTACAGCCGCTGATCCGGATGTTCCGATTGACGAGAATGTGCCGGCAACCTTTGAGGATGGCACAACCACGAAGACAGTGGACGATGTCGGTACCTTTACGGTGGCCGCTGACGGCACGGTGACCTTTACGCCGGTGAAGTCCTTTATTGGGAAAGCTCCGTCGGTTGTGATCAAGCGTGTGGATACGAACGGCACTGGGTATTTCGGGCTGTACACGGCTACGGTTGAAGCGGTTGTCCCCACCTCCATTTCGGTGACCACCACGGGTGTGCAGGGGAAGGCGCAGTCGGGTACGCCGACGTTCACTCCTGGTGATCCGAGTGTTCCGATTGACGAGGCCGTGGCGGCAACTTTTGACGACGGCACTACCGAGAAGACAGTGGACGGTGTTGGTACCTACACGGTAGCTGCTGATGGCACGGTGACCTTTACTCCGCTGAAGTCTTTCACCGGTACCGCAACTGGTGTCACTGTCAAGCGCGTGGATCAGAATGGCACTGCCGTCACTGCCGCGTACACGCCGACCGTGACGGCTGTGACGCCGAGGGGTGGAGCTGTATCTACCACTGGTGTGCAGGGGAAGGCGCAGTCGGGTACGCCGACATTTACCCCCGGAGTGGATTCTGTTCCGATTGATCAGAGCGTTCCTGCGAAGTTTGTTGTTGATGGGCATGTTGTTGATGATTCGTCCATTGATGCCAAGGATGCTCAGGGGAAGACTGTCGGTACTTATGCGATTGATGGTGCTAGCGGTGTTGTGACTTTTACGCCTCACAAGAGTTTTGTTGGGACGCCTGTTCCGGTGACGGTTCAACGCGTAGATGTCAATGGAACGTCGGCACGGGCTCTCTATACACCTACCGTCACTGCTGTGACTCCTACGGCTTCTCCTGCTGAGAGTTCTGGTAAGCAGGGTCAGGCACAGTCGGGTACACCGACGTTTACGCCCGGCGCGGATTCTGCTCCAATGGATGACACTGTGCCGGCGACCTTTGAGGATGGCACAACCACGAAGACAGTAGAAGGTGTCGGTACCTTTACGGTCGCGGCTGATGGCACCGTGACGTTCACTCCGGTGAAGTCCTTTAGTGGGAAAGCTCCGTCGGTTGCAGTCAAGCGTGTGGATACGAACGGCACTGGGGTCCTTGGGCTTTACACAGCGACCGTTGAAGCGGTTGTCCCCACCTCCACCTCGGTGACCACCACAGGTGTGCAGGGGAAGGCACAGTCAGGTCAGCCGACGTTCACTCCCGGCGATCCGAGTGTTCCGATTGACGAGGCCGTGGCACCCACCTTTGAGGATGGAAAGACCACGAAGAAAGTTCCTGATGAGGGAACATACACGGTTGCTGCTGATGGCACAGTGACGTTCACGCCGGTGAAGTCTTTCACCGGTACCGCAACCGGTGTGACTGTCAAGCGCGTGGATCAGAACGGCACTGCCGTCACTGCCACGTACACACCGACCGTGACGGCTGTGACCCCGAGGGGTGAGGCCGCGTCGACGTCAGGTCTTCAGGGGAAGGCGCAGTCGGGTACGCCGACATTTACGCCTGGTGATCCGAGCGTTCCGATTGACGAGAATGTGCCTGCGAAGTTTGTTGTTGACGGGCATGTTGTTGATGATTCGTCCATTGATGCCAAGGATGCTCAAGGGAAGACTGTTGGGACCTATACGATTGATGGTGCTAGCGGTGTCGTGACCTTTACGCCTCACAAGGGTTTTGTGGGGACGCCAGTTCCGGTGACGGTTCAACGGGTGGATGTCAATGGAACATCGGCGCAGGCTCTCTACACGCCCACTGTCACAGCTGTGACCCCGAGGGGTGAAGCTGTATCTACCACGGGTATCCAGGGGAAGGCACAGTCAGGTCAGCCGACGTTCACTCCCGGTGATCCGAGTGTTCCGATCAACGAGGCCGTACCCGCCACCTTTGAGGATGGAAAGACCACGAAGAAAGTTCCTGATGAGGGGACCTACACGGTTGCTGCGGACGGCACAGTGACCTTTACTCCGGTGAAGTCTTTCACCGGTACTGCAACCGGTGTGACTGTCAAGCGCGTAGATAAGAACGGCACTGCCATCACCGCGACGTACACACCGACTGTGACGGCTGTGATCCCTGAGGGTTCTCCTGCTGAGAGTTCTGGTAAGCAAGGTCAGGAACAGTCAGGTAAACCGACGTTCACTCCCGGCGATCCGGATGTTCCGATGGATGACACTGTGCCAGCGACCTTCGAGGATGGCACCACCGAGAAGACAGTGGACGGTGTTGGTACCTACACGGTTGCTGCCGATGGCACAGTGACGTTCACGCCGGTGAAGTCTTTCACCGGTACCGCGACTGGGGTCACTGTTAAGCGCGTAGACAAGAACGGCACTGCCGTGACCGGCACGTACACACCCACCGTCCAACCGGTGACCCCCACGGCAGAGGATCAGACGAGCGTTGGGAAGCAGGGGCTTACCCAAAGTGGGACTCCGCGCTTTACTCCGGGCGATCCGAGTGTGCCGATGGATGACACGGTCCCAGCAACCTTCGAGGATGGCTCGACCACGAAGAAAGTTCCTGGTGAGGGAACGTACACGGTGGCTGCCGACGGCACGGTGACCTTTACTCCGGAGCCAAACTTCGTCGGCGGAGCAAAGACAGGTGTCACCGTCAAACGCGTGGATCAGAATGGCACTGCCGTCACCGCGACGTATAAGCCTACTGTGGAGCCGGTGACGCCGAGGGGTGAAGCTGTATCTACCACGGGTGTCCAGGGTCAGGCGCAGTCGGGCAAGCCGACCTTTACCCCCGGTGATCCGAGTGTTCCGATTGACGAGGCCGTACCCGCGACCTTTGACGACGGTACAACCACGAAGACAGTGGACGGTGTTGGTACCTTTACAGTGGCTACTGACGGAACAGTGACCTTTACTCCGGTGAAGTCTTTCACCGGTACCGCGACCGGTGTGACTGTTAAACGTGTTGATAAGAACGGCACTGCGGTGACCGCCATGTACACACCGACTGTGACGGCTGTGGCGCCGAAGGGTGAAGCCGCGTCGACGTCAGGTGAACAAGGCCAGGAACAGTCAGGTCAGCCAACGTTCACTCCCGGTGATCCGAGTGTTCCGATGGATGACACGGTTCCAGCAACCTTTGAGGATGGCTCGACCACGAAGATAGTTCCTGGTGAGGGAACATACACGGTGGCTGCCGATGGCACGGTGACCTTTACTCCAGAGAAGTCCTTTACAGGCACGGCAACTGGGGTCACTGTTAAGCGCGTGGATCAGAATGGCACCGCTGTGACCGCCACGTACACGCCTACCGTGACGGCTGTGACCCCCGCGGCTACTCCTGTTGAGACCTCCGGTAAGCAGGGTCAGAAGCAGTCGGGTCAGCCGACCTTTACGCCCGGTGCGGATTCTGCCCCGATTGACGAGGCTGTACCCGCGACCTTTGACGACGGTACAACCACGAAGACAGTGGATGGTGTCGGTACCTTTACGGTGGCTCCCGATGGCACGGTGACCTTTACGCCGGTAAAGTCCTTTAGAGGGAAAGCTCCGTCGGTTGCGGTCAAGAGGGTAGATACCAATGGCACGGAGGTTCTTGGGCTGTACACAGCCACCGTTGAACCAGTGATTCCTGCAGCTACTCCTGTTGAGACCTCCGGTAAGCAGGGTCAGAAGCAGTCGGGTCAGCCGACCTTTACGCCCGGTGCGGATTCTGCCCCGATTGACGAGGCCGTACCCGCGACCTTTGACGACGGTACAACCACGAAGACAGTAGACGGTGTCGGTACCTTTACGGTGGCTCCCGATGGCACGGTGACCTTTACGCCGGTAAAGTCCTTTAGTGGAAAAACTCCGTCGGTTGCGGTCAAGAGGGTAGATACCAATGGCACTGAGGTTCTTGGGCTGTACACAGCCACCGTTGAACCAGTGATTCCTGCGACTTCTCCTGCAGAATCCTCCGGTCAACAGGGTCAGGCGCAGTCGGGCAAGCCGACATTTACCCCCGGTGATCCGGATGTTCTGATTGACGAGACCGTACCGGCAACCTTTGACGACGGCTCAACCACGAAGAAGGTTCCTGGCGAGGGAACCTACACGGTATCGCCTGATGGCACGGTGACATTCACACCGGAACCGAACTTCGTGGGCCAAGCCTCCGGTGTTCTGGTCAAACGCGTGGATGTCAATGGCACCTCTGTGATTGCGGCGTACAAGCCGTATGTTGATGGCTCAACTTCATCTGCGGGTCAGAAGGGACAGGGCCGTGTTGACCGGGGTACTCACTCCACATCCACTAAGAAAGGCCTACTTGCTTCCACGGGTGCGTCCGCTCCGGTAGCTCTCGCCTTCGCTCTACTCATCGGAGGAGCGGTGAGTGTCCTCGTCTACCGACGTCGTCGTGACAACTCATGACTGACGGAGCCTCGGCGCAATCCCTCACATCGTTGATGAAGAGGAAGCGCCGAAGACACGAGTCCTCCGCAGCTTGACTTCAGGAGTCTACAGTCGGCTGAGAAAGTGGCCACCGCCCTCAACTGGGCGGTGGCCACTTCGTTTATCCGCACACGTGTTGATGGTGAGCCACCTCGTCCTCGTCCCCTGAACGCCACTGACTGACACCGGGTGAAACTCCGTGGAAAAGCCGGGTAGCATAAAGATGTTTGAGACCCTGTGAAGAGGAGCTACCAGTGGAGAGCATTGACCTCGTGATTGACGGACACGAATGCACTATCGAGGCGGGCACCACGGGAACAACGTGGTACCGCGAACGTCGTGACGTCGTTGCAGTCAAGGTCGACGGGCAACCTCGTGACCTTGATCGTCCTTTCGAGGCGGGCACGCAGGTTGACGCCATCACTCTTGACTCTCCCGACGGGCTCGACATTCTGCGCCATTCGGCCACACACGTGCTCGCGCAGGCGGTTCAGGAGATTTTTCCCGACGTCAACCTCGGCATCGGCCCTTTCATCACCGACGGTTTCTACTACGACTTCGGCAACATCGATGCGGTGACCCCGGAACTGCTCAAAGACCTCGAAAAGCGGATGAAACGGATCGTCAAAGAAGGCCAGACTTTTAGGCGACGCGAGATTAGCGAGGACGAGGCGCGTCATGAACTCGCAGACCAGCCCTACAAGTTGGAACTCGTGACGACGAAAGGAAATGGCGCTGAAGGCGCGAGCGTTGAGGTCGGCGCAGGACAGCTGACAATGTACGACAATGTCCGTCGCGATGGACATGTCGCATGGAAAGACCTGTGCCGCGGCCCGCACTTGCCGTCAACGAAGCTCATCGGCAATGGTTTTGCTCTGACGAAATCCTCCGCTGCCTATTGGAAGGGCGATCAGGCAAACGACCAGTTACAGCGGATCTACGGCACAGCATGGGCCTCCAAGGATGACCTCGTTGCCTACCAGGAACGCATCAAGGAAGCAGAGCGCCGTGATCACCGGCGTCTGGGAGCAGAACTTGATCTCTTCTCATTCCCCGATGAGATCGGCCCCGGCCTGGTGGTTTTCCATCCCAAGGGGGCAATGCTTCGTCACGAGATCGAATCCTATGTTGTGGAGCGGCACCTGAAAGCCGGATTCGATTTCGTCCACACGCCCGAGATTTCCAAGGGCGGCCTTTTCCACACGTCGGGTCACTTGCCCTACTACGCGGATACCATGTTCCCGCCCATGCAGGTCGACGAAGAACGTGACGAGGACGGAAACATCACGAAGGCCGGACAGGAGTACTACCTCAAGGCCATGAACTGCCCGATGCATAACCTGATTTTCCGCTCGCGCGGACGTTCCTATCGTGAGCTGCCGCTGCGGTTCTTCGAGATGGGGCACGACTACCGCTATGAGAAATCCGGCGTTGTTCACGGACTGACCCGTATGCGGGGATTCACTCAGGATGACTCGCACACCTACTGCACGCCCGAACAGGCAAGCAGGGAAATCGAGCACCAGATTACATTCTTCCTCTCCATCCTCGAAGCCTTCGGTCTCAATGACTTCTACCTTGAGCTGTCAACCCGTGACGAGGACGGCGCGAAGAAAGACAAGTTCATCGGTTCGGACGAGGACTGGGCGGCAGCAACAAAGGCCCTCGAAGACGCCTGTGCGGCAACGGGATTGGACCTTGTTCCTGATCCAGGCGGCGCAGCTTTCTACGGTCCGAAAGTCTCCGTGCAGGTCAAGGATGCGATCGGGCGGACTTGGCAAATGTCGACGATCCAGTACGACTTTAACCAGCCCGAACGTTTCGACCTGGAATACACGGCGTCAGATGGCACACGCCAGCGTCCGGTGATGATTCACTCGGCCAAGCTCGGGTCCGTTGAACGCTTCATCGGTGTTCTCACCGAGCACTACGCGGGAGCGTTCCCCGCGTGGCTCGCTCCGGTTCAGGTCAAGCTCATCCCCGTTGCCGAGGCTTTCGATGACTACGTTGACTCCGTGGCCGAACGCCTGCGCAATGAAGGGGTCCGCGTCGAGGTTGACCACTCCGATGATCGTTTCGGCAAGAAAATCCGTAACGCATCGAAGGAAAAGGTTCCCTTCACCCTCATCGCAGGTGGGGATGACGTTGAGGCCGCGGCGGTGTCGTTCCGCTACCGTGATGGGCGTCAGGACAACCAGGTGCCGTTAGAGCGGGCAGTTGAGTTGCTCACGCGTCACATTGCGACCCGCAATAATGCTGATTACTTCGACGTCGAGGCGTAGCGATGTCTGGCGAGGATGCCCGGGCACTTCCCGTTGAGGACGCGCGCTCCATCGCGGGTGTACCCGACGGGTTTGGCCGTTTCTGGACGCCCTACCGCATGGCGTACATTCACGGCGAGGGTAAACCTCGGGATGCCTCCGATGCGCAGTGTCCGTTCTGCGCGGCTCCCGGCAAGGGGGACGAGGACGGACTCATTGTTCATCGAGGTCGTACATGCTTTGTCTTGATGAATCTCTTCCCGTATAACTCCGGACATCTGCTGGTGTGCCCGTATCGTCATGTATCCGACTATACGGAGCTCACCTGCGAGGAACGGGTGGAACTCGGGGAGCTGACGGCTACTGCCATGCGGGTCGAACGTGAAACTGCGCATCCGGATGGTTTCAACTTGGGGATGAATCAGGGGGCCATCGCTGGGGCGGGGATCGCTGCGCACCTGCATCAACACGTTGTTCCCCGGTGGGGAGGAGACGCGAATTTCCTCCCGATCATCGCGCAGACGAAGGCAATTCCCGAGCTTCTTGAGGACGCTCGTGCCCGGCTTGCAGCGGCGTGGCCCGCTGAAGGAATGGAGAAATGAGGAAGCGGTGTTAGGCAATCACGGTCGGTCAATAACTCGGACGATCTTCACGCCCTTTGCACGACTCCTCGCTCAGCTCGGGGTCACCCCGAACATGGTGACGGTCGCGGGCACGGTGATCTCCGTGGTGGTCGCGGTGTCGATGCTGCCTTTCGGCTTGCTCTGGCAAGGCGCGATCGTCCTGGGAATCGTCTTATTCTGCGACTCCGTGGACGGCACTCTCGCTCGCATGACAACGGGTGGTACGCCTTTTGGAGCCTTCCTCGACTCCACACTCGACCGGATCAGCGATGGCGCGGTTTTTGCATCACTGACCGCCTATGCGGTCTTTCAGATGGAACCATCGCTCGTGCGGACTCTTGCGATTATCCTCGGCCTCGCTGGTGTGGTTCTCTCAGCGACGGTGCCCTATGCGCGTGCCCGCGCGGAATCCGTGGGGGTTGAAGCGAAGCTCGGCATCGCCGAACGCACCGATCGTCTCATCGTGGCTCTCGTTGGGGCTTTCCTCATGGACCTGGGGCTCAGTCCGTGGTTCTTCGTTGCGGGTCTCGCTTGGGTGGCCCTCGGTTCGTTGATCACAGTGATTCAACGGATCTGGTTCACGTCACGTGCACTCAACGCCCCGGAGTCGCCGTGAGTTCGACGTCGACGCAACGGCACGGCAGTGCCGAGGAACGCCAAGACCACGGCTTTTCTGCCTTGGGACCCGAATGGCCCCTCGACGCTGATGGTGTCCCTCACCGAGAGGCCGCGAGGATCGTCCTCTTCAATGAGTGTGGTCAGCTTCTTCTGGCTCAGGGCCATGACCGTGATAACCCGTCGCGGCAATGGTGGTTCACCATCGGGGGAGGACTCATGCCCAACGAGAATCCGCGCGACGGCGCCGTCCGCGAACTTTACGAGGAAACGGGTATCCGGATTTCCCCGGAGCAACTGATCGGCCCCGTTCTCTATCGTCAGGCAGAGTTCGATTTCCTTTCGGTGACGGGGCGTCAAGATGAGTGGTTCTTCGTTGCGCACACGCACACTCAGGAGCTAACTGATTCCGGGTGGACGGACCTCGAGCGCGATGTCATTGACACTCAGAGATGGTGGACACTTGACGATCTTGAAGTGGAAGCCCGCACGCGCGAGGTCTATCCCCGGCGCCTGGCAGAACATGCTCGCAGCTGGTTGTTTGGGTGGGATGGGAGCCTTGTCACTCTGACGGAACATGGATCCTAGAGGGGGAGCGTGTGGCCTAGTTCCGCTGGTTATTTCACCGCGAATCAGGTCGCAGTCTCCCAGGCACCGCTCGTCCTCGTCCCCCGAGCAATCGCTAGGGAGGAGCGGAGTAATCGTGTGTCCTATGACAGGCCGAGCGGCTCGATGAGGACGTCGAGACGCCGCGTGTCGAGCTGATAGGGGATCTGTTCCTTCACCGCTGGTTTTGCGCAGAAAGCAATCCCAATGCCCGCGGTCTGGAGCATTGGAACATCGTTCGCGCCGTCACCGATGGCGACGGTCTGTTCGATGGGCACATCGTGGGCTAAGGCCCATTCGCGGAGTTTGGTGACTTTGACTTCGGAGGTGACGATCTGCCCGAGGACGCGGCCGGTGAGGACTCCGTCAACCACTTCAAGGCGGTTGGCCACGTAGTGATCAATGTTCAGGCGCGCACATAGTGGTGCCACGACTTCCTCGAATCCCCCGGAGACCACACCAAAATACCCACCGGAGCGGTGCACAGCTTCGATGAGGGCATCGGCGCCGGGCGTTGGGTGAATCGACTCAAGAACCTGAGCGAATACAGAATTGGGAACGCCTGCGAGTGTTGCCACCCTGTGGTGAAGCGATTGGGCAAAATCGAGTTCCCCGTTCATCGCGCGTGAGGTGATTGCCGCAACCTCGTCGCGTGTTCCCGCGTAGTCGGCGAGTTCTTCGATGACCTCTTCTGCGATGAGAGTGGAGTCAACGTCGGTAACGATGAGGCCCGGTGGGGTTGACAGGGTCAGCCCCACCGGGGAGGTGTAGGACGTCAACGGGGCACAACCATTCCCTTGGGAACAACGGTGATTCCCGATTCGGTGACCGTGAGTCCGCGTTCACGATCATGTTCAAGGTCGACCCCGATAACGGCGCTCTGTTCGACAATGACATTCTTGTCGAGGATTGCCTTTGAGACGACGGCGTGGCGCCCGATCTTACATCCGTGCATGACCACGGAGTCAGTGACCTGCGCCCACGAGTGAACATAGGTGTCCGGGGAAACAATCGAATGATAAATTTCCCCACCCGATACGATGACGCCGGGTGACACGAAGGAATCAACGGCATGACCCATGCGGGAATGCTCGTCCCCGTAGACGAATTTCGCCGGCGGCAGGGCCCCGTTGAGCAGCGTCATCGTTGGCCATTTCCTGTTGTACAGGTTGAAAATCGGATGCACGCTGATGAGGTCCATATTTGCTTCGTAGTAGGCATCAAGAGTTCCAACATCGCGCCAGTAGTCACGATCGCGGTCAGTTGATCCGGGAACATCATTGTCCTTGAAGTCATAGACACCGCATTCGCCTCGCTCAACGAACCAGGGGATGACATTTCCCCCCATGTCGTGCTTTGAGTCCGGGTTCTGCGAGTCTTCCCTCAGGCACTGAATGAGTGCCTCAGTTGTGAACACGTAGTTCCCCATTGACGCCAGGACGCGCGTGGGATCATCTGGGAGGCCATCGCACTGCTGGGGTTTTTCGAGGAAGTTCTTAACAACACCGTCTTGTGCGTCAATAACGCCCAGCGCCGGTGCTAACTCAATCGGCTGGCGAATGCCGGCGACCGTTGCGGGGAGCCCGGATGCCTTGTGATGAGCAACCATCTGCGAGAAGTCCATCCGGTAGATGTTGTCTGCGCCGATGATGACGATGTAGTCAGGCTTTTCGTCCTCGACAATGTTGAGCGACTGATAGATGGCGTCGGCTGAGCCGAGATACCAGTGAGGACCGCGTCGCTGCTGGGCGGGTACGGGTGCGATGAAGTTGCCAAGTAGGGGCGACGTGTACCACGTCTTCGTGACGTGGCGGTCGAGAGAATGCGACTTGTACTGTGTGAGAACAACAATCTTCAAGTATCCCGAGTTGACGATGTTCGACAGAGCGAAATCAATCAGCCGATAGTGGCCCCCGAAGGGGACAGCGGGTTTAGCTCGGTCTTCGGTCAGGGGCATCAGCCGCTTACCCTCGCCACCGGCAAGGACGATTGCAAGTACGTGATCTTTCGCCATAGGGTGAGTTTACGATAAAAATGTGGTGCAGCGCACGTTATGACATCATGTGGACACAGCGCGTCGTATCGGGTGGAATGTGGTGGCCGACACCATCTGTGTGGTGAACACGCTAGTCTTGATTCATGACGAAAACGAGCCGGGAGGACCCAGATGCGAGTTGATCTTCTGACCCGAGAATATCCGCCCCATGTCTACGGCGGAGCGGGAGTTCATGTCACGGAGCTAGCAAAAGTGCTGCGTCCCCGCATCGACGACCTGAGGGTTCACGCTTTTGACGGCCCGCGCGAACCAGGAAGCGAGGGAGGAGAGCCGGGAGTCTACGGCTACCGCGACCTTGCCGAACTTGCAGACGCAAACGGAGCGCTGAAAACCCTGGGCGTTGATCTCCAGATCACTGCCGCAACCAGCGGAGCTGATCTTGTTCATTCCCACACGTGGTACGCCAACTTCGCCGGCCACCTCTCAGCTCTCCTGGGCGATATTCCGCACGTGATCTCCGCACATTCGCTCGAACCGTTACGCCCCTGGAAAGCAGAGCAGCTCGGCGGAGGATATCGAATCTCATCATTCGTTGAGAAGACCGCCTACGAAGCTGCCGCAGGAATCATCGCAGTGTCCAACGGGATGCGCGACGACATTCTTCGCGCCTACCCCGCGGTTGATCCCGATCGCGTTCATGTGATCCACAACGGCATCGACCTCGACAAGTGGCACGCACCCCAAGGGGACGAGGGCGAAGCTCTCCAAAGCCGTGTCCTCGCCGAGCAGGGAATCGATCCAACGCGCCCAACGGTGGTCTTCGTTGGGCGAATCACCCGGCAAAAAGGTCTGCCCTATTTCCTTCGCGCCGCCCGGATGCTTCCCGATGATGTGCAGATCGTTCTGTGTGCGGGCGCCCCTGACACCCCGGAAATCGCGGCGGAAGTTGATGGCCTGGTGACTCAGCTGCAAAGCGAACGCACCGGAGTTGTCCTCATCCCACAGATGCTCCCACAGCCTCAGCTTGCAGCGATCCTCCACGCCGCCGATGTCTTCATCACTCCGTCGGTGTACGAACCTCTAGGAATCGTCAACCTTGAAGCAATGGCTCTGGGGCTTCCTGTTGTGGGAACGGCAACGGGGGGTATTCCCGACGTCATCGTCGACGGGGAAACCGGGTACCTTGTCCCGATTGACCAGGCAACAGATGGAACAGGAACCCCCCTTGATCCGCGGGCTTTCGAGGAAGCGATGGCCCAGAGGCTCATGCTCGTCCTCGATCATCCAGACAGAGCACGAGAGATGGGACAGGCGGGTCTTGCGCGGGCACGCGACCACTTCTCGTGGGATGCCATCGGTGAGAAGACGGCGGCGCTGTACGCACAGCTGATCCGCTAGGAATTATCAGGATCAATGGACGAGGACGAGGCCGGGTTCCCCAACCCACACACTTGTGACCACGGGCCCTCCCTCGTCCGTGAAGACGTATAGGCTGTGACCATGACTTCGGTGATTGAACTTGATCAAGCGACAGTGACCCGCCAGGGCACAACGATCCTTGATTCCGTGACGTGGGCGTCGTCCCAAGGTGAGCACTGGGTGGTGCTCGGCCCCAACGGCGCAGGCAAAACCACGCTCGTTCGAGCAATCTGCGGTAGATGCGACCTCGATGCGGGAACAGTGCGTCTCGACGGAACGGACATCTCACGAACGGATCCATTAGAGAACGCAACGCGTGTGGGTTTCATGTCGAATTCCCTGGCGAATAAGCTGCGCCCCACATCAACCGTTCGCGACGTCGTCCGGTCGGCAGCCTGGGGCGTGCACGTGTCTTTTGGCGAAGAATACGAAACGATTGACGATGAGCGAGCCGACAACCTCATGGCACTTTTTGGAATCGCCGACCTGGCTGATCGGCGTTGGTCAACGGTGTCACAGGGTGAGGCCCAGCGCGCCCTGCTTGCTCGAGCACTGATGACGGACCCCGAAGTTCTCATTCTCGACGAACCAGCGGCAGGCCTTGACCTGGGTGCACGTGAAATGCTCGTCTCAGCGCTCGACGAAATCATCGCGGATCCACGCGGACCGCAGGTCATTCTCGTCACCCACCAGATCGAAGAAATTCCCTCGGGCATCACTCACGCGCTCCTCATGGCGAATGGTTCAGTGCTCAACGCCGGACCAATTGACCGCACTCTCACCGGAGTCAACCTGTCCGCAGCTTTCGATCTGCCCTTGCTTGCGGGACAGCGCGAGGGCCGATGGTGGGCCCGCGGCGTTGGTGCCAGCGAAGGGAACTAGAACGGGACTTGAGAGGAAGGAGCAGCGCTCATGACATGGGGAGTGTGGCTGATCGCGGCAGCTGTTTTCGCAATTGTCGAGATTGTCTCCGTTGATCTTGTCTTCCTCATGATCGCCGTTGGAGCGCTGAGCGGGGCTCTCGTGTCGCTCCTGGGTGGAGGATGGATTCCCCAAGTTCTTGTCTTCGCCGCAGTCTCCGCAGTGCTGGTCATTGTCGTACGGCCGTGGATCAAAGCCCATCTTCACCGATCAACACCGAATATCCGAACAAACGCGGCGCGACTTGTTGGCAAAGACGCCCTCGTCCTCGATCCCGTGTCTCCTACCGGAGGGCAAGTCAAGCTCGACGGTGAAGTCTGGACGGCACGTAGCCCCGCCGGTTCGCCACTGACGATCCCCACGGGGACATCCGTGCGTGTTCAATCCATTGACGGAGCGACCGCAGTGGTCACCCCCAACGCCGATCCCCTAGACAAAGGAAATGAAAGCAATGCCTGAACTCACGGGAACGATCGCCTTCATCCTGCTGCTTGTCCTTGTTGTCCTCGCGCTTGTGCGCACGATCCAAATCGTTCCTCAGCCTCGCGCCCTCGTCATCGAACGACTCGGAAAATTCCATTCGGTGATGTACGGCGGCTTCCACATCGTCATCCCCTTCATTGACCGTATTGCTGCCCGCGTTGATCTGCGTGAACAGGTGACGTCCTTCCCCCCTCAGCCGGTGATCACCGCGGATAACGTCGTCGTGTCGATCGACTCGGTGATCTACTACCAGGTCACCGACCCCATGCATGCGACCTACGAAATTGCGAACTTCATCCAAGCAATCGAACAGCTCACGGTGACGACTCTGCGTAATGTCATCGGCTCCCTCGACCTTGAAGCAACGCTGACCAGCCGAGATTCGATTAATACTCAACTACGTGGCGTCCTTGATGAAGCAACCGGACGCTGGGGAATCCGCGTTAACCGCGTTGAACTCAAAGCAATTGACCCGCCGCCGTCGATCCAACAGGCGATGGAACAGCAACTGCGGGCAGAACGCGACAAACGCGCAGCGATCCTCACCGCCGAAGGTGTCCGCCAGTCCCAGATTCTTCAAGCAGAAGGTGAGAAACAGTCGGCGATTCTTCGCGCCGAAGGACAGGCCCAGGCCGCAGTGACCCGCGCATCCGGTGACGCCCAAGCCATCGAAACCGTTTTCGGCGCGATCCACTCGGGAAATCCGACGCCCGAATTGCTGAGCTACCAGTACCTTCAGATGCTCCCGCAGATTGCTCAGGGGAACGCCTCGAAAGTATGGGTGGTGCCCACCGAACTCACCGCCGCACTTAACGCAATTGCTTCGGGCTTTGGGAAGAATCCGCCGTCACCTGGGAACGGGGCGGCAGGTCAATAGCTGAACGTGCGCAGCCCCGTCGTCCCTCCGAGCACACCGTAATCCTGACACAAAGGTTGAGGAAGAACCCCGATGAATTCTCAGCAAGAAAAAGTTCTCTCGGTGATCGCCCAGAAGAACATTCGATTCGTTCGCCTGTGGTTTACGGACGTCGCAGGAGTCCTCAAATCCGTTGTCATTGATCCGGGAGAACTTGAGGACGCATTCACCGAGGGGATCGGTTTCGATGGGTCGTCAATTGAGGGACTCACCCGGGTTCACGAGTCCGACATGCTTCTCAAACCGGATGCGTCAACTTTCCAACTCTTGCCGTGGCGCGACGAATCAGACCCCGTTGGTCGAATGTTCTGCGACGTCCTCACCCCCGATGGGCAGCACGCACGCTCCGACCCACGCGGCGCGCTCGAACGCGTGGTTGACAAGGCCCGCGACATGGGATTCACCGTGATGGTGCACCCAGAAATTGAGTTCTACCTCTTCCGTCAGCCCGTAAGTATCGACAACATCGTGCCCGTTGACAACGCGGGGTACTTCGACCACGTGGCACGCGGACACTCCAACGACTTCCGCCGACGTGCCGTGCGGATGCTGGAAGACATGGGGATTTCCGTTGAGTTCTCCCACCACGAAGGCGGTCCCGGTCAAAATGAAATCGACCTGCGTGCCGTCGATGCGGTGACAGCCGCGGATAACATCATGACGGCGCGGATCGTCATCGAGGAAGTTGCCCTACAGGAGGGCCTTTTCGCCACGTTCATGCCCAAGCCTTTTGCAGATCACCCCGGCTCGGGAATGCACACCCATATTTCCCTCTTCGAGGGCGACGAGAACGCCTTCTACGCTCCCTCTGGTGAATACCAACTCTCAATGACGGGCCGACGCTTCATCGCGGGTCTGCTTGAGCACGCGTGCGACATCTGCGCCGTAACGAACCAGCACGTCAACTCATATAAGCGCCTGTGGGGTGGGGGAGAGGCCCCGTCGTTCGTCTGCTGGGGACACAACAACAGCTCCGCACTCGTGCGCGTTCCCCGCTACAAGCCAGATAAGCGGCGTGCTGCGCGCATCGAATATCGGGCGTTGGACCCCGCAGTCAACCCCTACCTGGGGTTAGCGGTGCTCATCGCGGCAGGGCTTGATGGGATTGACAACGAACGTGAACTCATGCCCGAAGCCGAGGACAACGTGTGGGAACTGTCGGACCGTGAACGCCAGGTCCTGGGGATCCGGTCTCTGCCGGCATCCCTGTCGTCGGCTGTGGCACAGATGCGCGGGTCGGATTTGGTTGCCGATGCGCTCGGCGAAGAGGTCTTCGACTACGTCATTCGCAACAAAGAGAAGGAATGGCGCGAATACCGTCACCAGATCACCCCCCAGGAACTCCGCCAATTCCTCAAGGTCAACTAATGCGCACTCAAGCACACGCGCTGCGGTCCATCGGAGTGGGTGATTCCCAGCGTGGAGCCGAATTCCTTGAGGAAATCCCAGGAGACGAGGACGAGTGGCTGGCAATTCTTCGGACCTGCGCTGATCCAGATCTGGCGATCCTCCAGGCATCACGCTTGCACGAAGCTCACCCGGAAATTCTCGGGTCTTTTGGACGCGCCGATCATCGCAAACTTGAACGACTCCTCGGCGTCCTCGGAGCCTCGGCGAACCTGGGTGACTATCTCATTGCGCATCCCTCCCAGAGAGCACGCGCCCTCTGGGTCGAACCGGGACCCTCGCGGACTCTTCTGCTTCACGCTGTTGGAGCTGACCCCCTGGCAGCGGTTCCTGTTGCCTCAGCGCAAGCAAACGCCGATGATCTGCGCCGAGCATACAGGCAGATTCTCCTGGACATCGTGGCCGATGACGTGACAAGCACCGACCCGTTGGAGCACATGCCCGAGGTTGGACGGCGCATGGCAGAACTTGCCGATGCTGCACTTGAGGCTGCCCTGGCGCTTGCCCGGCGATCCGTAGATCCTCACGGCCAGATCCCCTTTGCTGTCATCGCGATGGGCAAAACTGGTGCTCAGGAGCTGAACTACGTCTCAGATGTTGACGTCGTCTACGTCATTGAGTCCGACGACCGTGAATCGGTGGAACTCGGCACCCGCCTCGCCGCCCATTTGGCGGGGGCATGTTCGGGGCCCGGAGCGGAACCACCGCTGTGGACATTGGACGCCAATCTCCGCCCGGAAGGGCGACACGGAGTGCTTGTCCGCACCGTTGAATCCTACGAGGCGTATTGGCGTCAATGGGCGCAAACCTGGGAATTCCAAGCACTTCTCAAGGCACGCGCCTGCGCGGGAGATCCGACACTGGGACAGCGTTTCGAGGCAGCAGCCTCACCCTTCATCTGGGACGCGGCCTCGCACGACGGTTTCGTTGAATCCGCGCGCCTCATGCGTCGGCGCGTGGAAGATCATATTCCCCGTCAAGACATCGACAGAGAGATCAAACTCGGCAGAGGCGGACTACGCGACGTCGAATTCACCGTGCAGCTCCTCCAACTCGTCCACGGACGAACGGATGAATCCCTACGCGTACGCTCAACACTGGAAGCAATCGGAGCCCTCGCCAACGGCGGCTATATCGCCCGGCATGACGCGGCAGAACTTGCTCACTGCTATCGCTTCCTTAGGCTCGCTGAACATCGCGCTCAACTGCCGCGTATGCGCCGCACACACCTCATCCCCACAAACCCCCACGACCTGCACGTCATGGGCCGAGCAATCGACCCAGAGAAATTCTTCGACGCTGATGCACTCCACGCGGAATTAGACCGCGTGCGCACACGGGTGCGTAGCCTGCACGAAGATATGTTCTACCGTCCAATCGTCATGGCGACATCACAACTGAGCGCAGATGAAGCATCACTGGACCAGGATGCCGCGCAGGATCGCCTCAAAGTCATCGGATACGTTGATCCAGCCGGAGCCCTGACCCACATCCGAGCCCTGACCACGGGAACATCTCGGCGCGCAATGATTCAACGCCACCTGCTCCCCGTGTTTATTTCATGGCTCGCTCACGGAGCCGACCCGGATCTGGGACTGTTGAATTTCCGCGCAGTGTCCGAACAAATCGGGGATTCACACTGGTACCTCGCATTGCTACGCGACTCAGGTGTTGCCGCCCAACGTCTGTGCCAGGTTCTCCCCAATTCCCGGTGGGTGGCCGAGGCACTCTCACGCCGACCCGAGGCGATCGCGTGGCTTGATGACAACGCCCTCCTCGAATCCCCTCCAGTTCAACGCCTTCACAGCGAAGTGGCGTCGCTCATTTCGAGACATCCGGACCCACACGACGCAGCGGCCCGTGTTCGCGCCGTACGCACGAGAGAACTGCTGCGCAACGGCCTCGACGATTCAATCAATGGGATCCACGCTCGCCGACCTCAGATCTGCGACGGAGCCGATGCTGCGCTGACAGGCGCCCTTGAAATCGCCATGCGTGAATGCGAGGCCATCGGCGTTGTTGATGTCGGCATCGTTGCGATGGGCAGATACGGTGGCCGCGAACCGTCATATGCGTCCGATGCGGATATCATCGCGGTTCATCGGGCACACAACGGGGTTGACCAATCACAGGCAGCGGCCGTGGCCACCCACGTCATCAACACGATGAAATCTCTCCTGGGTGCCACAACAAATGACATGAGCATTGAACTTGACCTCAATTTACGGCCCGAAGGCAAATCCGGACCGATGACCCGAACCGTGGAATCCTACGGCGACTACTACGCGAAGTGGGCGGCCACATGGGAACGCCAGGCCCTCCTGCGCTCGCGGCCCGTTGCCGGTCCCCATGACCTGATCAACGAATTCATCGAATGCGTCGATGCTGTGCGCTACGGTCAGCCACTGACCCACAAGGAACTCACCGACATCCGTCTACTCAAAGCACGGATGGAAACAGAACGTCTCCCACGAGGCGCCGAACCCGCCCGTCACGTCAAGCTCGGACCCGGTGGCCTGACAGATGTTGAATGGGTGGTGCAGTTACTTCAACTGCGTGAAGCCGGTGACAATGAGGCGCTGCGGACGCCGTCGACTGTCGATGCCATTTCTGCTCTCGTGGATGCCGGGACGTTGAGCACGGACGACGGGAATGACCTGTTGAACGCGTGGGAACTCGCTTCGCGCATCCGCGCGGGAAATGTCTTGGCGTCCGGACGGATGTCGGGGCCGCGCATTGACATGCTTCCGCGCGAAACAAAAGACTTCATTCCCCTGGCACGCCTCATGGGGTATTCGCAGGGACGCGAAAATGATCTCGAAGACGAATGGCTGCGCGCGGCCCGCCGTGCCCGCGCCGTCATGGACCGCGTGTTTTGGGAGTAAAACTGGAACCACAGCGAACCAGGCACGGCGTAACGCGTGGACTGCCACGCAGAATGTATCGGAGTAAACACCCCTGATGATGACACTTGTTCTTGTACGACACGGACAGACCCCTGCCAATCGTTTAGGCGCCCTCGACACCATACGCCCCGGGCTCCCACTGACCCCCAAGGGCCAGGAACAGGCGCGAGCGTTGGCGAACCGCTGGGAACGTGAGATTGCAGCCCCGCCCTCGGCAATAGCACTTTCGGGCCTGACACGCACCAAAATGACCGCTGCTCCTCTCGCGCAACGCTACGGCTTGACTCCGCTGATCCGGCCGGGAGTGCGTGAAATCCGCTCGGGTGACATCGAAATGAACAGGGGCATCGTCTCGGGAGAACACTACGTTGAACCGATCGCCCGCTGGTGTCGCGGGGAACTTGACGTGCGGATGCCAGGGGGAGAGACAGGACGCGAAGTTCTTGCCCGCGCATACCCGGTGATCCTTGAGGTCATGGAGCACGCCCGCCGGGTCGATCCTCGTGAAGGCGTAGGCGTTGTTGTTGCTCACGGTGCGCTGCTTCGTCTGCTTGCGAGTTCGCTTGCCCACAACATCAGCGCTGAAGTGGTGATCCGTCATTTCATGGAGAACACGAAAACCGTTGTTCTCCAGTGGCCGGTTGACCGGGTATTTTCGCATCCCGATGACCTTCTTGGCTCTCTGACGGCACTCACGTGGAATGACGCGCCCGTTGAGGCGTGGGACTGACGCTTCGTAGCTCACCCCCCAACGCAGGGCAGTGCACCTCGACCTGTAGGAGAAAGAACTCATCGATGAGTGACATCGGTTGAGGCGAGACTCTCCTGCCGTGGCAGCAGGACACCGCATCGTCAACGTGTATGTGCCTGCGAGGATTGCGACTTTTGCCACGGCCAGCGAACTTGTTAGATCCGGTGATCAACGAACCGTGATGATCCGCGCGGTTCTTTTCACTACATCATCTTTCGTTTCAGTGGTGCAATAGGAGATGACCCGGGGAAGGAACCCCGGGTCACCCGTTGTGTCAGACTCCCGTCGACCCGAACCAGTCGATGTAGTTGCGCCAGAAGTTACGGTTCCCGTATGACGAACACGAGTTTCCTGTTCCTGTGATGTTCGCAAGGGCTGCGGCGTTGGGAACGTAGGGAGTGTAGTTGTACAGGGCAGCGGTCGCACGATTCGCGATGGTCACCTGCGTTGTGCCGCACGCGGCATTCGTTGTGTACGCAATCGAATACGTTCCCCCGGCCCTGAAACGGAATGCCTCGGGACGGGCACCGTACTCAACGTAGCGTGATGCCGCGTAGTACACCTGGGAGGCAAGCCCCGCGTACGTCGGATCGCAGGGGGCGCCGTCTGGGCAACGGAATCCCGTGGCCTTCGTGTAGCGCGTCATGTTGAGCGAGGGGCCCGACGCGGTGACCAGTCCCTGTTCCTTTTGCAGAAGAACGATGAGAACCTTCGGATTGATCGAGCACGCGGTTGCTGACTTAGAAATGATCGTCGCTGCGTCCTCGTTCGTTCCCGGGGTGTAGGGAGCGCAATAGGCGGTGTCCATCTGCGTCGTTGTGGTCCGGTAGTCCTTGAGGCATGCGGCCCCATCCGCACCCGGCCGACAATTCGGATTCTTCGATGCGAGGAAATCGCGGATCTCCTGGACGCTCATTGTTCCCGGCGTGAAGAACTCCGCGTCGGAAATGATATTTCCGGCCGCGAATGTATGTCCCTTGTACTGGGTTGAGGGAGCATTCGGAGTTGACGGAGTGCTTGGAGCTGCCGGATTCGTTGGTGTGCTTGGCTGGTTCGGTGCCGCAAGAGCAGGAGGTGTTGGCACGAAACCGCGAGGAGTTGCGTTGGATCGGAAATCGTAGGCGTACAAACGTCCGCTGCCATCGATTGCGTAGATTCTGTTCGACGTTGCGGTGACATCTGCTGAGATGATGGAGCGCATTCCGTTCCATCCCTGCCCAATGCGTGCCAGGGTGTCGAACTCACCGGACGGAGATTGGAATAAGACGTTTAGGCTGCCGTCTGATCCGCGCAGCAGCAGGTCGGATCGGCCATCTTTATTCCAGTCGTCGCTGCGCAGTGCAGTACCGATCCGAGAATCTGAGGATGAGAGTTCCACTGTGCCAGTGAACCCACTGCGTCCGTTCATCTGGTAGAGGAAAGTTCTTCCATTGGTTCGTGTGAAGAGCACGGCGGGTTTTCCATTGGGGCCGTTACGCAGGAGCAGAATGGACTGAGCCTGTGTCCATCCGTGTCCGATCTGGATGCGAGCGCCGAAACGTCCATCACCCCTGCCCGTGTACACCACGAGTTCCCCGTTGGGGGTACAGGCAATAACATCCGGTGTTCCATCGCCGGTAACGTCAACTCCGCCTTGAACGAATGACAGTCCGGACCATCCAACCCCGATGAGTGTTCTTCCGCTGAATCCACCAGTGGCAGTGCCGTAGTAGGCGTAGAACTCTCCGTTGGACATGATGAGTCCGAGGTCGTCGAAGCCATCGCGGTTGAAGTCACCCATGTGAACGGCACCGGAGGCGGGCCATCCAACTCCGCGCTGCGCCGAAGAAACGGAGGCAACGGTCGAAGCAACGGGGGTGGCCGTGCGGGGGCCAGCCGGTGCCTCGGGAACTGGAGGAGGCGTTGGAGCTGGCTTTTCTGCGCGAAGAGACACGGTGACAGCGTGGAGGGTACCCGCCGAGGTCACCACGGTGAGGGTTGCCCCAGCGGAGGTGCCTTGAACATCAACGAGCCGGGCGTTGCTCAGCGGAAGTGTCGCTGTGGAGTCCACGCTCCACTGCCGGTCATTGACCATCAGGGCTGAGAGCTTGCTTCCCGTGGCAGCCAGGACAGACAGCGTGGAGCCTTTCGCATTCCCCGGCCAGGAGATCGCATTGGCCGTCGACACGGGTGGTTTCACAGTGACTGGATCCAGCCAGCTTCCCTTACCGTTGGAGACATACTGCCGCGTCACCCCTGCTGACGTGGTCGCGAGGATGCGTGTGCGCTGTCCGACGCTGGCTGATACAAGGGTGACAGAGGAGAACCCTTTCCATCCCTGGCCGATCTGGACGCGTCCTTGAAAAGCTCCGCGTCCGTTGCCCAGGTAGGCAAAGAGCCGGCCAGCGGAGTCGAAGGCGATGATGTCGGGAGCTGAGTCGGAGTTCCAATCGGAGGTGCCCAGGACCGTGTACGGTGACCATCCCTGGCCGATTGTCCGCGGCGTCGCGAATCGCGTTGTTGATGTTCGGGCGTACATCCGCAGCTGTCCGTTGGGCACGATGAGACCCAGGTCGGGGCGGCCATCCCCGTTGAAATCACCCAGAGAGAACGTAGTCTGGGGTTTCCATCCCTGGCCGATCTGCGTCGCCGGTGACACGGTCAGTCCCTGTGCAGTTGCCCTGGGTGTCGCGGAAATGAACGAGGACGAGCTTGCGGCTGCGAGATCAGTGCCGGATGTGTGTGCCGGGGAGGCGGAGGCCGGAATATATGCACCCGTGCAGGCAATGATGGCCGCGAAAACCGCTGCGCTGACGCAGCGTATGGCGGATCTCAAACGGGTACTGCCTGTGTGGTCACAATGGTGCATAGAACAACCTTGGTCAGTCGTGATCAATAGAAGGGTTACCCAGAGTCTAACTCAAGGGTTTCGGTGTCGTATAGGGCCGAATCTCGTAGGGGAAAGCCCGATAGGTCAGGTAATTCATGAAGGACTCTTCGTGGTCGTCGCACGAAAACCATTCCTTCGTTCTTTTGCGCGGATTTGCGGGGTTGTGCCACGCGATGACGATCGTTGCTGGATTCTCGCATCCGCGAGAGGCACAGACGCCCTCGTCGGGCCCGTGAGCTAAAGACATCTCGACCTTCTTTCCGGTGACACTGTACCCTCGCACTATGACTACGACGATGCGCCGCCTCATCCTCGTCCGACACGCTCAGGCCGCTCACGGTGCTGTTGACCGTGAGCGTCCCTTAAGTTCTCGGGGTCGGGTTCAGGCCAATCGCCTGGGAGCTGAGCTTGGGAAAGTTTTTCCGCGTATTGACGAGGCAGTTTATTCATCTGCTCGGCGTGCCCAAGAGACATTCGATGAGATGGCGTCTCACCTCACCGTTGGTCATTCGCGATCCGATAGCGGTTTGTACTTAGCGGATGTTCCCTATGTTCTCACGTGCGCTCGGGAGTTCTCGGGCCAGAGCACAATGATCGTGGGGCATGAACCAACGATCGGACTTGCCGGAGTTGGACTGGTTGCCCCGGCCCAGCGTTCCCACCTCACCTGGGGTGTGGCAACGGCGACGGCGCTGTGCCTGACTTTCGAGGGAGAGTGGGCTGACCTGGGAGATCGGCCCTGCGACCTCGAAGTCTTCCACGTTGACCCGTAAATGTCGCAACACGTGGCAACGCACACATTTTCTGTCACTGTGTCCCACTGGGCATCCGTAACATCGGGGATTTGGTCTGTCGGCGCTAAACTGGCGTGGAATGCAATCAACCCCCTAAGGGAGAACTGATGTCGGGACACTCTAAGTGGGCGACCACGAAGCACAAGAAAGCTGCTATCGACGCCAAACGCGGCAAACTCTTTGCGCGCCTCATCAAGAACATTGAGGTTGCGGCGCGTACCGGCGGTGGAGACCCCGCTGGTAACCCGACCCTGTACGACGCGATCCAGAAGGCAAAGAAGAACTCGGTTCCTGCGGACAACATCGATCGTGCGGTCAAGCGAGGCTCCGGTGCTGAAGCAGGTGGAGCGTCCTATGAGACGATCATGTACGAAGGCTACGGCCCCAACGGCGTTGCCTTCCTCGTTGAATGTTTGACAGATAACCGCAATCGCGCAGCCTCTGACGTTCGCTTGGGCTTTACCCGTTCCGGAGGCTCACTGGCTGACCCGGGATCGGTGTCCTACCTTTTCTCGCGTCGCGGTGTCATCGAAGTCTCAGCAGCCGACGGTGTAGACGAAGACTCGATCATGGAGGCCGTCCTCGATGCCGGAGCTGAGGAAGTGACAGACACGGGTGAGGGATTCGTCATTGAGTCTGAACCCGCAGATGTTGTTGCTGTGCGCACCGCTTTGCAGGAAGCCGGTATCGACTACGACTCCGCCGAGGTCCAATTCGTTGCCTCGACCGAAGTTGAGCTTGACCTTGAGGGTGCACTGAAGGTGCGCAAACTCATCGATGCCCTTGAGGAATCAGACGACGTGCAAAATATCTACACGAACATGTCGCTTGGTGACGAGGTTCGTGCCCAGCTTGAGGAAGAGGAGTGACCATGACGGACTCAACGTCCACTCGCGAGGTTGGAACCCCGCAGGTTAAGCGCGGCATGGCGCAGATGCTCAAGGGCGGCGTCATCATGGATGTCGTCACGCCGGAGCAGGCGAAAATTGCTGAAGACGCGGGAGCTGTCGCGGTCATGGCGCTTGAGCGCGTTCCGGCGGATATCCGCGCTCAGGGCGGTGTCGCACGCATGTCCGACCCCGATCTCATCGACGGCATCATCAACGCCGTATCAATCCCCGTAATGGCGAAAGCTCGGATCGGGCATTTTGTTGAAGCCCAGGTCTTGCAGTCCCTGGGGGTCGACTACATTGACGAGTCCGAGGTTCTCACGCCAGCGGACTACGAGCACCACATCGACAAGTGGCAGTTCACCGTTCCTTTCGTGTGCGGGGCAACGAACCTCGGTGAGGCGCTGCGTCGCATTAACGAGGGCGCGGCGATGATCCGCTCCAAGGGTGAGGCAGGCACGGGTGACGTGTCGAACGCGACCACGCACATGCGTAAAATTCGTGACGAAATTCGCCACCTCACCTCGCTGCCCGAAGACGAACTCTACGTTGCTGCAAAGGAACTCCAGGCTCCCTACGAACTCGTTGCGGAAGTTGCTCGCGAAGGACGCCTCCCCGTTGTTCTCTTCACCGCAGGTGGAATCGCAACGCCGGCCGACGCTGCGATGATGATGCAGCTGGGTGCCGAGGGCGTGTTTGTTGGCTCTGGAATTTTCAAGTCGGGTGATCCGGCGAAGAGAGCAGCAGCCATCGTCAAGGCAACAACCTTCTACGACGATCCCTCCGTCATCGCAGAGGTCTCGCGTGGCCTCGGAGAGGCAATGGTCGGGATCAATGTTGACGACATTCCGGTTGATCACCGTTTGGCGGAACGCGGATGGTGACGATCGGCATCCTCGCCCTTCAGGGTGATGTTGCAGAGCACGTGCGGGCGCTGGAGGTTTCCGGCGCCCGCGCCGTTCCCGTGCGCCGCAGGAGCGAACTTGAGGCGGTTGATGGTTTGGTGATTCCCGGAGGGGAATCAACAACCATGTCGAAACTTCTTCTCGCTTTCGATCTTTTCGAGCCGGTGCGTTCACGCATCGACGCAGGTATGCCCGTGTGGGGCACCTGTGCGGGGATGATCATGCTTGCCTCCTCGGTTCTTGATGGCCGTGACGACCAGCGCTCTTTTGGTGCCATCGACATGGTTGTTCGACGCAATGCTTTTGGTCGCCAGGTTGACTCCTACGAGGAAGATCTGGAAATCACGGGGATCAAGGACCCCTACCATGCGGTGTTCATCCGAGCTCCCTGGGTGGAGTCAACGGGCCAAAGCGTCGAGGTCCTCGCTCGGGTCGGTAACGCCGCTGATGGGCCGATCGTCGCGGTTCGTTCCGGGCAGGCGATGGCCTGTTCCTTCCACCCGGAAATTGGTTCTGACACGCGAATGCATGAACTCTTTGTTGAGATGGTTCGAGCATCGCAGACACCAGACCACAACGCGCTCCCTCGTTCAGAATCGTCATCTGACGCGATGGGGGATTGAGGTGGCTCAGTCCTGATGCGGGTGATGGGGATCGACCCTGGAATTACGCGCTGCGGGCTAGGGGTTGTTGATGTTGACGAGTCGCGCAAGGCATCCCTCGTCTACGTCGGCGTTGCACGCTCAGATAAAGACCTGGCGACGCATTTTCGACTGACAACGATCGCAGACGCCATCGACGCGGTGATCGCACGCTACCGTCCGGAAGTTGTTGCCATTGAGCGAGTTTTCGCCCAAGACAACCTCCAATCCGTAACGACCACGATGCAGGTCATGGGAGCGGCGATGACCTGTGTGGGTCGAGCGGGGCTCCCGATGGCGGTGCACACCCCATCGGAGGTGAAATCGGCGGTGTCTGGTAACGGCAACGCCGACAAAGCACAGGTGCAGGCAATGGTCGCGCGGATTCTCGGACTTGCGAAAGCACCAAAACCCGCCGACGCTGCCGATTCTCTGGCGATCGCGATTTGTCACGCGTGGCGTGGTACGGGGCTTCTGGGGGACACCGACGACTCATCAGTCTCCGTGTCGCTGTCTGGGCGTCTGACCTCGCGTGGTCAACTCACGCCGGCGCAAAGAGCGTGGGCTGAAGCCGCCGCCGCGCAACGACGCACAGGTGCGGTCGATCCTCGCTATCGGCGCTAAGATCGTACGTATGTTCGTATCGGCCCCAGCGCCGAACACCACGGGAATCCACAGGAGGATCGTTGATCTCACTGCTTCGCGGAACCGTTGCCGACATCGGACTCGGCGAGGTCGTCATCATGGCTGGCGGCCTCGGATTTACGGTCAACGTCACGCCGGCATTCGCTCAGGAACTTCCCCGCGGGGAAGAAACAACGATCCACACGGTGCTCGTTGTCCGCGAGGACTCTTTGACTCTGTATGGATTCCGTAGCGCCGACGAGCGCCGCGTCTTCGATACTCTGCTGACAGTGTCGGGAATTGGCCCGAAAATTGCGCTTGCAGCCCTTGCTGTGCTCAGCCCCGACGACCTGCGTCGAGCGGTGCGCGACCAGGATCTCGCGGCGCTGCAAAAAATCCCGGGAGTCGGCAAGAAATCCGCCCAGCGGATGGCTCTTGAAATCGGTGACAAACTGGGAACCCCCGCGGCGCTTCCAGGAATACCGAGTCAGCAGTCTCCCAGCAGTGCCATTGATCAAGAAGTCAAGGCTGCGCTGGTTGGCTTGGGATGGAGTGAGGCTGTTGCGGCCCGGGCGCTCGAACCGCTCAGCGGCCAGGGACTAGGGGCTGCGGACCTTCTCAAAGCGGCGCTCGTCGCCCTAGGAGGCCACCGTGGCTAACATCCATGATGCCCAGGACACCGACCAGGTGGAGTCACTGCGGATCGTTGCCCCTGACGCCGGCGAGTTGGAACGTGCCGCTGAGGCGGCGCTGCGTCCGAAGAGACTCAGCGAATTTGTTGGCCAGCACGTCGTGCGTGATCAGCTTCAGCTCGTCCTCGACGCTGCCCGAGGACGGGGAGTCCCACCGGATCATGTTCTCCTTGCGGGGCCTCCTGGACTGGGGAAAACCACGCTCGCAATGATCATTGCGGCGGAGATGGGGACGTCGCTGAGATTAACTTCGGGACCTGCGATCCAACATGCGGGTGATCTGGCGGCAATCCTCTCTGGCTTGCAAGAAGGTGACATCCTCTTTATCGACGAAATCCATCGTCTCGCACGCACAGCCGAGGAAATGCTGTATCTGGCGATGGAGGATTTCCGTGTCGATGTTGTTGTGGGGAAGGGCCCCGGTGCCACGTCGATTCCCCTGACGCTTCCTCCGTTCACGGTGGTTGGTGCCACGACGCGTTCAGGTTTACTTCCCGCGCCGCTGCGGGATCGTTTCGGCTTCACCGCGCACCTGGAGTTTTACGAGGTCGATGAGCTTGAGTCCGTTGTCACGCGTTCGGCGAATCTCCTCGGGGCTCCTCTCGATGGGCGCGCAGCGCATGAAATTGCCTCTCGGTCCCGCGGAACGCCGCGAATCGCCAATCGGCTTCTGCGGCGTGTTGTTGATTACGCGCAGGTCCGTGGAACCGGGGACCTCACGCTTGAGGCTGCTCAGGGGGCTCTGACGCTCTTTGAGGTGGATCAGTCTGGCCTTGACCGTCTTGACAGGGCAGTGCTCGATGCGATCTGTCGACGATTCGGCGGGGGACCGGTGGGTCTGACAACGCTTGCGGTGACGGTTGGCGAGGAAGCGGAAACTGTGGAAACGGTTGCCGAACCGTATCTTGTTCGCCAGGGTTTTCTTGTCAGGACCAACCGGGGGCGTGCCGCCACGTCGAAGGCCTGGGAACATCTGGGTCTGAATCCACCGGCTGAGGCAACGCTCTTTTCCTGAGGAATGTCTTCCACGGGTACTCCCAAATAACTGCTGCGCTGAGGGGATGTCTCTGCCCCTAGTCACGCAGAGATGTCGAGGCGCCGATGACTGCGCCGGTGTGGGAAGGTGCGGGCTCGTCCTCGTCAATTTCGCGCTGAAGGGAGAAACCGGGTGCGGGTGAGGGCGAAAATGTGGGGCGCGTCTATGGATGGTCGTCGACTCAACGATCGTTTGGGCACTAGAATGTGGCGGGCGTGCATTGTGCGCGCTGTACCAGTCGGTCAACGAAAGAGGCTCCCGTGCCCGCTGCACTTGGCAATAATGCATTCATGATCATCATGATCGTCGTCCTCGCCGGCATGATGTGGTTCATGAACCGTTCCCGGAAGAAGGCTCTCCAACAGCAGGAAGAGCGCGAGAAGGAAATGGCTGCCAACCTTGCACCCGGTGTATGGGTTCACACGGCTGTCGGATTCTGGGGTCAGTTCGTCGACATGGATGGCGACATCATGGTCCTGGCGACCACCGATGGCACCGAAACCCTGTGGGATCGCCGCATGATCCGCGAAGTAGGAGAACAGCCTCCTTTCGCTGATCAACTGACGATCGACGAAACGGAAGAAGAAGTTGAAGAGGACGCTCCCGTGCTCGGCTTAGACTCGGATGCCTCGGAGACCGACACAGCTTCAACTGACGAAGAAACGAAGTGATCCGGTAATAGCCGGACAATAGGAAGACTCAACGTGGCTACGAAAAAGCGCCGACCCGTGCGCTCTTTGGTTGTCCTGGTGATCACGATTCTCGCGGCGAGCGCCGCTTTGGTCATCGGGCACATCGCGAAGGGTGCGTCGCTGGTCCCCTCACTCGCTTTGGACCTTCAAGGCGGAACTCAGCTCATTCTGACCCCGACGGCGACCGATAACGATACCCGCGCCATCACCGAGGACGACATCAACGAGGCGATCAATATCATTCGCCAACGAATCGATGCCTCCGGCGTTTCCGAATCGGAGATCGCGGCGATGGGGAGCTCGAATATCGTCGTGTCGATCCCGGGAACTCCCACGCAGGAAACTCTCGACCTTATTCGCTCCTCCTCCCAGATGAATTTCCGTCCCGTTCTTCAGGTGGCTCCTGCCGCGTTGTCGCAGGCACCGAAGTCCGAGGAAGGGCCGCAGTCGGGACAGGCAGCTCAGTCGGGTGCAACGGCTCGTGGAGATCAGGCACAGTCCGCGCGGGACGCCCAGTCAGGGGCGCAGTCGGGTGCGAAGGAAGAGGCGAAGCCTTCACAGCCGGTGTCCACAGCTCTTGACGCTGACAAAGCGAAAGAACTGGCCGATCAAAACCGTGATGGAAAGCTCTCCGATGAGCCGATGACGAAGCCGGAAAACGCCTCGTCTCTTGCGTGGATCACCGAGCAGGTGCTCTATGACTTCTACACGCTCAACTGCCAGGAGCAGTCGAAGAAAGCCCACCCTGAGGGGCCGGCGGATAAGCCTTTCGCTGCGTGCAACGATTCGGGCACCCTCAAGTACATCCTCGGCCCTGTCACTGTGCCCGGGTCGGATCTGTCCTCGGCTAATGCCGGTCAGGTCCATAACTCCACAGGCCAGACAACCGGTGAGTGGGGTGTGGATCTCCAGTTCAACGAGGCGGGAACCAAGGCATTCGCTGAGTCGTCGAAAATTCTCTATTCGTTCCAGAAAGAAGACAAAGAGGGGCGTTCATTCTTCGGATATCCTGATCGGAACCAATTTGCCGTGGTTCTTGATGGGAAGATCATCACTGCGCCGCGCATGAATGCGATTATTTCGACGGGTCAGGCGCAGATCAGCGGTAACTTCACGGCGAAGAGTGCAACTGCGCTGGCGAATCAGCTGAACTTTGGTTCGCTCCCACTGAACTTCGAGGTTGAGTCCGAGCAGCGGATTTCAGCGACTCTTGGCTCCGACCATCTCCAAAAGGGTCTGTGGTCGGGGCTCGTTGGCCTCCTCCTCGTTGTGCTCTACTTGGTGTGGCAGTATCGCGGGCTGTCGATTGTCGCTGCTGGTTCTCTGGTTGTTGCCACGGTGATGACCTATCTGACGATTGCGATCCTTTCGTGGACGATGGGGTATCGCTTGTCCTTGGCAGGTGTTGCCGGTTTGATCGTTGCGATTGGCGTGACAACGGACTCGTTCATCGTCTACTTCGAGCGTATTCGTGACGAGGTGCGCGATGGTCGACCACTGGCTGCGGCCGTTGAGGAAGGCTGGGATCGTGCCAAGAGAACGATCACGGTGTCCGACGGTGTCAACCTTGTTGCAGCGGTTGTTCTCTACCTCCTCGCCGTGGGTGGCGTTCAGGGCTTCGCTTTCACGCTCGGCGTGACGACGATTGTTGACCTCGCGGTGATCTTCCTCTTCACGCACCCGATGATGGAGCTTCTTGTTCGCACGAAGTTCTTCGGCCAGGGGCATCGATTCTCCGGGCTTGATCCTGAGCACCTGGGAGCTAAGTCGGCGCTGGTGTACGCGGGTCGAGGCCGAGTTGTTCGTCGCGGTTCCACGGGTTCTTCTACGCGTTCTGCTGCGGATTCAGGCAACGAGGACGAGGCCGGCCAGACGCTGTCAATTGCTGAGAAGCGTCGTCTTGAACGACTTGAGGCCGAGCGACAGAAGGCATCGGACACCGCCGATTCTGGTGAGGGTGATGCAGATGTGGACACCGCGCGCACCGAAAAGGAGGGTGACGAACAATGATGAGCTTTGCTCAGTGGGGTAACGCCCTCTACGCAGGGGATAAGTCCTACAAGATCGTGCCCCGACGAAAACTCTTCGTCGGCGTTGCGGCAGCGCTTGTTGCTGTCTCGCTCGTGTTGCTCGCGGTTTTCGGGCTGAATCGGTCTATCGAATTCACGGGTGGTTCCCAGTTTGATGTCGCTCATGTTGCTGAGCAGACCGAAAGTGTTGCCTCGACGGCTGTGGCTTCAACCGGACTTGCTTCCGATGTCAAGGTGACGAAGGTCGGTTCAGATGGCATTCGCGTCCAGACCGCGTCGCTGAACTCAAAGGACACGGCGACCGTGCGTCAGGCCTTGGCGGAGGCATACTCCGTTGACGACACCGATGTTCAGTCATCGTCAATTGGCCCGTCGTGGGGGTCGAGCGTCACGCAGAAGGCCGTGCAGTCGCTGGTGATCTTCCTTGCGCTTGTTGCCTTGCTGATGACGGTGTATTTCCGTTCGTGGACGATGGCGGCTTCGGCTCTGCTTGCGTTGGTTCACGACATGGCGGTGACCTTGGCTGTCTTCGTCATCACCCAGGTCGAGGTTTCACCCGCGACGATCATCGGGTTCCTGACGATTCTTGGATATTCGCTCTATGACACCGTTGTTGTCTTCGACAAGGTGCGTGAACTCACGAGCGATCTGACCGAGCAGAAACGCTACACCTTCGCCGAGTACGTCAACCTTGCGGTCAATCAGACGATGGTGCGTTCGATTAACACCTCTGTGGTGGCAATTCTTCCCGTCGCGGCGATTCTTGTCATCGCCTGGCTCCTGCTGGGAACAGGGACGTTGACGGATATTTCGCTCGCTCTCTTCGTCGGCATGGTTGCGGGCACGTACTCGTCGATCTTCATTGCCTCTCCGCTCCTCGTGATGTTTGAGGCACGGAAGAAACGCGTGAAGGAACACAACGTGATTGTTGCCTCCTCTCGCGGTGTCCAGAGCAAGGGAGACGAGGCCGAGGCGGAATCAACACCTGTACGGGTCGCACCGGTTCGCCCAGGGAAGAGACTGTCGAATGCTCACCAGCCGAGTAGGAAAAAGAAGAGCCAATGAGCGGTGAATTGGGTCAGGAGATTGCGGATCTCCTCGATAAACATATTGGTCTCACTCCGGATTTCCCTGAACCCGGTGTGCTCTTTCGGGATATTTCGCCCCTGGTGGCGAACGGGCCGGTTTTCGCAAAGCTCGTGGGGCTTCTTGCTGAGCGCTACGAAGGACAGGTTGATGCGGTCGCCGGTCTTGAATCCCGGGGGTTCATCCTCGGCGCTCCCGTTGCCGCGGAACTCGGCGTTGGGATGATCACGGTCCGCAAGGCAGGGAAACTTCCCGGCGAAGTCTACGGAGTCGATTACGCGCTGGAATATGGCACAGCTCGTATTGAGATCCAGCCCTCGCTCGTGGCCAAGGGACAGCGCGTCCTCATTCTCGACGATGTTCTCGCAACGGGAGGTACAGCCTCGGCCGCCGTTGAGCTTCTGCGCCACTGCGGGGCAGAGGTCGCTGGTCTGACCGTTCTGTTGGAACTTGAGGAGTTCAATGGTCGCTTGCAGCTGCCCGGCATTCGTGTCGAATCGGCGTTGCTTGTGTGACCAGACGTGATCTTCGTTAACGTAGCGGCTGCGTGACAGTTATCATGTGAGAATGACTGACCAGAACGCAGCCGCTACGAATCGGCCCCCAGCCGCAGGTTCGTTCGTGCGCTCGGGGCTTTTATGGTTTGGCGCGAAGTCGCGTCAATCGATCCCCGAGATCGAACCCCTGATCCGCGCCCTTCGGGCCAATCATCCGCGTGCCGATATCACGGTGATTGAACGCGCTTATCGCACGGCGGAGCTTTACCACCGTGGACAGCAGCGAAAGTCCGGGGAACCCTACATCACTCACCCGGTTGCCGTGGCGACGATCCTGGCGGAAATGGGAATGACAACGCCGACCCTCGTGGCGGCGCTCCTCCACGATACGGTCGAGGACACTGACTACACGGTCGAAAAACTGACGGCTGAGTATGGAGAGTCAATTGCGGCCCTCGTTGACGGTGTCACCAAACTCGACAAAGTCCGCTATGGGGCCAGTGCGCAGTCGGAGACTCTGCGGAAAATGCTTGTTGCAATGAGTCGAGACATCCGCGTGCTCCTCATCAAACTTGCTGATCGTCTGCACAACGCACGGACCTGGCGTTTTGTTCCCGCCGAATCAGCGCGCAAGAAAGCGCAAGAAACCCTTGAAATCTATTCTCCTCTGGCTCATCGCCTCGGGATGAACATGATCAAGTGGGAACTTGAGGAGCTGTCTTTCAAGACTCTCTACCCCGAGATCTACACCGAGATCGATCACCTCGTTGCTGAGAGAGCACCCCAGCGCGAGGAATACCTCCACCAGGTTATTTCGCAGATCGAACAGGATCTACGCCACTCGGGAACCAAAGGAACAGTCACCGGTCGACCCAAGAACCACTACTCGATCTATCAGAAAATGATCGTGCGTGGAAAAGCCTTTGATGAGATTTTCGACCTCGTCGCCGTGCGCGTCCTCGTTGATAGCGTCAAGGATTGCTACGCCGTCCTCGGCGCCCTTCATGGTCGATGGAACCCCATCCCCGGGCGTTTCAAGGACTACATCGCGATGCCGAAGTTCAATCTCTATCAGTCGCTTCATACAACGGTGGTTGGCCCCGGTGGAAAGCCCGTTGAGATTCAGATCCGGACCTTTGAGATGCATGAGCGTGCAGAGCACGGGGTCGCGGCTCACTGGAAATACAAGCAAAACCCGAACGCAACCTCCGCTGACGGCGACGAGATGACGAAGGACGAGCAGGCGAACTGGCTGCGCACCCTCGTTGAGATGGAACGTGAGACAGGAGATCCCGAGGAGTTCCTCGATTCGCTGCGTTTTGAGATTGCCGGTGATGAGGTCTATGTCTTCACGCCTCGCGGTGAAATTGTCGTGCTGCCTGCGCGCGCAACGCCGGTGGATTTCGCCTACGCAGTCCACACAGAGGTCGGTCACCGCACCGTTGGTGCCAAGGTCAACGGGCGCCTTGTGTCCTTGGATACGCGCCTGGAATCGGGGGAGACTGTTGAGGTTGTGACCTCGAAGTCTGATAAGGCTGGGCCCTCGCGTGATTGGTTGTCTTTTGTTGCATCCCCGCGTGCGCGAACGAAAATTAAAGCGTGGTTCTCCAGGGAACGGCGTGAAGAGGCCGTTGAAGCTGGTAAGGAACAGATTGCTCGGGTGATGCGCAAGCAGAACCTCCCGCTGCAACGCCTGATGAGTCATGAGTCTGTTCTTTCTGTTGCGAACTCACTGGGGTATCTGGATGTCACCGGCCTGTACGCTGCCGTCGGTGAGTCGCAGATTTCGCCGCAGAATGTGGTGACGAAGCTCGTTGACATCCTCGGTGGGGGAGATGGAACCGAAGAGACGCTCTCTGAGGCAGTGATGCCGGGGGCCAGCCGTCCTCGTTCCCCGCACGTTGGTGATGTCGGCGTGACGGTTTCGGGAATGAATGACCACGACATTTGGGTGAAGCTCGCCAGGTGCTGCACCCCGGTGCCCGGTGACGACATTGTGGGATTTATCACTCGTGGACAGGGGGTGTCGATTCACCGGAAAACCTGTCAAAACGGCATCCGACTCTCCCAGCTTCAACCCGAACGCTTCGTTGATGTCATGTGGAGCTCGGACCGCAGGGGAGTGCCCTTCCGTGTGCAGATCGAAATCCGCGCCCTCGACCGGTCAGGACTTTTGTCCGATCTCACGCGGGTTCTTTCAGATTACCGGGTGAACATCCATGCGGCCTCGACTCAGGCAACATCCGACCAAGTTGCCATCGGTCGTTTCACTTTCGAGCTGGCTGACATCGCTCACCTCGATGCTGTTCTCGCAGCGTTGCGTCGCGTTGACGGTGTCTTCGAAGCTCTGAGAATCACGGGGGAGTCACGCAAAGAACTTGCTCATGGCGCGCACGACGTCCGATAGGCGTTCTCAATGTCTCAGACGGTGTTTCGGGAACGCTCGGAAAGCCGTAGTATAGGAGAGGTGTGCCACAAGACCGCACGCCGGCGCCATTCGGCGCTCAGCTTCACCGCGCCCGGGCCCAGGCCCCTCGTCCACTGAAGGAACATCGTGACAACGACTCCGATTCCCCAGCCCACCGGCTCTCAGACTGAAACTTCCGGCACGAACGCGACGGAACAGGCGCAGGCCTCTGCCTCGCAGTCCGTTCCGGCTCCTCAGTCTCTAGAAACTCCGGCAACGATTTCCTTCGCTGACGTCCCCTCGCATCCCTTTGGGCGCATTGGCGAGGACGGAACGGTGTACGTGACCGATGGGGACAGTGAGCGAGTCATCGGCGGCTACCCCGAGGGAATCCCCGCCGACCCCTACGCACTGTATGAGCGACGTTTCGCTGATCTTGAAGCCTCGATCAAGCTCTTCGAGGATCGCCTCGCGCAGCTGGGCCCCAAGGACATTGATTCCACTCTCAAGAGCCTGCGTGAACAGGTGAAGGAACCGAATGCAATCGGTGATCTTGCGGCGCTTCGCGCGCGCGTTGATGCCGTTGCTGAGCGTGCGCAAGAACGCAAAGAACAGGCTCGTGTTGAACGGCAAGAGGCGCGCGAGGCCGCACTGCGGGCTCGTACCGACGTCGTTGAACGCGCAGAAGCGATCGTTGCGCAAGATCCTGAGAAGACGCATTGGAAGCAGTCGGGTCAAAATCTTCGCGACCTCCTTGACGAATGGAAGGGCTTGCAACGCAAGGGTCCACGCTTGGACAAGGCCACAGAGGATGAACTGTGGAAGCGTTTCTCGGGGGCTCGCACTCAATTTGATCGCCGTCGCCGCCAGTTCTTCTCCGCCCTTGACCAGTCGCAAGCGGAGGCCAAGCGCATCAAGGAAGACCTCATCGCTCAGGCCGAGGCACTCCAGACGTCCACCGACTGGGCAGGAACCTCAACTGCTTACCGTGATCTCATGGCCAAGTGGAAGACTGCGCCGCGAGCCTCTCGAAAAGAAGACGATGCGCTGTGGGCACGTTTCCGTAGCGCTCAGCAGGTGTTCTTCGATGCCCGCCGCGCAAAGGATGAGGCAACCGATACCGAATACCGCGAGAATCTTGTTGCGAAGGAAGCCCTGCTTGACGAAGCAGAAAAGATTCTTCCGATCAACAACCTTGACCAGGCAAAGAAGGCGCTGCGCTCCATTCAGGATCGTTGGGACGAGATCGGCCGCGTCCCCTCTGCGGACCTCCACCGGATTGACGCGCGCCTGCGGGCTGTGGAATCTGCGGTACGTGAGGCCGAGGAAAAGGAATGGCGTCGTACCAACCCTGAGACTCGTGCGCGAGCAGAAGGAATGCTGGGACAGCTTGAAGATCAGGTTGCCTCACTTGAAGCCGACCTCGCTCGGGCTCAAGAAGAAGGCGACAGTGCGAAAGCCTCGAGCATTTCTGAAGCCCTGTCAACGAAGATGGCGTGGCTGAACCAGATCCGTTCGTCGATGGAGTAACGCGTGCGCATCCACGTGTTTTCTTCGCCGTTCTACGCGGCGAATGCTGCGGTCATTGTGCCCGAAGGTGAGTCTCGCGCTCTCGTTGTTGACCCATCGGCGGGTGTTCAGCACCTGATTGCGCGTGCTCTTGACGCTGAAAAAGTCAGTGTCGGGGCCGTCCTCGCTACCCACGGGCATCCCGACCACGTCTGGGATTGCGCGGAAGTTGCCTCCTGGTGGACGTATCCCGAAGGAGGGGTCGAGGCCGAGCTGACGAGCAACGAAACCAGCGGTGATCACCGGACTGAGGCCCCCGTCTACATTCCGGCACCGGATATGTATCGGATGGACAACCCCGTAGCCCACACCCAGGGCTTGCCACCCATTGAGCTCACGCCGTGGTGTCGGCCCACGGATGTGCGGCCATTCCCCGGCGGATCGGTCGATATATTGCCGGGTCTCTGGCTGAAGATGGTTCCTGCTCCGGGGCATACGGAAGGGTCAGCTCTGTTCATTGGACACTGCGATATCACCGTGTTTATTGACGGACAGGTGGCATTCCATTCGGATACTCCGGTGCCGTGGGCGTTGTCTGGCGATGTGATTTTCGCGGGATCCGTTGGGCGCACTGACTTGGCCGGCGGTGACGAAACCCAGATGCGACATTCACTGCGCACCGTGTCGAATGCCTTGGACCCTCTCACGGTGCTTCTTCCGGGGCACGGTCCGATGACCTCACTGGAACGTGAGATTTCCTCGAATCCCTACCTCATTCGGGCGCGGTCAATCGGCTAAGAAACAACGCGAGGCCTTGGCTCTCATAGGGAACAGCACGAAACCTCGGCTCGCAGCAGCCTGCTGTCGGTGTGAAGGACTCAACACCCAGGGATAGACCTCGACTCAGAACGATGGGCTCGGGGCATGGGGACTCAACATCCCAAGTCCCGGCCTCGTCCTCGTCAAATTCCCTATTGCTCGCCCGAGCGTGAAAGAATAGGCGCATGGCACGTACTTCTCTTTCTGGATTTCCCGAATGGCTCCCCGAAGGTCGGATCATCGAACAGGCCGTCCTCGACCACCTGCGTCGAGTATTTGAGCTCCACGGGTTCTGCGGGATCGAGACGCGCGCCGTTGAAACGCTCGAGCAGCTTGAAGCAAAGGGTGAGACGTCCAAGGAGGTGTACGTCCTTGACAGGCTTCAGGCCCTCAAAGAAGCACAGGAGGGGCGTCACTCATCGAAGGAACGGAAGATGGGGCTCCACTTTGACCTCACCGTGCCCTTTGCTCGCTATGTCATTGAGAACGCCAACGACTTGAATTTCCCGTTCAAGCGTTACCAGATTCAGAAGGTGTGGAGGGGGGAGCGTCCCCAAGAGGGGCGGTTCCGCGAATTCACTCAGGCAGACATCGACGTTGTGGGCAACGGCGAACTGCCTTTCCACTTCGAGGTTGAGCTTCCTCTCGTGATGGCTGAGGCCCTCAACTCCCTTCCTATTCCACCGGTTCACGTCTTCGTCAACAATCGCAAGGTCGTTCAGGGTGTCTGCGAGAGCATTGGAGTCACGGATGTCGAAGCGGCACTTCGCGGGCTAGATAAGCTCGACAAAATTGGTCCGGAAGGGGTCAGGCAGGAACTTGCGCAGTCGGGGATTTCCGGTGAGCAGGCCGATACTTTGCTCACGATGGCGCAGATCCGTTCGGGCGATCCCCATCAGGTGCGTTCGCGCGTGAGTGACCTCGGCGTGACGGGGGATCTACTTGACGAGGGGCTGGGGGAGTTGTGTGCTCTCCTTGAGCAGGCAAATGCTCAGATGCCAGGGGCTATTCTTGCAGACCTCAAAATTGCTCGTGGCCTGGATTATTACACGGGTTCGGTTTATGAATCCCTCGTTGAGGGACATGAGGAACTGGGGTCGATCTGCTCGGGTGGACGTTACGATTCACTGGCAAAGGACGGCAAACGCACCTACCCGGGTGTCGGTTTGTCAATCGGTGTGTCGCGCCTCGTTTCGCGGATGATTTCCGCGCCGATGGTGACGGCGTCAAGGAAAGTTCCCACGGCGGTCGTCGTTGCCGTCATTGACGAGGACGGGCGCGCACGTTCCAACGAGATTGCCGCGGCCCTGCGTCGTCGGGGCATCCCCACTGAGGTGGCACCGAAGGCTGCGAAATTCGGTAAACAGATTAAGTTCGCTGATCAACGCGGTATTCCTTTCGTGTGGTTCCCGGGTGTTGATGCGCAGTCGGACACGGTCAAAGACATTCGCTCCGGCGAACAGGTGGAGGCAGATGCCCATACGTGGGAGCCTCCGGCCGATGACCTGACTCCGCAGATCTCTCCTGCGTAAACGGACGACCTGTCGGACTCGCTCAGGCGGTGGACTTTTGACAAGATTCCCCCGCGTCAACGACCGCCCTCACTCACCGATCACCCTCCGTCACGTCTCCCCCGCGTCAACGGCCACAAGCCACGATCTGCGCGCGTGGGGCAGCGAGCACGAGGGCTCATGAGCACGGGTCCGGTGAGAGATGTCACCGGAGCAGATGAGCGCCTGGAAGTGGAGAACCGTTAGGGTTGGTAGTGCGATGAGGCGCAGCCCCCTGTGATGGTGCCCGGATTTGAGTCCGGTGAGTGTTGTTGTGGATGTGCGAGGCCGCGCCGAAGGTCCCCAAGTGACCCGGCCCGACCAGCGGGCTTCGATACCCAACGATTCTCAAGGATCAACTGTGTCTATGAATGACGAATTTGCTGCGTCCTCTCCCCAGGAGGAACTTTTCGAGCAGCTTCCAGGTGAAGACCCGGAAACTCAGGAGGACGAGGCCGACGTCTCCGACGGCCAGCAGGGAGATGACGACGACCTCGACGACGATGTCGCTGATGATGACGATGTCGACGATGATGCTGACGATGACGAGGATTCTGACGACTCGGTGACCTTTGCTGATCTTGGGCTTCCTAAGGATTTACTCGACGCGGTCACCGACATGGGATTCGTCACGCCCACGCCGATTCAGGCCGAGGCGATTCCCGCTCTCCTTGAGCTGCACGACGTCGTTGGTATCGCTCAGACTGGAACGGGTAAAACTGCGGCCTTTGGGCTTCCACTGCTTGCCATCGCCGATGCGGATGAAAAGGACGTTCAGGCGCTCGTCCTCGCCCCAACCCGTGAACTTGCCATGCAGTCAGCGCAGGCAATTGAGGATTTCGCTGCGCGGTCACGCGGGCTAGATGTCGTTCCCGTTTACGGCGGTTCTGCTTACGGACCGCAGATCGGGGCGCTGAAGAAGGGGGCGCAGATTGTTGTTGGAACCCCCGGTCGCGTCATTGATCTCATCGAAAAGGGCGCGCTTGACCTGTCGGCCGTTCGGATGCTTGTGCTTGACGAGGCCGACGAGATGCTCCGAATGGGTTTCGCTGAAGATGTTGAGACGATTGCGTCGTCGGTGCCTAAGGACCGTCTAACGGCTTTGTTCTCCGCAACGATGCCTGCGGCTATTGAAAGAGTTGCCGCAACTCACCTGACCGATCCCGTGAAGATCGCAGTCTCAGAAGAATCCTCAACCGTCGACACAATCCATCAGACCTACGCGGTTGTTCCGTACAAACACAAGATCGGAGCACTGTCACGCGTGCTAGCCACCCGCGCTCAGCACATTGCTGAGGGCGAGGACGACGCGGATGCAGCGATCGTTTTCGTGCGCACTCGAGCCGATGTTGAAGAGATTTCCTTGGAACTGGCGGCACGTGGCTTCCGCGCAGCCGGTATTTCAGGTGACGTTGCGCAAACGGAACGTGAACGCATGGTTGAACGCCTGAAGTCGGGTTCACTCGATGTCCTTGTGGCCACCGACGTCGCCGCGCGTGGCCTCGATGTTGAACGTATTTCTTTGGTGGTGAACTTTGACGTTCCGCGTGAGCCAGCGGCGTATGTTCACCGTATTGGACGCACCGGGCGTGCTGGACGCACGGGTCGTTCCCTGTCGTTCTTTACGCCGCGTGAACATTCCAGGCTGCGCCGCATCGAAAAACTCACGGGCACGCCGATGGAAGAAGTGGCGATTCCTTCGCCTGCTGCTGTTTCGGAGTTCCGTGCGAAACGTGCCCTTGAGGCTCTGCCCGCGCGGATTGAGCGTGGGCGGCTGGGCATGTATCGTCAACTCCTCGACGACTTTATTTCCCAGCGTCTGGTTACTGCGCCTTTGGGCGATGAATCGGGGCAGGAGGAGGCGCTCGTCCTCGTTGATAGCGACGAACGCGATGCCGGTGACGCAATGCTCGAAATATCTCAGGCATCAGCGGAAGTCACTCAGGGGCAGCGCCTGAGCGAACTCATGGATATTGCGGCGGCACTCATGGCACAGGCCGTTGGGGATGAAGGACCCGAGCCACGTGTTGAAAAGGACCGGCGAAGTAAGGGACGGATCCGGCGCGAGGAAGAACTCGATGACTCCGGTGAGTTCATTGGAGCGTCATTCGAAGGGGGTCGTGACAAGGACCGCCCGATCAAGGGAGGTCGCGAAGGTTCCCGACGACGCGGAGGTGGCCGTCATGTGGCGGGCAATGGGACGCGTTACCGCGTTGAGGTTGGTCGAAAGGACCGCGTGAAACCCGGGGCAATTGTTGGTGCTATTGCCGGTGAAGGGGGCGTTGATGGGAAAGATATCGGCAATATCGAGATTTTCCCGACGTTCTCGCTGGTGGAAATCACCGGAGATCTCACCGACGACCAGATGCGTCGTATCGGAAAGGGACAAGTTCAGGGTCGCGCACTCCGTATCCGCCCAGATGAGGGCCCGGGAGGGCGCCGCGCCGAACGTGAGCAGCGCTTCGATCGGTCCACAGAGTTTAAGCGTTCGGATGATCGCAGGGGGCGTGAGGATCGGTGGTCTGACCGCAGGTCGCGTGAGCGTGAGTATCAGGAGGAAGACCAGGGGCGTCGTCGTTCCGTACGAAGCGAACGCTGGGCTCGGGAAACTCAGAAGCGACGTGAGGAATACCAGGGGTCGGCGCACTCTCGTGGGGGCAAGGGTGAGTCGTTGCGTTTCGATCGGTCGCGCGGACGCCACAGTGGTGACCGAGGACGTGGTGAGCGCCCTTCAGGTGGGCGTTCCTTCGGTTCGCGCCGGTCTTTCGGTCGCTGATTTTCCTGATTAACGAGGACGAGTTCGGCTCACCTTCCAACGCCAGGTTGGGGTGGCCGGACTCGTTTCGTGTATCGGGCTTTGGCGGACGCGGCCGCTGCACGGCTGATTCTTAGGCCCGCGATGTCGAAGTTTTCGAGATTCGTAAGGACGCTGCGAAAGAGAGAACAGCAACGACGATTGCCACGAGAGATGCTGGCAGGTAGGCGAGGCCTCCGGTGACCCCCGTTGCCATCCACGCAGCCATGAGAATTGACACCAGGGCCAGCACAATTGCCGAACCCGCGGAATCGGCAACTTGAAGCCAGCTTGACACCTTTCCGTGCTCTTCTTGTGGAGCCTGTCCCAGGGCAAGAACTGACAGCGTCGAATGCATGAGACCAACGCCCGCGGAAGCAACCACCCATCCGCCGAACGCGACCCACACAGGGATCGTTGGCCACAGCAGCGTGATGGTTGTCAGCACGCCGATCGCCATGAGTGCCGTCCCTATACGAGGGAGACGTCCCCTGAGGTCCGGGTCCTTGACTCGAGCCTGAATGACTGCGCCAATTGACCACGAAACAGAGCCGAGAGTGACCGGCAGGGACGCCAGATCAGCTTCCCAGCCGTGGACACGCTGGAGTACGAGGGGAAGGAAAGCTCCCACTCCCGCTTGAACACCCATCGCGAGGAAACGAGTGCTGATTGCCGCGGGGACACCGTGTGCGGCGCGGATTGTTCCGTGGGGGAGTAGACGGGGAATCGCCCAGCCGGTCATCACGACGCCAACGAGGAAGATGGCGAATAAACGCCAGCCTGAAAGTGCACCCGAGAGTTGGAGAAGAACAACGCCCAGACCACCGAAAAGCCCCATCACGGTCAATGTCCGCAACGATGTTGGGGCAGGACGGGAAACAGATGTGAGTTGACGCAGCACAGAGAGCATCGGCAAAAGTGCGATGAGCGCGAGGACGGGGACGGCCCAGAATACGGGTCGCCAGCCGATGTGGGTTGCCACGGTTCCCGCGATCGCTGGTCCTATCAGGGAAGGGAAGACCCACGCAAGCGAGAACGCTGCGAAATACGCCGGGCGGTGCTGATCGGAGGCAACGGATCCGACAAGAACATAGAAGGGGACGATGACGAAGCCAACGCCCAGGCCCTGGATGATTCGCCCGATGACGAAAATAAGGATCGCCGGTGAGAATGCGGAGATGAAGAGTCCGACGGCGAAGAGTCCGATTCCGTAGAACAGCACCGTACGGGGACCTCGCCAGTCCGCGAGCGCGCCCGCAACGACGGTTGCGCTGAGCTGAGCGGCAAGTGCCGCGCCCGATGCCACAGAAAACCACGATTCAGCGTGAAAGTCTTTGACAACGTTCGGCATGATGGTTGTTGTTGCCAGGCCTTCGAATGCTGCGAGGGTAATGAGGAGGATCGACGACACCATCAAGGAAATCTCGGCGGGCGTCCATGACTGCGTGTCGGTGGGCGTTGAGATCTGCGTCGCAGAGGCATCTGTCGAATGATCAACCGGCATGTTTTCTCCGTCGTGTCGGGAATCATCATGTGTGGATGACTCACTGGGGGACCAGGGAGAATCGGCCGTTGGACCGAATGCTTCGTTGTCGCGGGAGTCAGGCATAACATGCATGTTCCCACGTTCGATTGCCCTCAGGCAACGTCCCAGGCGTAAACTCACACGTGCCGCCGCCTGTCTCGCGGATGGTACTGACGAAAGGAATGCACGTGCTGCGCACACACAACATCGGAACGCTTGGACGCGACCTTGTTGGACAGACCGTTACATTGACCGGTTGGGTTGATCGTCGTCGAGATCACGGGGGCGTTGCCTTCGTTGACTTGCGTGACGCCTCCGGGATCGCTCAGGTGGTCGTGCGCGACGAGTCCGTCGCTCACGAGCTGCGATCAGAATATGTTCTTCGAGTGACGGGCGAGGTGTGTGCCCGTCCCGAGGGAAACGAAAACCCGAATCTTGCGACCGGTGCCATCGAAGTCATGGGGGATGATATTGAGATTCTCAATACCTCGGCTCCTCTTCCCTTCCAGGTGTCGTCCCATGCTGAGGACTCAGGAAATGTTGGCGAGGAAACGCGTCTGAAGTACCGCTACCTCGATTTGCGTCGCGAACCCGAACAATACGCATTGCGTCTGCGGTCCAAGGTCTCACGTGCCGCCAGAGATACCTTGTACGCGCATGATTTCGTTGAGATTGAAACTCCGACGCTCACGCGATCAACACCCGAAGGTGCCCGTGATTTCATTGTTCCGGCACGTTTGTCGCCCGGCTCGTGGTACGCGCTTCCACAGTCCCCGCAGTTGTTCAAGCAGATGCTCATGGTCGCGGGGATGGAACGCTACTTCCAGATTGCGCGTTGCTACCGTGACGAGGATTTCCGTGCGGATCGACAACCGGAATTCACCCAGCTCGATATCGAGATGTCCTTTGTTGATCAAGAAGACGTCATCGCCGTTGCCGAGGACGTCATGAAGAACGTGTGGGCACTGATCGGTGAGGATCTGCCCACACCGCTGCCGCGGATGACCTACAAGGATGCAATGGAGAAGTACGGGTCGGATAAGCCCGATTTGCGTTTCGGCCTCGAATTGGTTGAGCTGACCGAATACTTCGCGAACACGACTTTCCGTGTATTCCAAGCCCCCTACGTGGGTGCAGTTGTCATGCCGGGAGGAGCGTCACAGCCGCGCAGAACCTTCGACAAGTGGCAGGAATGGGCCAAGGCTCGTGGGGCTAAGGGTCTTGCCTATGTCACGGTCCAAGAGGATGGAGCACTTGGTGGTCCCGTTGCGAAGAACATCACCGATGCGGAGAGGGAGGGGCTTGCTGATGCCACCGGCGCCAAGCCCGGTGACTGCATCTTCTTTGCCGCCGGTCAGCCAACGCCATCTCGGGAACTGCTGGGTGCGGCCCGGCTGGAGATCGGCAAACGCTGTGATCTCATTGATCCCGATGCGTGGGCATTTACGTGGGTTGTGGATGCGCCGCTGTTCAAGCCAACCGGTGAGGCGCAAGCCGAAGGAGATGTTGCTCTTGGGCATAGCGCGTGGACCGCAGTGCATCACGCGTTTACCTCACCGAAACCCGAGTGGCTTGATTCCTTTGACAAAGATCCAGGTAACGCCCTGGCCTACGCCTATGACATCGTGTGTAACGGGAACGAAATTGGCGGCGGGTCGATTCGTATCCACCGCCGTGATGTGCAAAACCGGGTGTTCAACGTCATGGGGATCTCCGATGAAGAAGCACAAGAACAGTTTGGCTTCCTCCTTGATGCCTTTAAGTTCGGTGCGCCCCCGCATGGCGGTATCGCCTTCGGTTGGGATCGAATCGTTGCGTTGCTGACCAAAGCCGAATCGATTCGTGATGTCATCGCTTTCCCGAAGTCCGGTGGCGGTTACGACCCGCTGACGGATGCTCCCGCTCCAATTACTCCCGAGCAGCGCAAGGAAGCAGGCGTTGACGCCACGCCAAAGAAGCGCGGTGAAGAAGCAGGAGACGACGCTGCGGAGAGCGTGGCAGCTCTCGACTGAGTGGATAGAGTCGCGCGGATAGCAGCGCATGTAGAGGCGTTGGGCGGCACCCCGTATGGGGTGCCGCCTCGTCCTCGTTCATGGGCCTGATGTCGGCGGTGGGTTGGCGCGGAGCGCATTGACGTATGTCGAAACCCTGCGGGCGGACGTGAGATGGGGCACAATGTGGCTATGTCATACGTAGAGATGCATCCGGTAAATCCGCAGGTTCGATTCGTGACTAAGGCCGTTGACATTCTCAATAACGGCGGCACGATTGCTCTTCCCACTGATTCTGGATATGCGATTGCATGCAAGCTGGGAAACAAAGAAGGCATGGATCTTATTCGGGAGATCCGTAAGCTCGACGATAAACACAACTTTTCGTTACTGTGCCATTCCTTCGCTCAGCTCGGTGAGATCGTCATCGTGGGGAATTCGGAGTTCCGCACAATTAAGGCGCTGACACCGGGCCCGTACACATTCATTCTTCCTGGCACGAAGGAAGTGCCGCGGATGACGTTGAACAAGAAGAAACACACGGTGGGTGTGCGTCTTCCTGATCATGTCATCACGCAGGCAATTGTCGAGGCGCTCGGGGAGCCCCTGCTGTGTTCAACGCTTATTCTTCCCGGAGAATCAGAGCCCCTGATCGACGGCCTCGTTGTTGATGAGAAAATTGGGAAACTCGTTGATCTCGTCATCGTTGGTCCGGTTGGAGGGGATGAAGCAACCACGGTTGTGGACTTCACCTCCGGATCGCCTGAAATTGCGCGAAAGGGAGCGGGGGACACATCGCTTTTTGAGTGACGTCTGCGATCTTGCTCAGCGGCCCAGTGTGATGCCCTTTTCGAGGGGTCCACGCTGGGCCGCTCTGTGCTGTTGGCATGCTGCAACAGGCGGTGTGTCTGTGGGTCGAGGGATGTGCGACATTCGGGCAAGGGATGATGTCGCCAGTGATTGACACCAGATCGCTCATAGTGTTGAAAGTCACATATTGAATCAGTGAGCATGTGGCGAGGGGCTCCTGTGGGTGAAAACTTGATATTTCACGTGGTGTGGCGCTCTGGGCGGAGGGGGTAACGGGCACCCAGTGAGTCGTTTCGGATGTTTAGTGAGGAAGTGAGCTGTACAGTATGAAGCGATCGACATTTCTTAAAATTTCATTTAAGAAATGCAGTCGATTCACTCCACACATAAGGAGTACTGGTGAGGATGACGCGCGGGGGAAGAAAGAGTCATGCTCAGGGCAGCGCCCAACGCGTTGTGGGCCTCGTGATCCTGTCGCTGACGCTCGTGTGTGCCGTCATTCTGAAAGTGACGTCCTTCGCGCCCATCGACACCCAATATGTCGTGGATGTTCCTCAGCGTCAGGCCACTGAAGACACTGATGGACAGGATGACTACATCCTCAGCGCACACTCGGTAACCACCGACCATCCCGGCTCCGAGCTCCGGCGCGAACACACAGTGCAGGCTGTGGAGTGGACTGACGTTCCCCGTGACCAGTCCTGGCCCGTAGAGGACGATCAGGGCAATGGCAGCGGAGATGCCGAGGTGCGGATCCGCAACGCTCACCAGACTGCTCAATCAGGAAGCACGGAAAAAGACATCGTGGCGACGGTCGGCCCTGTGACCGCCGGTGTGTGTGCCGGGGTCGTGGGAATCGGTGGGCTTGTGGTGTTCCACATTCTGCGGTCATCACGCCCTCGATGATGTGATTGACGCAGATGCCGGTGGTGCTCGGTAGGGTAGAGGTATGGACCTATTCGAGTCGCAGAGCGTCGACACTCAGGGGGTCCCTGCGTTTTCGCCCACGGCCCCGCTCGCAGTGCGTATGCGTCCGACGTCTCTTGATGAAGTTGTTGGCCAAGACCACCTTCTCGGGGAGGGTGCTCCACTTAGGCGGCTTGTTGATGCGCCAACTCAGCAATCCCACCCCCTGTCATCGGTGATTCTGTGGGGGCCTCCGGGAACGGGGAAAACAACACTTGCCTACCTTGTCGCACAGGCGTCGGGTCGCCACTTCGATGAACTGTCGGCCGTGTCTCAAGGAGTCAAAGAAGTTCGCGAAGTTGTGGCATCCGCGAAGCGACGGATGGCGGCCACAGGTGAAGAAACGGTTCTCTTCATCGATGAAGTCCATCGTTTCTCGAAATCTCAACAAGATGCCTTGCTTCCCGCCGTGGAAAACCGATGGGTCACCCTCATCGCCGCAACAACCGAAAACCCGTCATTCTCCGTGATCTCGCCGCTGCTGTCACGCTCCCTCCTCCAAACGCTCCGTCCGCTCTCACCCGAGGACATACGCTGCCTCCTTCACCGAGCACTCACAGATGAACGAGGACTCGGCGGTGCCTTCACGCTGGACCAGCAGGCAGAGCTCGCCCTCGTCAGACTCGCCGGTGCTGACGCACGAAAATCCCTCACCTTACTCGAAGCAGCCGCAGGAGCTGCCGGAGAAGCCGAGGAAACAGTTATCAGTGCCCATCACGTGGAAGTGGCGGCTAACCAGGCCCTCGTTCGTTGGGATCAAGACCAGCACTATGACGTGACCTCTGCTTTCATCAAGTCGATGCGCGGGAGCGATGTTGATGCGGCGCTTCATTACCTCGCGCGCATGATCGAAGCTGGGGAGGACCCGCGCTACATTGCTCGGCGCATCATGATTTGTGCCTCTGAAGACGTCGGCATGGCTGCTCCAGAAATTCTGGGAATTACCGTGTCAGCTGCCCAAGCCGTTGCCCTCATCGGAATGCCCGAAGCACGAATCATTCTGGCTGAAGCCGTGGTTGCCGTGGCTACCGCTCCGAAATCAAACGCCGCTTACATGGGGATTGACGCTGCACTGGCAGATCTACGTGCGGGTAAAGGAGGCCCGGTTCCACTGCATCTACGCGATGCGCACTATTCGGGGGCACAGGCTCTCGGGCATGGTGAAGGGTACATCTATGCCCACGATGCGCCACATCATGTTGCTGCGCAGCAGTACCTGCCTGATGACCTTGTCGGACGTCACTATTACGAACCCACGATGAATGGTCATGAGGCAATGATCACGAAGCGCCTTGAAGCGCTCAGAGAACTACTGAAGATGCGTTAGGCTATCGGGGTGCCAATTGGCACACCTGGGGTCTTAGCCGAAAGGCAGAGCGTTCATGTCACGTCACGTGGCGGGTGCAGCTGCCTGGGAGTTGACCCCATGACGATGCGTCAGCATCGACATGACATACGAAACAGGAGATATAAAGGAACATGGCACAGAACCGTTCCCGCAAGCAGGTGCGCGAATCGCGCGCCCTGGGCATTGCCCTGACCCCCAAGGCCGTCCGCTACTTCGAGAAGCGCCCATACGGCCCCGGTGAGCACGGCCGTAGCCGTCGCCGCCAGGATTCCGACTACGCCGTGCGTCTGAAGGAAAAGCAGCGTCTGCGCGCTCAGTACGGTATTCGTGAGGCTCAGTTGCGCCGCGCCTTCGAGGAAGCACGTCGCACCTCCGGCCTGACCGGTGAGAACCTTGTTGAGCTGCTCGAAATGCGCATCGATGCCCTCGTTCTGCGTTCCGGCTTTGCCCGCACGATCCAGCAGGCACGCCAGATCGTTGTGCACCGCCACATCATGGTTGACGGCGCAATCGTTGACCGTCCCTCATTCCGCGTCAAGCCCGGCCAGACCATTCAGGTCAAGCCGAGTTCGCAGACTCGCGTTCCCTTCGAGATCGCAGCTCAGGGTATTCACCGCGATGTTCTTCCCGTGGTGCCCGAGTACCTCGATGTTGACCTTGAGCGCCTCAAAGCAACGCTCGTTCGTCGTCCCAAGCGCGCCGAGGTCCCCGTGACCTGTGACGTGCAGATGGTCGTCGAGCACTACTCTCGCTGATTTTTACTGTGTTGGGCCCCGCGGAGCACACGCCCCCCGGGGCTCAACTCATACACAGCCCACATATCCCCAGGCTATCGATGCCCACGAGATGGGGGAGATGTGTTCTTTCGCCTGTTCACCGTCTACCATGAGGACTCATGCGCACCTCTGAAATTCGCAGCCGCTGGCTCGACTACTTTGCGTCGAAAGACCACGAGATCCAACCGTCGGTGTCCTTGATCTCGCCGGAACCATCCATCCTCTTTACCGTTGCCGGCATGGTTCCGTTCATTCCGTACATCCTCGGAACCGAGCCCGCCCCCTGGCCGCGCGCCGCTTCTGTTCAGAAGTGCATCCGAACGAACGACATTGATAACGTCGGAAAGACAACGCGTCACGGAACGTTCTTCCAGATGAACGGCAACTTCTCTTTTGGTGACTACTTCAAGGAAGGTGCGATTGACTTCGCATGGGAACTCCTGACGTCACCAACCGATCGGGGAGGCTACGGGCTTGATGGCGATCGCCTGTGGATGACGATTTGGGAGAAAGACCAGGTCTCCCTCGATCACCTCACCCGAGTCATTGGAATGCCGAAAGAGCATGTTCAGCTCCTGCCATTTGAGGAGATTTCATGGTCAACCGGTCAGCCGGGACCGGCGGGTTCCTGCTGTGAAATCCACTATGACCGAGGTGCCGCATACGGACCTGACGGCGGTCCCATTGTCGACGTTCAGGGTGATCGTTTCCTTGAAATCTGGAACCTCGTCTTCGATGAGTTCGTCCGGGGCGAGGGCGAAGGGCATGACTTCGAGCTCGTTGGAAAACTGGACCAGACGGCGATTGATACCGGAGCTGGCCTGGAGCGTCTGGCATTCATCATGCAAGACAAGCCGAACATGTACGAGATCGATGAGGTCTATCCCGTCATCGCCGCAGCCGAAGAACTGTCAGGGAAAACCTATGGACTGGGAGCCGCGGGTCCTCGCGCGGGTAGCGCGTATGACGATGACGTTCGGATGCGCGTTGTTGCAGACCACATTCGTTCATCGCTCATGCTCATTGGGGATGGAGTCCGGCCCGGAAATGACGGACGCGGCTATGTTTTGCGCCGCCTCATCCGGCGCGCTGTGCGTTCCATGCGACTTCTCGGAGTCGAGGACGCAACTTTGCCGACACTGCTGACCGTGTCGAAGGACGCGATGAAGCCGTCGTACCCGAACCTTGAGGACAACTGGTCAACGATTAGCGACGTCGCATATGCCGAAGAAGATGCTTTCCGCCGCACGTTAAGCGCCGGCACAACAATCCTCGACACAGCCGTTGAACGAGCAAAGAAAGACGGCTCGAACGTTCTGTCAGGTGACTCAGCATTCTCGCTGCATGACACGTACGGTTTCCCCATTGACCTCACCCTTGAGATGGCTGCGGAGCAGGGGGTCACGGTTGACGAGGACGAGTTCCGTTCGCTCATGAACGCTCAGCGCGAACGTGCCCGCGCCGATGCGCGAGCAAAGAAAGCCGGCCACACGGACGTCCGGGTCTTCCACGACATTGAAAAACAGATGGGGTCTGGCTCGACATTCGTCGGATATACCGAGAATGAGAGCGAAGCTCGGGTGACCGGACTGCTCGTGGATTCGGTTGCGGTGCCCGCAGCTACGGCTCCGGCGGAAGTCGAAGTCGTCCTCGATCGCACGCCATTCTATGCCGAAATGGGTGGCCAGCTTGCCGATCACGGAACAATTCAGACTGCCGACGGCGGGCTGATCAACGTTCATGATGTTCAGGCACCGATTGCTGGCCTGTCAGTTCACCGTGGAACCCTCGTCGAAGGGACCGTCACCGTGGGAGCGCAAGCGTACGCGAAAATTGATACGCAGCGTCGCCTGGCAATTGCCCGCGCACACACGGCAACACACATGGTGTACGCAGGTCTACGTCGCGTTGTTTCCCCGGATGCCAATCAGGCAGGCTCAGAGAACTCGCCCTCGCGCCTACGCTTTGACTTCCAACACTCCGGAGCCCTCGCCACCTCACAGATCAACGACATTGAGTCTCTGGTCAATGAGAAGCTTGCAGAAAACCTCCCGGTGACAACCGACGTGATGTCACTTGACGAGGCCCGCAACTCAGGCGCGATCGCACTCTTTGGTGAGAAATACGGACAGGAAGTTCGAGTCGTCACCATCGGTGATGGATTTGATAAGGAACTCTGCGGTGGCACCCACGTTCCATCGACCGGGCACCTGGGGCGCATTACGGTTCTCGGTGAAGGATCGATTGGCTCGGGTGTGCGCCGTATCGACGCCCTCGTTGGCGATGGCGCGTACACCTTCCAAGCCAAAGAACACGCGCTTGTTTCGCAGATCACCGGCATCGTCGGTGGACGACCCGACGAGCTTGCTGCACGCATCGAAACTCTCATGACTCGTCTACGTGATTCCGAGAAAGAGCTTGAGAAAATTCGACTTGAGCAGACCCTTGCTCGCGCAGAGAACTACGCTGCGCAAGCCAAGACGCTCGGACGCATGCACGTTGTTGCAGAGTTTGTTGGAGAGATTCCCTCCGCGGATGCACTGCGTACCCTCGCCGTTGATGTCCGTGACCGACTGGGCAACGCCCATGCGGTTGTGGCCCTCGCCGGTAACGTCGGTGGGAAGCCGTCGCTCGTTATTGCAACGAATGGCAAAGGCCGCGAAGTCGGCGCAAAGGCAGGCGCACTCATTCGTTCCGTCGGGAAATTCCTCGGCGGTGGCGGTGGCGGACGCGACGACATCGCTCAAGGCGGTGGCACACGTCTTGACGGCATCGCCGACGCGTTGAGCGCACTCCGTCACGAACTAGAGAACCTATGAGCATTCGGACAGGCGTTCGCATCGGAGTGGATGTCGGCACAGTACGTGTCGGCGTTGCTCGCTGCGACCCGCACGGCATCCTCACCTCTCCGGTGGAGACCTTGCTTCGCGCCCCCGATGGGTCCGAGCTTGATCGCCTAGCAGCAATCATTGACGAGTACGCCGCAATCGAAGTGATCGTTGGGCTCCCTCGCCACCTCAAGGGAGGTGAAGGAGTCTCAGCCAAAGGTGCCAGGCGCTATGCCCGAAGAATCAAAGATTTACGTCCGGGGATTCGCGTCGCACTAGTTGACGAGCGACTAAGCTCTAACCAAGCGCATCAGCGCCTGCGAGAATCCGGTGTTGACGAGCGACGTCACCGCGACGTTGTTGACCAGGTTGCCGCTCAGATCATCTTGGAGAGTGCTCTCGATGAGGAGAGAATGCGTGGCGATGCCCCCGGAATTGAAATTTCCCGCCCCGAAGGAAAGGATGACATGTGAGCGACTTCGATGATTCTTCGCGTCGACCTGTCTCCGATGAACTCCCCAAACGTTCAAGCCGACACCACGGAGATCACCATGCCGCGTCCACGCAGCTTGGAGTATCAAATGCGTCGGCCTCGTCCTCGTCAATGAGTACGGAAGAGTTCTTCGAAACAACGGGAATGCGGTCGCGGCGTTTCGTACAGGAACGACGCAAGGCCCGTCAACGCCGGTTCTGGCGCCGCTTCCGTTCCGCCCTCATCTTGCTTCTCGTGCTCGCTCTGGTTGGAGGAGCCGGCTACTTTGCGTGGACGCAAATTCGTGGAGCGAATCAAAGCGTGGAAGCTGACGACTACCGGGGGCCGGGTTCAGGCACGGCGGTCATTACCATCGAGGTTGGCGAGACCGGAGCAGAGATCGGACAGCACCTCGTTAACGCCGACGTCGTCAAGTCCGTCGAGGCTTTCGTCCGCGCATTTGAAGCCAATAAAGCTGCCGCATCGATTCGACCGGGAACATACACTCTCAAGAAACAGATGAGTGCTTCGGACGCCATTGCTGCGCTGCTTGACGAAGCGAACCGCACTGAAAACACAGTGACGGTCAATCCTGGCCAAGCGGTTGCACAGGTCGTTGAGAAAATCGCCGACATCACCGATTTCAGTACCGATGAGATCAATGCAGCCCTTAAAGATCCGCAGGCGCTGGGATTGCCTGCCGAAGCCGGAGGCAACGTTGAAGGGTGGCTGGCCCCCGGATCCTATGAAATCTCACAGTCGGACACCCCAACAACGCTCTTTGCGCAGATGATCGCCGAAACGGTCAAGGAACTTGATTCCCTGCGCGTCGCATCACAAGATCGACAAAAGCTGCTCGTGAAGGCATCGATTCTTGAACGCGAAGTGAACATCGAAACGTATCTTCCGATGGTTGCTCGGGTCATTGAAAATCGTCTCAGCAACACCGAGGGAGAAACTCGCGGGCTCCTCCAGATGGACTCAACAGTTCTGTACGGAGTAGGTAAATTTGGTGGAATCCCCACCGAGGCCGAGCTGCGAGACGATAATCCGTACAACACGTACAAGTATCCGGGGTTACCTCCCGCGCCCATTGCGTCGCCATCTCGAGCCGCTATTGAGGCGGTGCTGAAGCCCGCCGATGGGGACTGGCTGTACTACGTGACGGTGAACCTTGACAGCGGCGAAACTCTCTTCGCGAAAACTCAGGATGAGCAGCTCGAGAACGTCGAAAAGTTCAAGAAATACTGCTCGAGCAATCCCGGGAAGTGCTGAGTCAATGCCGTGGGCAGCGGTTATCGGCTCTCCCATTGACCACTCGTTATCGCCGGTTCTCCACCGGGCTGCGTGGGACAGCCTGGGACTTGGGGATGACTGGGTCTACCAGCGGATAGATGTCCGCAGCGAGGACGCGGCCGACTTCGTGTGGGGAATTGACTCTCAGTGCCGTGGACTGTCAGTGACGATGCCCTGTAAACAGGTGCTTCTTGGTGCGATGGATGCCGTTGACCCACTGGCTCAAGCCGTTGGAGCACTCAACACGGTGATTCCTTCTGCGGGGATTCTCACGGGGTTTAACACGGACGTTCATGGCATCGTTCGGGCACTCGAGCAGGCACGTTCTTCTCGCGGCCTGACCTCCACGGAGGTGGCCGTCATTCTCGGAGGTCGAGCAACGGCCTCATCGGCACTCGCAGCCTTGGGGACGCTGGGATTTCGACACGTGATCGTCGTTGCGCGACGTTTCTCTGGTTCCGGATCGGTTCTGGGAGCTTCAATGCGCCTGGGGATTCCCGTGGAACAGATCATGTGGGCTGATCGAGAGCGCGTCCTTACCGCACTGTCTCAGGCAGATATTCTTGTGTCAACAGTGCCGCGGGGAGTAGCGGACGACCTTGCAGCAGACCTGAAAGTCCGGGTGGATCAGACCCTTCTCGACGTCGTCTATTCTCCCAGGAACACTGCGCTGCGCTCAGCTTATGAACGTGCAGGAGCCTGCGTTGCCGAGGGCACAGAGATGCTTCTCCAACAGGCGATGCTCCAGGTCAGACTGATGACGGGGCAAGACCCTGACGCAGGCCCAATGCGCCTCGCCCTCGCTAGGGAATTGGACAACCGTGGAGAAACATCGTGAATGCATTCTCAGTGGCGACGAGCCAGGCGCACAACATCTCCCTGGTTACCGCCGTTGCCACGTGGATCGTCATTGTTGTCTGGCTGTGGAAAGGGGGGTGGCGGATTCAACGGCGCTATTTCATTGAAGCGGCACTCACTCCTTTTCGACGCAACGGTGTTGTCTGGACAAGCGCCATCGTCGGGGCAATTATTCTCGTCGCCGCTCATCAACGCCCAGCGGCCCCAGCAATCGTTGGGGTAGCCATGATCGGGATTCTCTCAGGAATCGTTGATGGCGCAACCCATCGCCTACCCAACGGATACTCACTGGCAATGGCGATCGCCGTGATTTTCGGGGTGGGCTGCGCTTCAGTGACGTCCTCGCATCCCGTCACCCTGATTCTCACCGCCTGCGGTGGCGGGCTGCTGTGGGCGATCCCCGCCTGGATCCTTAACCGCTTTGAGGGAGGTCTGGGCTATGGGGACGTCAAGCTCGCTCCCGTTCTCGGGTTCATGCTTGGGTCCGTTGGCTTAGACTGTGCAGTCGGTGGATTTCTCCTCGCCTTTGTTGCTGCGGGTATCGCTGCAATGTGGCGACTGATCGTGGGTGCCGGAGGCACAGATTCGCGCATGCCGATGGGACCGTGGCTCATCGGAGGCGCTCTCGTTGCCGATATCTGCTGGGGAATTGTTCCCGACTGGATGTAGGGTGACCGTGGACGCGTTTTCGCCGGTCGCCGCCACAGTGAGACAATAGACAGGTGACTGACATCCCCGCCCTCGTTGCTCGCCTCAAACATGACGCGAACGGCCTCGTTGCCGCGATCATTCAGCAGTACGACACCCGTGAAGTCCTCATGCTCGGATGGATGAACGACGAGGCCCTTCGTCGGACACTGACGGAAGGACGAGTGACTTTCTGGTCGCGGTCACGTTCAGAGTTTTGGCGCAAGGGAGATACCTCAGGTCATGTGCAGTACGTGAAATCGGTGCGTCTTGACTGCGACGCAGATGCGTTGCTCATTGAGGTTGATCAGGTTGGAGCGGCCTGTCACACGGGAGCCCGTTCGTGTTTCGACGCGGGTGGGCCTTTGGAAGCGAAAGTGGGGAATCGTTGAACGCGACGGAAAAAATGCACGATATTTCGCTGGCGGACACTGCGGAGGACCTCGCCTGGGGGCAGACGTGGCCAAGCCGGCAGCGTTTTCGCGAGCTCGCGAAGACCCGCCGCGTGATCCCCGTTGTCAAACGTGTTCTCGCCGATGAGCTCTCCGCCTTGGGGGTGTATCGTCAGCTCGCACACGGTCCACACGGCAGCTTCATTCTTGAGTCCGCCGAGCACGATGGTTCCTGGGGCCGCTGGTCTTTTGTCGGAGCGTCGGGGCCCGGGGCGATCGTGACGCGAGACTTGGTGACGAGCTGGCAGGGGGAATGCCCGGCTGGTGCCCTCCACGACGGCACTTTTCTTGACGTTGTTCAATCGGCACTGCATACCCTTAAAGGAGAGCCGATTCCCGGTCTGCCACCGCTGACGGGTGCGCTTGTTGGGTCCCTCGGATGGGGGCTTTTGCCCGAATGGGAACCCACACTTCGTGCTCACGCCGACCGCGAAGTGGATGTTCCCGATGCTTCGCTGTGTCTGGCCACGCAAATTGCGGCAATTGATCATTCCGACGGGTCGGTATGGTTGATTTCAACGGCTCTGAATTTTGACGGCTCAGATAAACGTGTTGATGAGGCATACGAGAATTCGCTTGCCTCACTCTCAGCGATGTCCGCTCGTTTGGCATCTCCGATTTCCCCAGCGGTTCTCGGCGTGCGTTCAGATGAGCCGGAGCCCACGGTGAGGCATCGGACGAAACGCGAGGATTTCGAGGCTTCGGTTGAGGCTGCGAAGAAATCAATCCGGGATGGGGATGCATTTCAGATTGTCCTCTCGCAGCGACTTGACGTGGATTCTCGCGCCCAGGGCCTGGACGTGTACCGGGTGCTGCGCACGGTCAACCCCTCGCCGTACATGTTCTACATGGCGCTTCCCTCAGGTACCGGTGAGCTCTTCGAAGTCATCGGTTCTTCACCCGAGACCCTGGTTCGTCGGGAGAAAGACCGCGTGTGGACCTATCCGATCGCAGGCTCACGTCCACGAGGACGCGATGCCGCGCAGGACCGTGAGCTTGCTCAAGGACTGCTGCGCGACCCGAAGGAACTATCCGAACACGTCATGCTGGTTGACTTGGCTCGCAACGACTTGTCAAAGGTGTGCGTCCCCGAAACAGTTGAAGTGTCCACACTGATGGAGATCAAGCGTTTCTCACATATTCAACACATTTCTTCAACGGTGACGGGCGTACTCAGGGAAGATGTTGACTCGGTGGATTGCCTGGTCGCAACTTTCCCCGCGGGAACGCTATCAGGTGCGCCCAAGCCTCGGGCGATCGAACTCATCGACTCCTACGAACCGGCTGCACGCGGAGTCTACGGGGGAGTGGTTGGCTACTTCGATTTCTCAGGTGATGCCGATTGGGCGATTGCAATCCGCACCGCCAGTGTGGTTGATGGGGTGGCATCAGTTCAGGCGGGCGCAGGTATCGTTGCCGATTCTGTTGCCGCAACGGAATACGAGGAAACACGAAACAAAGCGGCAGCGGCTCTACAATCCGTTGTCATCGCATCGACCCTGGCAGATGCGTCGTCTACTGCCTCAGATGACTCCTCACGCTCGGATGATGAGCCGTTGAGGGATCGCTGAGGTGTGCGATATAGCATCGAAGAGTCCGATGACACGAGGAGGACGTCACCAATGAGTGTTCTGGACGACATTATCGCGGGTGTACTTGAGGATCTCGCGGAGCGTGAAGCACGCATTCCGCTTGAGGAGATCAAGAAGCACGCTCAGCGTGCAGACGATCCGAAGGACGCCCTCGCGGCTTTCCGTTCACAACCGGGCGCTGTATCAATCATTTCAGAGGTCAAACGCAAATCCCCGTCAAAGGGGGCGCTGGCATCGATCCCCGATCCTGCGGCTCTGGCCTCAATATACGAAGCATCTGGAGCAACAGCGATTTCTGTGCTCACGGAACAGCGTCGTTTCGGTGGCTCACTTGATGATTTCGACGCGGTACGCGCAGCCGTGGACATCCCTGTTTTACGCAAGGACTTCATCGTGAGTCCCTATCAGATTCACGAGGCCCGCGCTCACGGAGCTGACATTGTTCTGCTCATCGTTGCAGCTCTTGAACAGAATGTGCTTGTGTCTCTTCTTGAACGCGTGCATTCCTTGGGAATGGAGGCTCTCGTTGAATCACATTCACGTCTCGAGGCCCTGCGTGCGCTTGAAGCGGGGGCACGGATCATCGGGGTCAACGCTCGTAATCTCAAGACCCTGACAGTTGATCGCGGAGTCGTTGAACAGGTCGTTGACGTCATCCCAGCCGACGTCGTTGCAGTCGCCGAGTCAGGGGTCACGGGACCTCATGATGTCTTCGAGTACGCACGATGGGGAGCAGATGCCGTTCTCGTTGGAGAAGCCCTGGTGACCTCGGGCCACCCTTCTGAGGCGCTTCGAGACATGGTCAGCGCCGGTCAGCATCCCGCGTTAGAAACCGACCGGAAAGCACGGGTTCGCGCGGCAATTCGAGAGGAGTCCTAGATGGCATTCGCGGATGCTCAAGGTCCGTATTACGGGGATTTTGGCGGTCGTTTCGTCGCTGAATCACTCATGGGTCCCATTGAGGAACTTGACGCAGCGTGGCAGCGTCTGTGGAAAGACCTAGAGTTTCAACTCAAACTTCGCACTCTTTTCCGCCAGTATGCGGGTCGTCCTTCCCTTCTGACTGAGGCTCCACGCTTTGCTGAGGACCTTGGCGGTGTCAGGGTGTTCCTCAAGAGAGAGGACCTCAATCACACGGGCTCCCACAAGATCAATAACGTTCTGGGCCAAGCACTGCTGACACAGGAGCTAGGCAAAACCCGAGTGATCGCCGAAACAGGAGCGGGACAACACGGAGTTGCCACGGCAACGGCCGCGGCTCTGCTGGGTTTGGAATGCACGATCTACATGGGTGAGGAAGACACGCAGCGTCAGGCCCTCAACGTTGCGCGAATGCAAATGCTCGGTGCTCAAGTCGTGGCGGTGACCGCTGGCTCACGCACACTCAAGGACGCAATTAACGAGGCATTCCGTGACTGGGTAACAAACGTTGACACAACAAACTACATTTTCGGCACGGCGGCCGGTCCGCATCCCTTCCCCGGAATTGTTCGCGATCTCCAACGCGTGATCGGTGACGAGGCGCGCGCTCAGCTCCTCGAACGCGAAGGGCGCCTGCCGGACATGGTGTGCGCATGCATCGGTGGTGGATCCAACGCCATCGGCACGTTCACCGGATTCCTCGACGACCCCGATGTTGAACTCATCGGTTGCGAGGCCGCAGGTGACGGTGTGGATACCGGCAAACACGCCGCATCGATCACCGCGAATGAAGTCGGGGTGCTCCACGGGGCTCGAACGTTCGTACTTCAAGAACGCGATGGTCAAACAAAGGCGTCTCATTCGATTTCTGCGGGCCTTGACTATCCGGGTGTTGGCCCGGAGCATGCGTGGCTTGCCCGTCAAGGACGTGTCACCTACGTGCCGATCACAGACGCAGATGCGATGGACGCTTTTCTTCATCTGTCGCGCACGGAAGGAATCATCCCGGCGATTGAGTCTGCGCACGCTCTTGCCGGTGCGCGCCAGTGGGCGAAGCGGATCTGTGCCCAGAAGGGACCGTTTGCGCCGGGGGAGGAACCGATTTGTATTGTCACCGTCTCAGGTCGTGGCGATAAGGACGTTGACACAGCGTCACGCTGGTTTGGTTTCGGCGCCGCGACACGTCAGGTGATTGATCCGAGCGCAGGCGAATCGGCGGTGGCGCCTGTCCCTGAGACTCAGCTGCCTAAGGGAGGACAGCAATGACTCAGCGAGCTGGACATAGCGCACAGGCAATTGACGCGGCCTGCTTGAAGGCAGGTGCGGCTCTCATTGCGTATCTTCCGGTGGGTTTCCCAACTGTTGAGCAGTCAATCCGAGCCGGTCAAGTTCTTGCTGACTGCGGAGTGGATGTTCTGGAATTGGGTTTCCCCTATTCGGATCCGGGAATGGACGGGCCAACAATCCAGAAAGCCACAGTTGAAGCACTCAACAACGGAACCCATCTTGAGGACCTGTTTCACGCCGTTGATGAACTCACCGCATATGGGATTCCCACGTGCTCAATGACGTATTGGAATCCCGTTGAGTGGTGGGGTGTCGACAGATTTGCCCGTGACTTTGCGGCTGTTGGAGGCTCGGGTCTCATTACCCCTGACCTTCCACCCGAGGAAGGCGCTCAATGGGAAACCGCGGCAAAAGCGAACGATCTTGAATGCATCTATCTTGTTGCTCCGTCCTCGCCCCTCCATCGTCTTGAGCTCATCAGCGCTCATTCTCGTGGCTGGGTGTACGCCGCATCGTCGATGGGCGTAACGGGAGCACGAGCACGTGTTGACTCCCACGTTCGTGACCTGGTTGAACGTACGCGCAGCGCGGGAGCCGAACGCGTTTGCGTTGGCCTCGGCGTGTCCACGGGTGAACAAGCCGGAGAAATCGGGACATACGCCGACGGGGTGATCGTGGGATCCGCCCTGGTCAAAACACTTTTTGCTGAGCCCTTCGATCGCGCGCTACACAATCTGGAAGCCTTGGCAACGGAACTTGTTCACGGGGCACACAACGCGAGGAGACCTCAGGAATGATTCATCATCTATCGATCCCGTCTCCACCGCAAGGAGTGTGGTATCTCGGGCCGATCCCGCTGCGTGCCTACGGCATCATCATTGTCATCGGCATGTGTGTTGCAACGTGGTGGACGGCGAAGCGATACCGGCGTCGCGGAGGGGATCCCGAACTCATGTACGACGTTGCCCTGTGGTCGATTCCCCTGGGCATTGTTGGTGCTCGTCTGTACCACGTGATCACAACGCCCTACGACTATTTCGCGGCTGGACACAACCCGTGGGAAGTGCTGATGATCTGGCACGGCGGCTTGGGTATTTGGGGTGGCGTGGCTTTCGGAGCGATCGGAGCGTGGATCGCTGTGCGTCGAGCCGGCCAAAGGATCGGACCGATCGCGGATTCCCTCGCTCCGGCGCTCCTGGTCGCCCAGGCCATCGGACGCTGGGGAAACTATTTCAACCAGGAACTTTTCGGTGGGCCAACCACTCTTCCGTGGGGCCTAGAAATTGACGACGCGCATCTCCCTGCCGGTTTTGCCTCGGGAACTCTTTTCCATCCGACATTCCTTTACGAATCGCTGTGGAACCTGGCGATGGCGGGGCTCATCGTCCTCGTTGATCGACGTTTCCGCCTGAAATCCGGTCAGGTTTTCTCCCTCTACCTTGTGGCATACCCGCTGGGGCGTTCGTGGGTGGAGATGCTACGCATTGACGAGGCTCAAGTTTTCCTCGGATTGCGCCTCAATGTGTGGACCTCTGTGGTTGCTCTGGCATTCGGCGTCATGTGCTTCATTGTTGCGGGTCGTTTGAGTAGGTCAACCACACTTTCTGAGGATGAGCGTCCGGCCTTGCGTGCATCCGAGACATCAACGGATTCCCCTGAGTTAGCTCAGGACGACTCCGGCCTCGCCCTCGTTCCCGCTCATGAGGACGAGGAAAGACATGGTGACGAGGTCGAACATGGTGACGAGGTCGAGCGCGCGAGCATCCCCGAGAAGGAAACGCCATCGCGCTCTTCGCACCTGCGTGATGAATAGCCGCGTGGATTTCTTTCACCAGTCGTCGACACATTCACTGCCCCCACAACCGTCCACCATTCGATGACGAATAGAGGGTTGAGACTTTTTCGCCTTAGAGGTGTGCGTAATTCGCCGAAGGATCGGTGACGCACGACGGCGCCAACCCAAGGGGATGTAACCGACCTCGACACCGGGTTTTTCGCGTGAGAAGGGACTTTCATCCCCCCTCATGGGCAGCATCACGCGGGGCTCACGTGCCTGGAACAAGAGTATTGCGTGCACTCACGGTAGAGTGAAGGCATGCGTCGAGCGAAAATTGTGTGCACCATCGGTCCGGCGACCGATTCACCTGAACAAGTCCAAGCCCTGGTTGACGCGGGCATGGACGTTGCGCGAATCAACCGCTCTCACGGTGTTGCCAAAGAACATGAAGCAGTGATTGAGAAAGTCCGTAAGGCCTCGCAAACATCGGGTCGGGCTGTAGCGATCCTCGTTGATCTCCAGGGTCCAAAGATCCGACTTGAAACTTTCAAGGACGGGCCGCAGCTGCTCGAAATGGGGGACACCTTCACCATCACCACCCGCGATGTCGAAGGAACCAAGGAGTGCGTGGGCACAACCTTCAAGGGCCTGCCCGGGGACTGTGCGCCGGGTGATCGCCTGCTCATCGACGACGGAAACGTTGCCGTCAGGGTTATTGAGGTCACGGACACGGATGTTGTCACACGTGTCGAGGTTCCCGGAATGGTGTCGGATCACAAGGGCCTCAACCTCCCCGGTGTTGCCGTTTCTGTTCCTGCTCTGTCGGAGAAAGATCAGGAAGATCTGCGCTGGGCGATTCGCCAAAACGCGGACTTCATCGCACTCTCTTTCGTGCGCAATGCTCGCGACATCGAAGACGTCCACGCGATCATGGACGAGGAGGGGACTCGGATCCCCGTGATCGCAAAGATCGAGAAGCCTCAGGCTGTTGAGGCCCTTGATGAAATTGTTCAGGCCTTCGACGGGATCATGGTTGCCCGAGGTGACCTGGGTGTTGAAATGCCGCTCGAATCGGTGCCACTTGTCCAAAAGAGGGCGATTGAGCTGGCGCGTCGCTCTGCCAAGCCCGTCATCGTTGCCACGCAGGTGCTCGAATCGATGATTAAGAACCCGCGTCCCACACGCGCCGAGGCCTCGGACTGTGCAAACGCAATCCTTGACGGAGCAGATGCTGTGATGCTCTCGGGTGAGACGTCGGTGGGGACCTATCCGATTGAGGCCGTGCGAACGATGGCTCGGATCATTGAATCCACGGAAGAAAACGGCGGTGAGCGCATCGCTGCTCTGCCGAGCTACTTCGCTAGCTCCCGGGCTGGTGTTCTGTGTGTGGCGGCCGCGCAGTTGGCCGAGCATCTGGACGTGAAATACCTGGTGACTTTCACTCAGTCTGGTGCTTCCGCTCGATTGATGTCACGTCAACGCACGGCGATCCCGATGCTGGCGTTTACGCCGCTGGAGTCAACGCGTCGCCGTCTCGCGCTTTCGTGGGGGATTCAGACCTATCGTGTCCCCGAGGTTCGTCACACGGATGACATGGTGTGGCAGGTTGATCAGGTGATGCAGTCCTCGCATTTGGCTGAACTTGGTGAACAGCTGGTTATCGTTGCGGGGATGCCGCCGGGGACCGCGGGGTCGTCGAATATGCTTCGCATTCACGAGGTCGGTGACGAGGTCGACTATCAGATCGGCGGACGATCGGACGTTCACTGAGAATGTGAACACGCGCCGGCTCCCCTTGGGGTGCCGGCGTTTGTGTTCGTCTAAAACTGGGCTCCTATGGTCGGTCACTCCACGTCTTCTCGCATCTTCCGTGAATGTTGCGTCGTCCTCCCTTTGCTGCTAGTGTGGGACACTTCGTTCCACAATCTGGCAATTGAGCTGGTTAAGGGAATAGAATGGGTCTATCGACGTTGAGAATATCGGTACTCATCGACCTCGATGAACGAGGACGAGCCGTTCCAACGACGATTCAGACGTTCGTCTGAGGGCTGCCTGCGCAAACCGTGCGCATACCCCAGACGTGATGATGAAGAGAATGATGGAGTAGAAAATGAATACGAACACCCGGACCGTGTCGGTCCATGACACCCTTTTTGGGCGTCAGGCAAACAACCTTGACGTTGAGCAGCTCTCTGCGGCGGTGAAGCCGTGGTTCTCCGACATGAGCGACTCGGCGATTGCAAAGGCAATCGAAGAACTCAAGGTTCCGGAGCTGCGCAACAGAGCAGCTCGGTATTTGGGCCTGAAAGTCATTCCAGTAGCCTGATCGACAGCCAACGTCAGGCCCGCGAAGGAAAGTCCTTCGCGGGCCTTTGGTGTCCGTTGAGGCCATGACATTCGCAGGTGATCAGACAGCGGGGACTCCAGATTTGCATTGGCGTCGACATATCGACGCACACGCGCGGGAATACGCGCGTCAAGGTCCACGCTCAGGTAGAGACGCTGAGGAGTCGGGACGCGCACACACGCCCGGGAGTAAAGGTGAAAACGCCGAGGGAACTAGGCTGTATCAGCGGTGATTATTCGCTAAGTTTAATTTCGCGATGGTACCCCGAGTGGGATTCGAACCCACAACAAGCCGGGTTTGAGCCGACCGCCTCTGCCAGTTGGGCTATCGGGGCATTGCGCGTTCGCGTCAGCAAATCGCGCACAACCACTTTAGAATAGACCAGCACGACCTACCAAACTGAGGACATAAAGAATGACTGCTGAAGAAAAAGTCGAGCCACGCCGCGTGCTCGTTGCCGAGGATGAAGGCCTTATTCGTCTTGATATCGTCGAAACGCTTACTTCAGCAGGCTTTGAGGTCATTGCCGAGGCCGCCGACGGAGAAGAAGCCGTCCAATTGGCGCTCGACCTTGAACCCGATCTATGTGTGATGGATGTCAAGATGCCGAAGATGGACGGCATCACCGCTGCTGAGAAAATTCTCCATGAGCTCTCCTGCGCGGTCGTCATGTTGACGGCATTCAGCCAGACAGAGTTGGTGGAGCGCGCACGCGATGCGGGAGCGATGGCGTACGTGGTCAAACCCTTTAGCCCCGCAGATCTCATCCCCGCCGTTGAGATCGCTTTGTCGCGTCACCAGGAGATCGAGTCCCTGGAAGAGGAGATCGCTGATCTGACCGATCGTTTTGAGACGCGTAAGCGCGTCGACCGGGCCAAGGGACTCCTGATGAAGAACATGGGGATGACTGAACCCGAGGCATTCCGCTGGATTCAGAAGACTTCGATGGACCGGCGTCTGTCGATGCGCGAGGTCGCTGACGCTGTCATTGACCAAGTTGACGACTGATTGACCTTTCGGTTGTGTTGAGAAAAACGTCCCTGGATATTCATCCAGGGACGTTTTTGTGTCGTGGGTGCTTATGAGCTGCGGCGCCTGAGGATTCTGTTCGTGACGCGTCCCGTGGCGATCAGACGACCCTGATCATCTGTGACGTTGACAAGATGAACAGTCTGAGAACCTCCCAGGTGAACGGCCTCAGAAATCGCGGTCACTTGCCCCTGTGTTGCCGAGCGCACGTGAGAGACAGAAATTTCGATGCCAACGGCGAAACCGTCGTCGCGACCGAAAACTGTGCGCGCGTGAATCTGCGCTGAAAATGAGGCGGCGCTTTCAATGAGGGCGGCGCTTGCCCCGCCGTGGAGAATTCCAGCGGATTGTCGGTTGCCGTCAACGGGCATGGTGATGACGGTCCGGGATGCTCCGTGTTCATGCACCTCCATCCCCATGTGCTCCATGAGGGAACCGGGCCAGTGGGCACCAACGAATCCGGTGGGGCTCATGGGGTCGGGTCTTTCGCCCGAGGCGCGGGTTGAAACTTCAGGTATTGAAGAGGACGACGCCGGGTTTTCCTCTTCCCGAGTGCTCTTCGCTAGCGCAAGGGAGTGCGCGGGTGGGACGTCGGATGATTCGCTTGGTGACGGCTCGTTCATTCGGTGAGTTGTGCTCATGCCCTCTAGGGTGTCATGTGTGAGCGAAACTTTGCTGATTATCGATGGCCATTCGATGGCGTTTCGGGCGTTCTATGCTCTTCCTGCGGACACCTTCGTCACGCACACGGGCCAGCATACGAACGCGGTGTACGGATTTACGACGATGCTCCTTCGGTTGCTTGAAGCCAAACAGCCGGACATGGTTGCTGTAGCATTCGATCTTCCCGGCGGGTCGTTCCGCAATGAGGAGTATCCGGAGTACAAGGGGACACGCGACGCAACACCTGAGGAATTCATCGGACAGGTTGAGCTGATCGAACAGGTCCTTGACGCAATGGGCATCGTGTCTTTAACGAAAGAGGGCTACGAGGCCGACGACATTCTGGCAACGCTCGCTCACCGGGGGGCACGTGACGGACATCGGGTGTTCGTCGTATCGGGTGACCGCGATTCCTTCCAGACGGTGACGGATACGGTGACGGTGCTTTACCCGGGCCAGCGCGCAGGAGACCTTAAAGAAATGACTCCTGAAGCCGTTGAAGAAAAGTACGGGGTTCCACCGCGTCGCTATCCTGAGATCGCGGCTCTCGTGGGGGAGACGAGTGACAATCTTCCCGGTGTTCCCGGCGTGGGACCGAAAACGGCGGCGCAGTGGATCAACACCTATGACGGCCTCGACAACGTCCTCGCCAATGCGCATGCGATCGGCGGTAAACGCGGTGAGGCGCTGAGAGAACATACCGAGGATGTCCTGCGGAATCGCCGGCTTAACCGGCTTCTCACCGACGTTGATCTTGACGTGGAGGTGACGGATCTTCGCCGTCAAGCCACGGATATGACTCGCATCGAAACGCTCTTCGACACTCTTGAATTTTCATCGTTGCGTTCTCGTGTGCGTTCGGCCTCGTCCATTGGAGTGACCGACAGTGCGCAGACTCTCCAAGCGGAGGAAGAGGACAACGAGGACTTCTTCGCTGAGGTGACGGTGAGTGTTGCTGACGAAGCAACGTCGCTTCGGAGCTGGCTGGGGGACAAACACGAGGTTGCCTTATGGGTCGAGGGAAGGAAACAGGCAGCCCTTGGACACGTGTCAGATCTCGTGTTCGCAACGCGTGAGGAAACGCTCATCATTGATCCCGCGGACGTGACTCCTGCGCAAGATGAGGAACTTGCGCAGATTCTTGCTGATCCTGTGGCGGCGTTGGCGGGGGGCTCCCCGGCGTTCATCGTTCATCAGTGGAAAGGCACGTCACATGCGCTGCGGTCGCGCGGGTGGAGGCTGGGCGATGCGACCTTCGATGTTCAGCTCGCAGCCTACCTTGCCCATCCGGAGCAGCGTTCGTACGACGTCTCTGATCTCGCCCGACGACTATTGAACGTTGAATTCGGGGACGAGGCCGAACAATCCGATGCCCTGTTTGAGGCCGACGATTTAGATATCCCGGTGGGCCCAACAAAGCATCAGGAGGGTGCGGCCCGCAAGGGTGTGATCCTCATGTACCTGTGGGAGAAGCTGTCTCAGACGCTTGAAAAATCCGAAGAAACCGGATTGCTCACCGACATTGAGATGCCACTGTCCCAGGTGCTTGGGGATATGGAAGACATCGGAATCGCGGTGGATTCTGCGCACTTGGAGTCTATGGCTGAAGAACTTGGCCGGGCGGTGGATGAGGCGCGCCACGCCGCTTGGGATGTCCTCGGACACGAGGTCAATCTGTCGAGCCCCAAGCAGCTTCAAGAGGTTCTTTTCGATGAATTAGGACTGCCGCCGACGAAGAAAAATAAACGCGGCTACACAACGAACGCCGAGGCGCTCCAGAGTCTGTGGGTGAAGACCGTAGATACCGGCGGACCGGGGCATGAGTTCCTTGAACACCTGCTGACGCACCGTGACCGGATCAAACTCAAGCAAATGGTGGATGGTCTCATCGCAACAATCCAGCCAGATGGTCGTATTCACACAACGTTCTCACAGGTTGCAGCGGCGACAGGGCGCCTGGCGTCATCGGAACCCAACCTTCAGAACATCCCCGCTCGCACGGCCGATGGCATGCGTATTCGTGGCGGATTCGTTGCGGGTCCCGGATTCGATGCCCTGATGAGTGCTGATTATTCACAGATTGAAATGCGAATCATGGCCGACCTCTCCGAGGACCGTGGACTCATTGACGCTTTCAACTCCGGTGAGGACCTCCATCGGACGATGGCCTCGATGGTGTTCGATACTCCTGTTGACCAGGTGACCGGGGAGCAGCGTTCCCGCATTAAAGCAACGTCGTACGGTTTGGCGTACGGCTTATCTTCCTACGGCCTCTCCCAGCAGCTGAGAATTCCTGTTGCGGAAGCCTCGGCCTTGAAAGATCGTTACTTCGAGCGTTTCGCTGGCGTGCGTGACTACCTTGATTCTTTGGTTGCTCAGGCCAAGCGCACCGGCTATACAGAAACAATGTTTGGTCGGCGTCGTTACCTGCCTGATCTGCGGTCATCGAATCGTCAGCGCCGTGAAATGGCTGAGCGTGCCGCCTTGAATGCTCCGATTCAGGGCAGCGCCGCCGACATTATTAAAATCGCGATGATTAGAGTTGTTGACGCCTTGCACGAAGCGGGTCTTCGCTCGCGCGTCCTCGTGCAGATTCATGACGAACTCCTCATCGAGTTGGTGGCGGCTGAGCGTGAGCGTGTTGAACGCATCGTGCGGGAAGAAATGGCGTCCGCTGTTTCGATGGCGGTCTCACTTGATGTCGCAGTCGGGGTTGGACGTAGCTGGCAGGAAGCCGCGCACTGACGCGTTCTTTCAGGTAAGACTGTGCGCAGCGCGAGATTCCGGTCCACCGGGGGGGGGTGAGTTCGCGGCCTCGTCCTCGTCCCCTGGAAAGGACAAATGAACGAGGACGAGCTGGGCGAGCATGACTGGCACGCGACGCATCCCACGTTTTAACGGGGACAATGTGAAACTGGTGCCCGTTATTGCTGATAGACTACTGGGCGGTGTCGCGTGGTTTTCGGATGCGCCGGCGATTGTCGGAGGGATACGCAGACTCGGGGCGCCATTCAATTGTCCATCTACTATCCAGTCCGTTTCGGAGAACACAACTACATGACCAGCAACACGCCGCAGGTCGCGGTCAACGACATCGGTACCGAAGAAGACCTGCTCGCCGCCATCGACGAGACCATTAAGTACTTCAACGATGGCGACATCGTCGAGGGCACTGTCGTCAAGGTTGACCACGATGAGGTCCTCCTCGACATTGGCTACAAGACTGAGGGTGTCATCCTCTCTCGCGAGCTTTCCATCAAGCATGACGTCAACCCTGATGACGTCGTCGCCGTGGGCGACAAGATCGAAGCGCTTGTCCTTCAGAAAGAAGACAAGGAAGGTCGCCTGCTCCTGTCCAAGAAACGCGCACAGTACGAGCGTGCTTGGGGCCAGATCGAGAAGGTCAAGGACGAAGAAGGCGTTGTTACCGGTACGGTTATCGAGGTCGTCAAGGGCGGCCTGATCCTCGACATCGGTCTGCGTGGCTTCCTCCCCGCGTCCCTCGTGGAGATGCGTCGCGTTCGTGACCTCCAGCCCTACATCGGCCGTGAACTCGAAGCGAAGATCATTGAACTGGACAAGAACCGCAATAACGTTGTTCTGTCCCGTCGCGCGTGGCTTGAGCAGACTCAGTCTGAGGTTCGCACGAACTTCCTCCACACCCTCCAGAAGGGCCAGGTCCGCACAGGTAACGTCTCGTCGATCGTTAACTTCGGTGCGTTCGTTGACCTCGGTGGTGTTGACGGCCTCGTCCACGTGTCCGAGTTGTCTTGGAAGCACATCGATCACCCCTCAGAGGTTGTCGAGGTTGGCCAGGAAGTCACCGTCGAGGTTCTCGACGTCGACATGGATCGCGAGCGCGTCTCCCTGTCGCTCAAGGCAACCCAGGAAGATCCGTGGCAGACCTTCGCGCGTACTCACGCCATCGGTCAGGTTGTGCCCGGCAAGGTCACGAAGCTTGTTCCTTTCGGTGCGTTCGTGCGCGTCGAAGACGGCATCGAGGGTCTTGTTCACATCTCCGAGCTGGCTCAGCGCCACGTCGAGCTGCCTGAGCAGGTCGTCAAAGTTGGCGATGACGCTTTCGTCAAGGTCATCGACATCGACCTTGAGCGTCGTCGCATCTCCCTGTCGCTCAAGCAGGCGAACGAGGGCGTCGATCCGACATCCGATGAATTCGATCCTTCGCTCTACGGCATGGCCGCTGAGTACGACGAGGACGGCAACTACAAGTACCCCGAAGGCTTTGATCCGGAAACCCAGGAATGGATGGAAGGCTACGAGGCTCAGCGCGAGGCTTGGGAAGCACAGTACGCCGAAGCTCAGCAGCGCTGGGAGGCCCACAAGGCCCAGGTCATCAAGGCCCAGGAAGAGGATGTCGAGGAAGCTCCTTCAATCGAGGAGCAGGCATCGTACTCATCCCCGGTTGAAAACGAAGGCACTCTTGCCTCCGATGAGGCACTTGCCGCACTTCGTGAGAAGCTGACGAACAACTGAATCAGAGATCCGATGAGGATTAACTGACATCACGTGAGGGGATCCCCGAGACTGTAAAAGTCTCGGGGATCCCCTTTTTGGCACGTATCGATGAGGTCAGGTGCGTTCTGTGCCGAAGGGGGAGAGTGTGTGACGCCTGGTGGTAGTTCGCGGTTGACGAGCTAACCGCCGCGAGGCGAGGAAGAACGCCGCCACACGGCCGTCCACGCCTAAGAGCTGCGGGCCCTATCCGAAGAAAATGCGTTCGTGTGTCAGCGTTTGCGCAGCGACATGTCCGCGCCGAGCCCAATGAGGAAAGCAATTCCCGTGGGAATGGCCCAGCCGAAATCTTGAGTCTGTCCGGGCATCCATCCGATTGCCGCGTTGATGATGTCGGTACCGAAACCGAGGGCGGCGGCGGTCGTTAATGCCGACCACCCGGCAGCTACCCACGCGCTCAGGCGGAAGGTCCACGTCAGTGGAGAAATCAGCCGCAGAGGGTAGGTCACCAGCGTGACGATGATGATGGTGATGGCAATGGAATAGAGGAACGTAATGATCGGCTCGGCGATGCGGAGCACTGAGTCAAGGCCAGCGGAGGCCAAGGCAAAGGAAAACGCGGTGAAGAGCAGAAGCCAGAATTTGTAGGTTGTCCGAGGAACCAGGCGCTCAAAGAATTCGCTCGTTGAGGCGAGCAAGCCAACTGCTGTGGTTAAGCAGGCGGTGAGAACAATCAGTCCGAAAACGATCTGGCCGATGGGCCCCATTGTCATATGGGCTGCCTGTGACAGCAGGTGTGCTCCGTCGGGGTCGGAGGAAGCGTTGGGCATGATGTTCCCGATGATCCCGAGCCCGACGTACACGATGGCGAGGAGGACGCCTGAGATCAGGGCAGCCAAGGCTGTGCGGTGCAATGTTTTAGCTCCGATGGCACCGCCGGTCTTGTTCAATGAGGTGACAACGATGATGCCGAAAGCGAGAGCGGCAATCGCATCCATCGTCATGTAGCCGGTTTTCAGGCCTGCGGTCAGCGGTGTTGAAATGTAGTCGCCCATCGGCGCGCCAGGGGAGTACGGGAGCTTGATGAGGACGAGGGTGACGAGAACAACGAGAAGCGTCAGGAGAGCAGGAGTGAGGAACTTCCCGAGGCTCGTGACGATCTGTCGGGGATTCCATGAGAGGAATAATGCGACGCCGAAGAAAATGGCGTTGAAGATTGCCGAAGCAAGGGGTGAATTCCATCCGGTGACGGGCACAATTGCCGTTGCGAAACTCACGGCTCCCGTTCGGGGGAGGGCGTAGAACGCGCCGATTGCCAAGTACACGAGGACGGAGAAGACCACTCCGAAGATTCGTCCCCCTCTGCTGGCAAGATCGCGGACGTCTGTGCCACTGGATGCCACGGCGATGATTGCGATGACGGGCAAGACCACGGAACCGACGAGCATGCCGGTCATTGCGGGGATGAAGTGTGTTCCTGCTAAAGCGCCGACCATCGGTGGGAAGATCAGGTTCCCCGCGCCGAAGAACATGGAGAAAAGCATGAGCGACGTTGCGATGAGGAGCATGGTCGAATGGGGTTTTCTCGCGGCGGATCTGCCTGTGGTAGATGAAGCGGCGGTGCGTGTGCTAGCGGCTTGTGAGGTGCGGGAATGATCTAAGTTCACGGTGTTCTTCGCTTGAGTTAATGGATATACGTGTCCCTCATTGTCTCACCGAGACGCCTGATTGAAAACTTAAGCATGCGGAGTCGTCCTCGTCCCTCATCTAAGCTGGAGGCATGGCGACACAGGAGATCGGGAGCATCCTTTCGCGGGGGGCTGCCACAGCAGAGCTATTGCGCCCCCTTCCTCCCGCGGTGCACCGCGGCCCTTCGATGGTGGTGGGGCTGACAGGTGGGATAGGTTCAGGCAAATCCCTCGTGGCATCCCGACTTCGCCAACGCGGTGCCCGGGTCGTCGATGCAGACGCCATTTCCCGTGAACTGACCGCACCGGGAGGAGAGGCCCTTGAACGGCTCGCCTCGCGCTTCGGTTCCGACATCATTAACGAGGACGGCGCTCTCGACCGCAAAGGTCTAGCGGCACGAGTCTTTTCAGACCCTCAGGCTCTTGAAGACATCAATGCACTGATGCATCCCCTGATTGCCCAGCGAGCCTGGACACAGCTGCGGGCAACACCCGACGGAGTTCTTGCGGTCTATGACTTGCCGCTTCTCGTGGAAACGAATGCTGCTGACCTTTTTGACGCCGTCATCGTTGTCGATGCCCCGGTTTCACTGCGTCTCCAACGCCTCGCCGACCGCGGCATCAATCACGAGGATGCGCGTCAACGAATGGCACAGCAGGCAACAGCGTCCCAGCGCCGCGCAGTTGCATCAATCTGGATCGACAACGCGGGCACAATCGACGACGCTCACGCACTGATCGACGCGATTGACGAACAGTGGCTCTTAACGCCAGTTCGCCCACGCACCCAAGCGACGTGACGGTGCCACGAGCTCACTGCAATGGCGTGGCCCAATTCACCGGCCTTCCTCAATCGACGTGAGGATATCTGCTTCTTCATTCGATTAACGGATGATCCAGCGGATCTCCCAGGGGGCGAGGACGTGGGGCGCACGTTCCCTTTCGGGCACATTCGATAGGACAACGGTGCCGTTGGGAATCTCAACGGATCGCTCGGTTCCCGACATATTGGCCAGTGCTTCAAGGGTTGACGCTGGCGACGTCCGGCGAATCCACCACAGCGTAGGATCATCCGGTTCAAGAAGCTCGAAAGAACCCGTGACCAGTACGTCAAGGCGGTGGCGCAGAGAAATCATCTGACGGAAGAACTCAAAGGTCGATCCCTCAACTCCGACCTGGGCGTAAGCGTTGACGTCCACATGATCCGGGTTGACGGCAAGCCACGGCGTCCCTTGAGTAAAACCTGCGTTAGCGGTGGCATCCCACTGCATTGGTGTGCGCGCGTTATCACGGGTGATATACCGAAGAGCGTCGAAAACGACATCGGGATCTTCACCCCGATCAATGACTCGGCTTCGCCACGTGTTGAAAACTTCGACGTCGTTGAACTCATCGAGACTGGTCCACGGATAGTTCCCCATGCCCAGTTCTTCACCTTGATAAACGAAGGGAGTTCCCGGGTGGGCGTGGAGCATCCCCGACCACGCTGTTGCGCTGCGGTGACGATAGCGGACGGGGTCGCCGTAGCGGCTCGCAGGGCGAGGTTGATCGTGGTTGGAGAGGTAGAGGGAGTTCCAGCCGCGTCCGTGAAGTCCCGCCGACCAGCGCGCAAGGTTTGCTTTCATGTCGACGAGGGCGAGCGGGCGAGGATGAAACTTATCGCCGTTTGTTGCATCCAAAAGCATGTGCTCGAACTGAAAGATCATGTCGAGTTCGCGACGCTGAGGATCTGAGATCAGGCTGGCGATTTCAGGGGTTGCTCCGGCTGTTTCACCAACGGTAAAGAACTGCCGATCGGGATATCTATCGAAAACTTCACGACGCATTTCCTGGAGGTAGTCGTGAAAATGCGGTCCAAAAGTTGACGCGGAAATGCCGTGTGGATCGTCGGTGTAGAGGTCCTCGGGCTTGGAGATCATCGAGATGACATCCATGCGGAAGCCGTCGACACCCCGGTCAAGCCAACGGCGCATCATCTGGTAGATCGCCTCGCGAACCTCGGGGTTATCCCAGTTGAGGTCCGGTTGTTCACGCGTGAAGAAATGAAGGTAATACTGCCCGACTTCGCGGTCCCACGTCCAGGCCGGACCGGAGAAAACAGCTGACCACTCACTGGGTTCGTCTCCTCGGGGTAGGAGAGGATCCGCGTTCTCATCTGCAACAACTCCGGGACGAGGATCGCGCCAGAAATACCAGTCGTGCTTGGGACTGTGAGGATCGCGAGACTCACGAAACCACGGATGCTGGTCTGAGGTGTGGTTGACCACGAGGTCCATGACAAGTTTCATCCCGTGATCATGCAGCGTTGTGATCAACTCATCGAGATCTGCGAGACAACCGAACAGCGGGTCGATATCGTCGTAATCGCTGATGTCGTAGCCATTGTCCACCATCGGAGATCGGTAAACCGGTGACAGCCAGACAATATCGACTCCGAGGGAATGCAAGTAGGGGACGCGTTGCGTGACACCGGGAATATCGCCGATACCGTCGCCGTTTGAGTCCTGGAAGGACCGGGGGTAGACCTGGTAAACGGTTGAGTGTTTCCACCATTCCAACTGTGACATCGTGATTCCTCAACGATTTCGCTTATGGGTAACTGCGGTCAATTCTAGGGGTGGGAACAGGCGAAGCAAAGCGTCGTGATCTACGGTTGGGACTGTGAGTGATCGACATATCCTGCGCCAGGAAAATCCCTTCGAGGTGATCTCGGAGTACACACCTTCGGGTGACCAGCCCAAAGCTATTCGTGAGCTCGCGGCGCGCCTGCGCGACGGAGAGCATGATGTTGTTCTTTTGGGGGCAACGGGAACGGGAAAGTCGGCAACGACCGCGTGGCTCATCGAGGAGCTCCAACGTCCGGCCTTGGTGATCGAACCGAATAAAACATTGGCGGCACAGCTTGCTGCGGAGTTTCGTCAGCTGCTGCCCAACAACGCCGTTGAATACTTCGTGTCGTACTACGACTACTACCAGCCTGAGGCCTACATTCCTCAGACAGATACCTTCATTGAGAAAGATTCGTCGATTAATGACGAGGTCGAGCGTCTTCGTCACAGCGCAACAAACAACCTCCTGACCCGCCAAGACACGGTTGTTGTGTCCTCCGTGTCGTGTATCTACGGTCTTGGCACGCCGGAAGAATACGTGGCGCGGATGATTGAACTTGAGCGAGGAATGCAGGTTGACCGTGACGAGCTCCTGCGTGCCTTTGTCAACATGCAATACGTCCGCAACGATATTGCCTTCACCCGTGGAACCTTCCGGGTACGTGGAGACACCATTGAGATTATTCCCGTGTACGAGGAACTTGCGATCCGCATTGAGATGTTTGGGGATGAGATCGATTCCCTTGCGGTTCTTCACCCGCTGACAGGCGATGTGATTTCCGAGGTCGACCACACGTATCTTTTCCCCGCCAGTCACTACGTTGCCGGTGAGGAACGTATGAAGCGTGCAATTGCTTCCATTGAAAAGGAACTTGACGAACGCCTCGAATGGTTTGAGTCCCAGGGCAAGCTCCTCGAAGCTCAACGTCTGCGCATGCGGACAACCTACGATCTTGAAATGCTCAAAGAGATCGGGTCATGTTCAGGAATTGAGAACTATTCGCGTCACATTGATGGGCGAGACGCGGGGACTCCGCCGCATACGCTACTTGACTATTTTGCTGAGGATTTCCTCCTCATCCTCGATGAATCGCACCAGACAGTGCCTCAGATTGGAGCGATGTTCGAGGGCGATATGTCGCGTAAACGCACCCTCGTTGATCACGGATTCCGTCTGCCCTCTGCGATGGATAACCGCCCCCTCAAATGGGATGAGTTTGTTCAACGGATCGGTCAAACAGTTTATCTTTCAGCAACGCCCGGCGATTACGAGTTGAACCGTTGCGATGGGGTTGTTGAACAGATCATTCGACCAACCGGCCTCGTTGATCCCAAGGTCATCGTGAAACCCACCGAAGGGCAGATTGATGATCTTTTTGAGCAGATCCGCATCCGCGTTGAAAAGGATGAGCGCGTCCTCGTGACGACGTTGACGAAGAAAATGGCTGAGGACCTCACGGTCTACATGGCTGAGCGGGGAGTGCGTGTTGAGTACCTCCACTCTGATGTTGACACGCTCCGTCGCGTTGAATTGCTGCGTGAGCTACGCCAGGGTGCCTTTGACGTCCTCGTTGGCATCAACCTTTTGCGTGAGGGACTTGACCTTCCCGAGGTATCACTGGTTGCGATCCTCGACGCCGACAAGGAAGGATTCTTGAGATCAACCCGGTCGCTCATCCAGACGATTGGTCGAGCTGCGCGTAACGTCTCAGGTGAAGTCCACATGTACGCCGATAACATCACCGATTCGATGCGGGTGGCGATTGACGAGACGCAGCGTCGCCGTGAGCTTCAGATTGCGTACAACACGGAACATGGAATCGATCCGCAGCCTCTGCGCAAGAAAATTTCCGATGTCACCGACATGCTCGCCCGCGAACAGATCGACACGGAAGAGCTGCTTGCGGGAGGATATCGACGCGAACGCAGCGCCCAGGAACGGTCAAAGGGAGGGGCTCCCTCTCATCGCGTAGCGGGCTCGGCCGCTCAGGCTCAGGAGGATCTCGAAGCTCTCATTGAAGAACTGTCGGCCCAGATGATGACGGCAGCCCAACAGCTCCAATTCGAGATTGCGGCCCGCCTTCGCGACGAGATTGACGACTTGAAGAAGGAGCTGCGTCAGATGCGACGCGCGAACTAGGCGACGTATTCCACAGCCAACATCTGAGTTCCCTCAGGCACGTGAGCAGCTCGGACAGGTAGTCTTACGTACGTCTAGTCGGAGGGGAGTACTTCCACCAACGGCGATGTCGTCATCACGACCGGTGATCGTTATGTGCGAGGAACCGTTCCGGCATCGCGGCCAACACCGAGACACCTCGGGTGTGTGGCGGAAGGAGACCTCCGGTACTCGTTCCGTACCGGAGGTAAATAATTCAATGGATGTCCATGCGCTTGGATGGATTGGCCTTGCAGCGATCATCTTGACGATGATCACCGTCGACATTGTGGGGCATGTGAAAACCCCGCATGAACCGACAATGAAGGAAGCGGCGTGGTGGTCGGTCGGCTACATCGCGATGGCCGTTGTCTTCGGCGGTATTGTGTGGGCGATCTGGGGTGGCACCTACGGTCAGGAATACTTCGCCGGTTACATCACGGAGAAGGCACTGTCGATCGACAACCTCTTTGTCTTCGTCATCATGATGTCATCGTTTAGGGTCCCTCGGAAATATCAGCAGGAAGTACTGCTCGCGGGAATTGTCATCGCCCTCGTCCTGCGTCTGATCTTCATTCTCGCCGGCGCTGCTCTCATTGAGAACTTCTCCTGGGTGTTCTATCTCTTCGGAGCATGGTTGCTGTGGACAGCGATCTCTCAGGCGATGGAAGGGGTTGAGGATCCCGATGAGCATCACAACGAGGAATACACACCCAGTGGCTTCGTTCGCCTCATTGCCCGTGTCATTCCTATGACCGACGGCTTCATCGGCGGCAAAGTTCTCCACCGTCACGGAGGCAAAACGTATATCACGCCCATGCTGCTGTGCATCATTGCGATCGGCACCGCCGATGTCATGTTCGCCGTTGATTCAATTCCCGCGATCTACTCGTTGACGAAGGAACCCTACCTGGTGTTCGCAGCGAACGCTTTTTCCTTGCTTGGTCTTCGACAGCTGTACTTCCTCATTGACGGCCTCCTTGATCGCCTGATCTACCTGCACTACGGTCTAGCCGCGATCCTCGGATTCATCGGATTCAAGCTGGTCAATCATGCGCTTCACACGAACGAACTGCCGTTCATTAACGGCGGTCACCCGTGGGAAGTCATTCCGGAACCGTCAATTGGGTTCTCGCTCGGCTTCATCGTCGTCGTCATTCTCATCACCGTTATTGCGTCGATTCTGGCATCGAAACGACAGAAGAAAGCGAGCGAGAATCCCGACGACACCGCCAATGGTCAGGCATCCGAGGCTCGGGATTCACGCCTGGCATAGTATGAAGCAGCCAGCGGATCACGCCACGGAGGTGGCCTTGGAAACGGAGCACTGATGACAACACCTGATCTTCGCCGGGGACTCAGCGAATCAGAGGTGACGCAGCGCATCAATGCCGGAGACGTCAATATCGTCCACGACCGGACCTCCAGGTCCATATGGTCGATCGTTCGTCAGAACGTCTTCACTCTGTTCAACGGTATCCTCACCGCAGCGGTCATTCTCATCCTTATTTTCGGGGATATCCGCGACACGGTCTTTGCCGGCGTGATGATCGTCAACTCCGTGATCGGCGTGTTCTCCGAATGGCGAGCAAAACGCACGCTCGACGCCCTGGCAATTGTTGACGCACCGACGGCCACGGTGCGTCGCGCAGGGACCCTTCATGAGATTCCGGTCAACGAGCTCGTTGTTGACGACGTCATCGAACTTAGCCTCGGGGACCAGGTGAGCGTCGACGGAACCGTCGAATCGGTCAGTGGCCTTGAAATTGATGAATCCATGCTCACGGGAGAATCACGGCCCGTGAAGAAAGCCGTCGGAGATACGATCCTCGCGGGAACCTCGGTTGTTGCGGGAGCCGGAATCATGAGGGCAACAACCGTCGGCGAACACACCTACGCCCAGGGACTGTCGCGAGCAGCACGAGTATTTGTGCGGACGCGATCAGAAATTCAGGAGTCCATCAACAAGGTACTCAGAGTAATCTCGGCGCTCCTTCTGCCGATTGTTGCCTTGACTCTCTGGTCACAGACCCGCATTGCCGGCGAGGTCGGGAGCGATTGGCGTCATGCCATCGTCCTTGCCGTGGCCAGTGTCGTGGGAATGATTCCGCAAGGACTTGTGCTCTTGACATCGCTGAATTTCGCGATTGGTTCGGCGAAACTTGCGCGCAAATCCGTCCTCGTCCAGGAACTAGCCGCCGTTGAAGTGCTCGCTCGGGTCGATTCACTGTGCCTGGATAAAACGGGAACGTTGACCACGGGCAAAATTCGCGTCAAAGAGATCATTCCGATCACTTGCGCGCAAGACGATGCGCCTGATCTTCAGGCTCTCCACGAGGCGCTTGCCCTCCTGTCCGCCGACCGGACGAATGCGACAGCCTGCGCAATTGATTCCTATGTCAGCGCGCTGGGAGTCGGGGAGAAGAAGATCTCAGCCGATAGCTTGTCCACGGTGATTCCCTTTTCCTCGGCTCGCAAATGGTCGGGAGTTTTTAGTGACGGGCATTTCTGGATGCTTGGTGCCCCCGAAATACTTGGCGCCACCGATTCCTCTCAGTCCTCATCTGACGTACTTGATCAGGCGAATGCATATGCGCAATCAGGTGTGCGTGTTGTGGCCCTCGCCCACTGCGGAGAATCTCCCCGCGAAGAGGAACTGCCCAATGGTCGAGACATCGTCGCCCTCGTCTTGCTTGAAGAAGACCTGAGGTCCGATGCCGCACAAACCCTGGACTATTTCAGGGGCCAGGGAGTTCACGTGAGGATGATCTCCGGCGATAACCCTCAGACCGTGTCAGCACTGGCAACCCAGGCGGGACTTCGAGGCCCTAACGGCCAGGAACCGCGGGCGATCGATGCCCGCACACTGCCAACGGACCTGATGTCGGACGAATTTATGCACGAGGTCCTCACTCACGACGTCTTTGGCCGAGTCACTCCCGAACAGAAGCGCGCAATGGTTCAAGTTCTTCAAGCGGCCGGGCATTGCGTGGCAATGACGGGAGATGGAGTTAACGATGCCCTCGCCCTCAAGGACGCAGACCTGGGAATTGCGATGGGTAACGGAGCGCGAGCAACGAAAGCAGTCGCCCAGATCGTCCTCGTCAATTCTGAATTCTCACAGCTGCCGGGGGTCCTTGCTCAGGGCAGACGAATCATCGCCAACATGGAACGCGTGTCGGCTCTCTTCCTCTCGAAGACCTGTTACGCGGCTGTACTTGTCCTCGTGTGTGCCCTGGCTGCGTGGCCTTTCCCGTTCCTTCCGCGCCACTACACCTACATCGGTGCCTTAACCATCGGGGTTCCCTCGTTCTTCATCGCGCTCGGTCCCAACCTTCGTCGATATGTTCCAGGATTCCTCAGACGCACCCTGTCTTTGGCGATTCCATCGGGAATCATTTTGTCGGCCACAGCGCTCACAGCCTACGGTTTCGTTGGTATCGGGACGGTTGCGGGACAGAGCGCGGCAACACTCACGCTGCTTTTCGGGGCGCTGTGGCTGCTGTCCATCACCGCCCGCCCCTTCGTTACCTGGAGAATTGCCCTGCTCGCTCTCATGGCTTGCGGGGCGGTCCTGGGAATCTTCATCCCGCCGGTGCGCGCATTTTTTGCGCTTGAATGGCCCACGACATCCCAGTGGTTCATCATCGCCACATGCGGGGCACTGGCCTGCTTCCTCATCGAGTGCTCGCACCGCCTCTATCATCATCGTGCGTTGAGGCAAGCAGAGGAACGAGGACGAGCCGACACTCTCTAAGCGACCAGCGGTGAAGAATGGCCGGTTCAGAACGCTCGGATGACGGGATCCCAGCGGTGGATCTGGCGTTCGACAATGAGCCCGGACGTGAAGAAAGGATCCTCATCCAAGGTTGCGGCAATGTGTGCCTCGTCCTCGCCAATGAGAATGAGGAGGGCACGAGGACGATCACCCGCAAGAGGACCCGAGGCAATGTTCACGCCCTGATCCTTGAGGGACCCGAGGAAAGCGCGATGCTCGGGGCGAATCCGATCAAGCTCATCGGGGCGAGTGGAATCGTACACATACTCAACTGCGAAGAATGTCATGGTCCTACCGTACTCCTCGATAGGCCGTGTTCGATGCGGATAGGTAGAATCGAACAGTGCACGAACAGTTGATCATTCACGGCGCCCGCGAACACAACCTCAAAGATGTGGATCTTGAGCTACCTCGCGATTCGATGATTGTCTTTACAGGACTGTCGGGTTCGGGCAAATCGTCGCTCGCCTTCGACACGATCTTTGCCGAAGGACAGCGGCGCTACGTTGAATCGCTGTCGTCCTACGCCCGGCAGTTCCTGGGACAGATGGACAAACCGGACGTCGACTTTATCGAAGGGCTCTCACCGGCGGTGTCGATCGACCAGAAATCGACCTCGCGTAATCCCCGCTCAACGGTTGGGACAATCACTGAAATCCACGACTATCTTCGTCTGCTGTACGCGCGTGCCGGCACCGCCCACTGTCCCGTGTGTGGCGCTCAAATCCAGGCGCAGACTGCGCAGCAAATTGTTGATCGTGTCCGCGCGATGGACGAGGGGACGCGTTTCCAGGTGCTTGCTCCCGTTGTCCGCGGGCGTAAAGGCGAATACCAGGATCTCATTGAGGAGCTGCGCAGCTCCGGATACATTCGCGCAATCATCGACGGCGAGGCCGTACACCTCGACAATGCGCCGAAGCTGGAAAAGAAGCTCCGCCACACGATCGAGGTTGTCATCGACCGTCTTGTTGTGCGCGATGGTATGCGTCAGCGCCTGACTGACTCGGTGGAAACCGCGCTGGGACTGTCTGATGGGCTCGTCATCATCGACTGCGTGGACCGTGACGAGGACGATCCGGATCGGCGGCGCCGCTACTCGGAGAAGCGTGCTTGTCCGAACGATCACCCGCTGACGCTTGAAGAAATCGAACCGCGGACATTCTCATTCAACGCCCCCTACGGTGCTTGCCCCGACTGCACTGGGCTGGGGTCGCGCCTCGAAGTCGATCCAGAACTCGTGGTGCCGGATGAAGAAATGTCATTGAATGACGGTGCCGTGATCCCGTGGAACTCGAATTTCACGTATCACAAGCGCCTGCTGACCTCTCTTGCGAAGGAACTGGGGTTCTCAATGACAACCCCGTGGAAAGACCTCGCGGATGACGTCAAAGACGCAATCCTTTTTGGCCGGGACTACGAGGTTCAGGTGAAGTTCCGCAACCGCTGGGGACGCGAACGCTCCTACACAACGGGGTTTGAGGGAGCTGTCAACTACATCGAGAGAAAGAAATCGGAGACTGAATCCGAAAATGTTATTTCACGCATGGACTCATACATGCGTGAGATTCCCTGTCCGACCTGCAAGGGGGCCCGTCTCAAGCCCGAAGTTCTTGCTGTGACAGTTGGTGGCTTGTCCATCGCCGAGCTTTCCGACCTGTCGATTGCGCAGGCCCGTGCCCACCTTGAGGACCTTGATCTCGATGTGCGGTCCGCATCGATTGCCGCTCCGATTCTCACAGAAATTCGTGCGCGGCTGGACTTCCTCGTTGACGTGGGCCTGACTTACCTTACTTTGTCGCGGGGAGCTGGAACTCTCTCAGGCGGTGAAGCTCAGCGAATCCGATTGGCCACGCAAATCGGTTCGGGCCTTGTTGGTGTGCTCTACGTTCTTGATGAACCATCAATTGGTCTTCACCAACGTGATAATAAGAAACTCATCGCAACTCTCAAACGCCTTCGAGATCTCGGCAACACCCTGATCGTTGTTGAACACGACGAAGAAACGATGGAGGCCGCCGATTGGATCGTTGATATCGGTCCAGGTGCAGGAGAAACTGGCGGCTGGGTTGTTCACTCGGGGCCTCTTGCGGAACTGAAGAAAAATAAGAATTCCCTCACTGGCCAGTACCTCTCAGGTCGCAGAGCAATCGTTGCTCCCGCGAGCCGCCGGCCCGTGGACCGCGACCGCATGCTCACCGTCAAAGGGGCGCGCGAGCATAATCTCCGCGACGTCACCGTGTCCTTCCCCTTGGGGTGTTTCGTTGCGGTCACAGGTGTTTCCGGGTCAGGAAAATCCACCCTGGTTAATCAGATCCTCTATCGTTCACTGGCGTCCCGTCTCAACGGAGCGCGACTTGTGCCCGGACGTCATCGGACAGTCACCGGGGTGGAGAACCTCGACAAAGTTGTCCACGTTGATCAGTCTCCTATTGGCCGGACCCCCCGCTCGAACCCCGCAACCTACACGGGCGTGTGGGATTACATTCGTCAACTCTTTGCCGATACGCAGGAAGCGAAGGTTCGCGGCTACGGGCCGGGGCGCTTCTCATTCAACGTCAAAGGTGGGCGCTGTGAATCCTGCAAGGGTGACGGAACGTTGAAAATTGAGATGAACTTCCTTCCGGATGTTTACGTTCCCTGCGAGGTGTGCCACGGGGCACGCTATAACCGTGAAACCTTGGAAATCCACTACAAAGGCAAGACCGTTGCGGACATTCTCAACATGCCGATCGCCGAGGCCGCGGAGTTTTTCGCACCGATTGGGCGAATTGCGCGCCACCTGAACACACTGGTTGAAGTTGGCCTCGGCTATGTGCGGCTCGGACAGTCGGCGACAACGCTCTCAGGTGGTGAAGCTCAGCGCGTGAAGCTCGCATCGGAACTTCAGAGGCGTTCCACTGGGCGCACAATCTACGTGCTTGACGAACCAACCACCGGTCTGCACTCCGAAGATATTCGTAAGCTTCTCCTCGTGTTGCAAACCTTGGTGGACAAGGGCAACTCGGTGATCGTTATCGAGCACAACCTTGATGTCATCAAATCAGCTGACTGGATCATCGACATGGGTCCCGAAGGTGGCTCAGGCGGCGGCATTGTTGTTGCCGAAGGAACTCCCGAGGACGTGGCTGCCGTTGAAGAATCCTTCACCGGACACTACCTTGTGGAAACCCTCGAACGGGATCGACGCTTAGCGGCTTCCCGGGAGTCTGAGGGAACTGAGACAACCCAAAAGGTGAGTTGACGACCCTCAGGGCGAGGGTGAGAGGCGGGGACGCCCTCGCCCGGTCAGATGCGCGCGAACCACCCTCAATCTACGGGGTTGGCTTATGGGCCTCGCCCTCGGCGTAGAGAGCCTCTACCTCGTCAGCAAAATCTCGCAGCACCGCGTGGCGCTTGAGCTTCAGCGAGGGCGTCATGTAGCCGTTCTCCACGGTGAACGCCACGTTGACAATTCGGAAACGCCGGATTGATTCAGCGCGGGACACCTGGCGATTCGCCCGAGCGATGGCCCGATCCAGCGATGCCCGCACCTCGGGAAGCTCGGCAGCTGCTGCCGCGTCGACGATCGGCAAATTATGGGACCGTAGCCAGTCGGGGAGCATCTCGGTGTCAAGGGAGATGAGCGCGCCAATGTAGGGGCGCGCATCACCGACGACGATGACATTGCCAATCAGCGGATGCGTTGACAGGGAATCTTCAAGCCCTTCGGGTGACACGTTCTTTCCACCGGCAGTGATAATGAGTTCCTTTTTCCGGCCGGTAATCCGAATATGCCCCGTATCGTCAATGCTCGCAAGGTCACCGGTGCGGAACCACCCGTCGGTAAAGGCCTGGGCAGTCTGCTCAGGAAGATTGTGATAGCCCTTGGTCACGCAGATTCCCCGAACGAGAAGCTCGCCATCAACATCCACCTTGACGCGGTTACCCGGCCAGGGAAAACCTACCGAATCCGGCGGAAAATCCGTAGGAATTTCCACGGCAATCGGACCGGTTGTCTCCGAGAGGCCATATCCCTGAAGCAGCGTGAGGTCGAGTCCGCGATAGAAATTCGCGAGGTCGGCGGCAAGGGGAGCGCCGCCGGAAATAATCGTGTGAAGATTCGGTCCGAGCACCTGCTTGACTTTCGCCAAAACGAGGGTGTCGGCGACTTGCTTACGCACCCTCAGACCCAGTGAGGGGCCAGGCGAGGCCTGAGCCGACTGATCGGGAACGGCGGTTGTGTCAGGAAGGGGAGTGGTCAGTCCCTCGGGAGCCTGAGACTCAACGTAGGCCGTGGCTTTCGACATCTGACGAGCCTGTCGCGCGGCCCAGGAGAACATTCGTCCTTTAATGCCACCGCCGGCCTTGGCTGACGCCGCATTATAGACCTTTTCAAGCACACGGGGAACAACGAGCAACATCGTCGGTCTGAACGTTGCAATATCGTCGACAAGATTGCGAGTATTCGGTGCGAAAGCAACAACTCCTTGACCCGCCAGCAGCGCGTACATGACGAAGCGAGCCAGGACGTGCGCAACGGGAAGAAAGAGAAGAGAACGCGACTTTGGATCGTTGATGAGGACGGGAAGGAAGTCGTAAGCCTGAACGTAGGTTTCGATGAAGTTCGCGTGAGTGAGCACAACTCCCTTGGGGACCCCGGTGGTGCCGGAGGTATAGATGATCGTCGCTTCGTCATGAAGTCGGACACTGTCGGTGCGCTCGCGCACCTGGTCGATGGTGATCCCCCGAGCGGCAGCGGCGATTTGACGTTCAGCTCCTCGGTCAAGGGAGAGGATCTGACGCACACCCTCAGTGCGCACCGAGTTGACTAATTCCGCCTGCTGCGAGGTTGCGGTGACAACGATGTGGACGTCAGCGTCGGTGAGGATATGGGCAATTTGAGCTGCTGAATCTGTCTCATAGATCGGCACGGTAATTGCGCCGCATGACAGAGCCGCCATGTCAATGAGGGCCCATTCGTAGGAAGTGGGCGCGAGAATCGCGAGGTGGTCACCAGCTTCCAGCCCCATGCCGATGAGGCCTCTTGCCGTGGAATCAACCTCGTCAAGGAAACGGTTGATGGTGACAGGGCGCCAGGTGCCCACATTGTTGCGTCGTTCGATGGCAACTTGGTTCGGGAAGTTCCGTGCCCGCTGGTGAAGCATCTTGGGAATGTTGAGCTCTTCGGACACTTCACGGGTGGCTGGAGTTTCCCACGAGCCATCGCTGAGCCTACGTACCGGCATGATCAACCTTTCGTTGGGATGCCACTTCCGGGGAAGCGGTGCTCTTCGTAGCCTAGTGCGCCGGCGGCTCGCGCTGTGGAATTGGGAACGCGGAGTGTGTCACGCAGCGTTGTCCTCGTGATAAACGAGGACGAACACGGTTACCTTTTCTTTGATCGCCGTTCCTTTTCGCCTTCGCGGTAGAGAGCTTCAACCTCGTGCGCGTAGTCGGTGAGCACCTGGGAACGACGGAGCTTGAGAGACGGAGTCATGTATCCATTGTCAACGGTGAATGTTGCGTCAATGATGCGGAAACGGCGAATGGATTCCGCACGTGACACCTGTTTATTTGCTCGGGCAATCGCCCGGTCCAGGGAGGCACGCACTTCGGGAAGCTGCGCGGCTTCCGTTGCCGGTACAACGGGAAGATTGTGACGTTTGAGCCATCCGGGAAGCATGTCGGTGTCAAGCGTGATGAGTGCTCCGATGTACGGGCGAGCATCTCCAACCACGATGACGGAGCCGATGAGCGGATGCGTTGCAAGGGACTCCTGAAGGACCTCAGGGGAGACGTTCTTGCCGCCAGCCGTGACGATGAGTTCTTTCTTGCGACCGGTGATTTTCAGGTGGCCGTGACGATCAAGGGTCCCCAGATCGCCGGTGTGAAACCATCCGTCTGGGATGGCTTCGCGGGTCTGTTCGGGAAGGTTGTAGTAGCCCTCCATGAGTGAGACCCCGCGGGTAAGAACTTCGCCGTCCTCGGCAATTTTCACGTAGTTTCCGGGGATCACTTGACCGACGCTGCCGAAGGGATGGGAACCGAGACGCTGAACGGTGACGGGTCCAGTTGTTTCAGACAACCCATACCCCTGGAGCACCGTCAATCCCATGCCGGTGAAGAACTCAGCAAGATCTGTGGCCAGCGGCGCTCCACCGGAGACGATGTATGTGAGGTTGGGGCCGAGAACCTGACGAATTTTCTTCAGCACAAGGGTGTCGGCGAGACGATGGCGCATCGTGCGCAGAGGCGCCAGACCCGAGCGTGTTGCGCTTCGTCGGGATTGCTTGGCAGACCATGAGAAGATCTTCCCCTTGATGCCGCCGCCAGCCTTGGCTGCCGCTGAGTTATAGACCTTTTCAAGGACTCGCGGAACCACGAGGAGCGCAGAGGGTTGGAACTCTTGAATGTCAGGCAGGAGGTTGGAGATGTTCGGGGAGAAACCAATGACACTGCGACATGCCAGAGCCAGGTGCATGACGAGCCGGGCGAGGACGTGCGCGACGGGAAGGAAGAGAAGGATACGGGTATGTGAAGAGTCAATGACCTCTCCGAGAACCTGTTTGGCGCTCAGAGCGGTGGCAACAATGTTGCGGTGCGTGAGGGTGACGCCTTTGGGTTTCCCGGTGGTTCCCGAGGTGTAGATGATCGTCGCAATGTCGTCGGCGTCAACGGCCCGTCGACGTTTCGCCAAGTCTCGTGAGGTCACGCGATGAGCGGCCTCAGCCAGGGCACGTGTGGCGGAGGAATGGAAGACGAGGACGTCGGCGAGCTGGGGTGTTCGCTGTGACGAGATGAGTTCGGCCTGCTGAGAGTTGGAAGCAAAAGCGAGAACAACATTGGCGTCGGTGAGGATATGACGAATCTGCGCCGCTGAGTCGGACTCGTAAATCGGCACGGTGATGGCCCCCACGGAGAGGATCGCCAGGTCGAGAACCATCCATTCGTAGGACGTCGGCGCAAGAATTGCGACGGCGTCACCGGCATCAATCCCCAGGCCGATGAGACCTCGCGCAAGATTCTCCACGTCAGTGAGAACTTCCTTGGCGGTCACCGGCACCATCTGACCCACGTTGTTGCGTTTTTCCACCGCAACCTGACCGGGGTTCTTCCGGGCTCTCTTCTCCAGCAGCGAGGGGATCACGTCGTCGTGTTCGACGCGGAACTTCATCTTCTCGGTGAAAGAACCGTCGCGAAGCTTCTTCATCTGTCCTCCAATGTGAGGTTTTGTCGGTCGTCACGGGACTGGCATCGGCTTGTCATGCCTCGGTGTCTCACGCGTCATACCGATGGGTGCCGACGGATCGGCCGGATTCAATATATTTCAATTTCTGAAACACTGTCGTGCAGTATCTTCACACATTCGCAGGAATTCTGCCGTGTCACCAAAGCGACGTGGCGGAATGTGACTGTGGCCCCAAGGTGGGAGCCTTGGGGCCACTCACGTCGCATCGTTTATGCGTGTCATTGTCACAGGTCGTAGTACAGCTGGTACTCGTAGGGGTGCGGGTACATCCGCATCGGAGCGACCTCATGGGTGTCCTTGTAATCAAGCCACGTGTCGATGAGGTCCTGGGTAAAGACATCGCCCTCGGTCAGGAAGTCGTGATCCTTGCGCAGAGCGTCGAGCGCTTCTTCGAGAGAGGCGGGAAGCTTGGCGATGTCGTGGTATTCGGCCGGTGGAAGCTCGTAGAGATCCTTGTCAATGGGAGCTGCCGGTTCGATGCGTCGCTTAATGCCGTCGATTCCCGCCATGAGGCATGCGGAGAATGCGAGATAGGGGTTCGCCGAGGGATCGGGAACGCGATATTCGATGCGCTTGGCCTTCGGTGAAGTTCCCGAGACGGGAATCCGAATACATGCCGACCGGTTACGTGCTGAGTACACGAGATTGATGGGAGCCTCAAACCCGGGGACGAGGCGTCGGAATGAATTGACTGACGGGTTAGTAAAAGCAAGCAGCGCGGGGGCGTGTTCAAGGATTCCGCCGATGAACCAGCGTGCCATATCGGAGAGAGAACCGTAGCCGCGCTCGTCGTAGAAGAGTGGCTCACCGTTCTTCCACAGCGACATGTGCGTGTGCATTCCCGAGCCGTTGTCACCGAAAAGTGGCTTAGGCATGAATGTTGCGGAGTGTCCGAACTCAAGGGCGGTGTTCTTAATGACGTACTTAAACTTCATCATGTCGTCCGCAGCCTTTTGCAAGGTGGCGAAACGATAGTTGATTTCCTGCTGTCCGCCTGCACCGACCTCGTGGTGCGCACGTTCGATCGTGAGCCCAACTTCCACGCACTTGGAGACCATCTCGTCGCGAATATCAGCGTATTGGTCAGAGGGAGAAACGGGGAAGTATCCGCCCTTGATCGGTACTTTGTACCCCATGTTGCCGCCCTCTTCGGTGCGGCCGGTGTTCCAGTACGCCTCGGGGGAGTCCACGGCGAAGAATGTTGAGTGGGGTTGGACCTGGAAGCGAACATCGTTGAAGAGGTAGAACTCGGCTTCGGCGCCGATTGAACATTCGTCGGCAATGCCTGTGGAGCGTAGGTAGGCCTCTGCCTTTGCTGCAACCTGGCGCGGGTCGCGCGAGAAGGGTTCGTCGGTGAATGGGTCGACGATGGAGAAAATCACCACGAGAGTCTTTGCCTTGCGGAAGGGGTCAACGAAGGCGGAGGAGATGTCGGGGATGAGCTTCATGTCGGATTCGTGAATCGCCGTGAACCCGCGGACTGAGGAACCGTCGAACATCAGCCCATCTTCGAGGGCTTCGGCGAGGAATTCCTTTGCTGGGATCGTGAAGTGCTGTTGAACTCCGGGTACGTCGCAGAAACGAACGTCGACGTATTCAATGGAGTTCGCCTCGATAAACTCGGCGACCTCGGACGGATTGCTGAACATAAGTGGTGTTCCTCCCCTAAGGGTTCAGTGTTCGTCGACAGATCCCGTCACTCGGGGTCAAGAAATAACCAAGAGCAACTCAATGGATCGTAGCTATTTGGTTAATCCTCGGACGGGAGTGTCCGCACTTCGGTCGTTATTCATCATAGATACTCAGAAGCGCCTCACCTTGCCACTCAAAAGAATTCCCCTGACATGTGGTCGGAATCATGAAATGGTGAGTGAAAGGGAGCGCTCGTCCTCGTCAATAGAACGCAAACCGGAAATGACACCCGCTAACCTGCGTACCGGGAAAGGAGCGATCGTGGACGAGGCCTACGGGACTACAGCCGACTCGATAAGGCGGCGGACAACGCGACCCCGTGCTCAGGAGGGCTCAGCGACGTAAAATTCCCTCCGTGGCAGACCCCCAAACCTATCGACCGCGCACCGGTGACATTCCTACGTCACCCGGTGTCTATCGATTCTCGGACGACCAGGGACGGGTCATTTACGTCGGCAAAGCAAAAAACCTGCGTAACCGGCTGACGAACTACTTCCAGGATCTCGCCAACCTCCACCCGCGAACACAGCAGATGGTGACCACCGCGGCGCGCGTACAGTGGACGGTCGTCAACACCGAAGTTGAAGCGCTCACACTGGAATTCACGTGGATCAAAGAGTTCAATCCCAGATTCAACGTGATGTTCAAGGACGACAAGTCCTACCCCTATCTCATGGTGACAATGGGAGAGGAGATCCCGCGCGTCGTTGTCACCCGCAAAGCCAAGACCCCTGGTTCCCGCTACTTCGGTCCCTACACGCAGGTCTGGGCGATTCGCGAAACCATTGACCTGCTGCTGAGGGTCTTCCCCATGCGCACGTGCTCGGCCGGAGTTTTTCGGCGAGCTCAAGCCCAAGGCAGGCCGTGCCTGATGGGATACATCGACAAATGCTCAGCCCCTTGCGTCGGACGAATCTCCCCGCAAGACCATCGCCAACTCGCCACCGAACTGTGCTCCTTCATGGAAGGGCGTGCTGGACCCGTCATTCGCGACCTCGAAAATAAAATGAAGGCCGCCTCAGCTGAACTCGATTTCGAGCAGGCCGCGCGATATCGCGACGACATCCACGCTCTACGCACCGTCCTCGAACGCAATGTCGTCGTCCTCGATGACGGCACGGATGCTGATGTCTTCGCCCTCGTCATGGATCAGCTTGACGCGGCGGTGCACGTTTTCCACGTCAGGGGCGGACGTATCCGAGGAACCCGCGGGTGGGTCATTGACCGCTGTGACGACGCGCAGGCCCCCGAACTCATGGCTCGTCTACTCGAACAGGTCTACTCCCAGGTCACGCCCGCCCAGCGGCCGATCCGCGGTCGCTCCCACGAGCGCGCACAAGCAGTGTCCGTTGACGATGTCGCCCACACGCCGACCTCGGCAATTCCCCGAGAAATTCTCGTCTCCGTGGAACCCGAAGACGCCGAAACGATCGCCGCATGGCTCAGTGATCTCCGCGGAGCAAAGGTCACGCTTCATGTTCCACAGCGCGGACCCAAAGCTCACCTCATGGAGACCGTTGAAAAGAACGGACGTGAAGCCCTGACTCTTCACCAGACCAAGCGCGTCGGTGATCTGACACAGCGATCGCGCGCCCTCGAACAGCTCGCCGAAGAACTCGATCTTGCACAGGCTCCGTTGAGAATTGAGTGCTACGACGTTTCGCACACTCAGGGCACCCACCAAGTAGCATCGATGGTTGTTTTCGAAGATGGCGGGCCCCGCAAGGACGCGTACCGAACCTTCAACATTCGTGGGGCCGATGGAAACGGAACCCCCGACGACACCTCCGCAATGGACGAGGTACTCCGCAGGCGTTTTTCACGTCTGCTCTCAGAAGAAGCTGGCATCAGGGGCGAGGACGAGGACGGGGTTCCCCTTGAGTCCGGTCCCGTTGACGCGCGGACGGGGCGGCCGCGACGTTTCTCCTACCGGCCGGATCTCGTGGTCGTTGACGGCGGACCTGCTCAGGTCAATGCGGCTCGGGCGGCACTTGACAACATGGGAGTGGATATTCCGATCGTTGGACTCGCCAAGCGTCTTGAAGAAGTGTGGATTCCCGGTGAGGAGTTTCCTCTGATCCTGCCGCGCTCCTCCTCAGCGCTGTATCTGCTGCAATACCTTCGGGATGAGTCGCACCGCTTCGCGATCACCAAACACCGGGCGCGTCGGGGCAAAGCGGCAACTCGTTCCGTGCTTGACGAGATCCCCGGTCTTGGTCCCAGCCGTCACAGTGCCCTCCTCAAAACATTTGGGTCGGTGAAGAAGCTGCGTGCGGCCTCTGTTGACGAAATTGCCTCCGTCCGTGGAATCGGCCCGCGCCTCGCCGCGCAGATTCACGAGCATCTTTCGCGCTAGGTCAACGTCTCGGTGGAATTGCGTGAGTGGAAAGTGCCGAAGGATGCGCGAGGTTCGATAGAGTACACACCGTGAGTCCGCCTGACCGAAAGGACCCCGATGAGTCAGCCTCAATCTGTTCCCCTTCGCCTTCCCGCGCGAATCCTCCTTCTCGGCTCAGGTGAGTTAGGTAAGGAACTGACGATTTCGCTTCAGCGACTCGGCTGCCACGTCATCGCCGTTGATTCCTATCCGAATGCGCCCGCGATGCAGGTTGCCGATGAGTGCCGCGTCCTTGCGATGAGTGACGAGGACGAGCTTCGTTCGCTTCTGGATGAAGTCAGTGTCGACCTGGTGGTGCCTGAGATTGAGGCGATTGCAACCCAGGAGCTGGCACGGAGCCAAAACGAGGGGAGCGTGCGGGTTGTTCCGAATGCCTTCGCGGTTCAGGCAACGATGGATCGCCAGCGGATCCGCAGTCTCGCGGCTTCTCTTGACGGTGTTGCAACATCAAAGTATCGCTTCGCGTCCTCTGCCGATGAGATTCGACAAGCGCTTGACCACACCGGTCTTCCCGCGTTTATTAAACCGACAATGTCATCGTCGGGCCACGGGCAAAGCAGGATCACCGATGTCGGGCAAGTCGACGAGGCGTTCGCCCGTGCCAGTGAAGGGGCTCGGCACAACACCGGACGCGTCATCGTTGAAGAGAGCATCGACTTCGATTCGGAGATCACCCTGCTGACCGTTCGCTGGTGGGATGAGCACAGCGGATGTGTGCGCACCGATTTCTGCGACCCGATTGGTCATCGACAAGAAGACGGTGACTACGTTGAGTCATGGCAACCGGCCGCAATCTCACCGGCCGCTTTGGACAAATGTCAGATCATGGCTGCTCAAGTCACCCAGGCCCTTGCCGAGGCCGACGGTCAGGATCCAGCGAGCACACTCGGACTCTTCGGTGTTGAATTCTTCATCAAAGGAGATGACGCGTGGTTTTCAGAGCTGTCACCTCGTCCTCACGACACGGGGATGGTGACAATGGCAACCCAGGATCTGTCAGAGTTTGATCTTCATGCGCGTGCCATCCTTGGCTTACCGCTGCACACGCAGCTGCGTCGGCCGGGTGCCTCAGCCGTCATCAAATCACACGGACCGGTTAATGATCCTGAATACACCGGAGTGGCCCAGGCAATGCGGACCGCAGATGTCAGGATCTTCAATAAACCGGTCTCACGTGCAGGTCGGCGAGTCGGAGTCGTCCTCGCCAATGAGACCACTGTGCAGGAGGCGCGCTCGGTGGCGTCCTCAGCGGCAGCTCTCATCGGCATCCGCGAACGCGAGCATGTGGCATCCTTGGATCATGAGTGAACGGTACGACCCAGAGAATCCACCAACGGTACCCGAGGGAATCGCCATGCTTGACGAGAACGCTCCGGTTCACGATGACCCGAAAGCTAACGAGGTCCTCATTATTACCGGACGATCGGGGGCGGGTCGTACCCAGGCTGCCAGGGCGCTCGAGGACCTCGACTGGTACGTCGTCGATAACTTACCGCCGACGATGCTTCCCGCGCTTGTGGGCATGATGTCGCCCGACGGTGGGGGAGTTCACCGTCTCGCCGCGGTTGTGGACGTCAGGTCGCGAACCTTCTTCCAAGACCTCTACCACACGCTCGATGTCATGACGTCGATGGGCGTTGCCTATCGTGTCATCTTCCTTGACACAGACCAAGAGACTCTGGTGCGTCGATATGAGTCGAACCGTCGCCCGCACCCACTTCAAGGTCACGGGACGCTTCTCGACGGAATCAGCACTGAAGAACAGCTGCTTGCCCCGCTTCGCCGACTTGCAGACGAGATCATTGACACGTCGCACATGAGTGTTCATGATCTTGCGCGGCATATCCGAGACGTTGTTGCCGGAGAGGGGGAACGTCCACTTCATCTGACGGTGGAGTCCTTTGGATTTAAGCGCGGTCTTCCCCTCGATGCCGATCATGTCCTTGACGTGCGTTTCTTGAAGAATCCCTACTGGGTTGATGAGTTGCGCCACTTGACGGGGCGTGACGAGGCCGTGTCCGAATACGTCCTCAACCAGCCCGGTGCACGGCAGTTTGTGAGTGACTACGCTGACCTACTTGCGCCCATGCTCAAGGGCTATGTGGAAGAACTCAAGCCCTTCGCGACGATTGCCGTCGGATGTACCGGTGGGCAGCATCGATCGGTCGCGTGTGCGGAGTTTCTTGCTGAGCGCCTCAGGGACCACGGGTACTCCACGCGAACCGTCCATCGAGACCTTGGGAGGGAATAGTGACCTACCTCGACGCCGCGGGCTGGACACAGCGGGGAGAATCGGGACAAACGGTCGTCGCGCTTGGCGGGGGGCATGGCCTGTCAGCCACCCTTCGAGCGCTGAGACACATCACCCGGTCGCTGACCGCGATCGTGACCGTCGCAGATGACGGAGGCTCCTCGGGACGGCTGCGCACGGAGATGGACATTCTGCCTCCGGGTGATCTACGCATGGCCCTTGCCAGCCTGTGTGAAGACACCGAATGGGGGCTGACGTGGCGTGATGTCATGCAGCTGCGCTTGAAAACTGCGGGGCCTCTTGACGGGCACGCCCTCGGTAATCTGCTCATCGCCGGGCTCTGGCAACTTCTTGACGATCCGGTCGAAGGGCTTGAATGGGTTGCCCGTCTTTTGGGAGCAAATGGCCGAGTCCTACCGATGGCCAACGATCCGATCAATATCGAGGCCGACCTAGATGACAACGGTCGTTTATATACGGTCTCTGGGCAATCGAAAGTTGCTGTTGCTCCGGGAATGGTTCGGCAGGTGCGTATCGAACCGGCAGAGCCGGAGGTAGCCGGCGTGGTCACCGAGGCGATCGCCCAAGCAGACTGGGTGGTTCTGGGACCGGGATCCTGGTACACGTCGGTGATTCCTCATATGTTGGTCCCCGATATTCATCGGGCGCTCGTCACGACGGATGCCCACCGAGCACTCATTCTCAATCTCTCGCGTCAACGCGGTGAAACCGACAAGATGACGACCGGTGACCATGTGAGGGTTCTGCGTCAATACGCACCGGATCTCAAGCTGGACGTTGTTATTGCAGATCCAACGGCAACCGACGATATTGATGACCTCATTCAGGCCAGTGAGGAACTCGGAGCTCGCGTGGTGCTGCGCCAAGTCCGCACGGGAGACGGGGCAGCTCACCATGATCCGCTGCGTTTAGCGGCCGCATTGCGAGATGCCTTCGACGGGTTTCTCGGCGAGGTCGGCAGAACAGAGAGCTGGCTTCCGTAGGTGTTCGGACGTATCGGTCACTGCACTGGTGAAGTGTTGATCACCCTCGGGCGGGTGGAGCACCCGTTACCGACTGCGAAATAATTGAAGACAACGGAATGCGTATCCGCGCGGATGCGAAATAGAAGGAACACACGTGTCACTGACATCAGATATGAAGGACGAGCTTGCGCGTACAGCCGTGACGACGCAATCGGAGGTTGCCGCTGAGGTGGCAACAACGTTGCGTTTCGCCGGCGGCTTGCATCTTGTGTCCGGCAGGATCCTCATCGAGGCGGAGCTGGACTCCCCGGTCGCGGCCCGCAGACTGCGTGCTTTCCTTCATGCCCTCTATGACACGGAATCATCCGTCGTTGTTGTTTCTGGCGGGTCCCTGGCCCGTGGGAAACGCTACGTTGTCCGCGTGATTCATCGTGCTGATGAACTTGCACGCATGACGGGACTTGTTGACTCTCTGCGCCGACCTGTTCGTGGGCTCCCAGCTTCCCTCGTGGCATCGGGGAAGGCCGAAGCCGCTGCCATCTGGAGAGGTGCATTTCTTGCCCGCGGGTCGTTGATGGAGCCGGGACGCTCCTCGTCGCTGGAAATTACCTGTCCGGGTCCCGAGGTTGCCCTGGCGATGGTCGGATGTGCACGAAAACTTGGAGCGCTTGCACGATCGAAAGAAGTTCGGGGAACGGATCGTGTTGCCGTGCGCGACGCCGAAGCGATTGCCTTGCTCATTAAAGCCTTGGGGGCACCCAATACCTTCGATTCGTGGCAGGAACGCCGACAGAGGCGCGAGGCGCGGGGTAGTGCCAATCGTCTAGCAAATTTCGATGATGCGAACCTGCGTCGATCTGCTCGCGCGGCGGTTGCCGCCGGGGCACGTGTTGAACGAGCCTTTGAGATTCTTGGCGATGACATCCCCGACCATCTGCTTGAAGCTGGGCGGCTTCGGCTTGAATATAAGCAAGCCTCTCTTGAAGAGCTTGGGAAACACACGGATCCGCCGTTGACGAAAGATGCGGTGGCCGGGCGAATTCGGCGTCTTCTCGCGATGGCAGACAAGGTTGCGCACGAACGCGGGATTCCGGACACGGAGACAGCGCTGACCCTCGACATGCTTGACGACGAGTGAAAAGGGACTGAAGTCCCGATCGGCAATGGAGATTCTCCCCACGCCCAGTTGAGGGTCAAGCTGCTGTGCCGGATGTCGCTTGTGGGTGTAGATTGGATAGTGCTGGAACCGCAGAGATCTGCGGGCCGGGATCGCACAGTGCGACCTCGGTTGCATCGATCATCAGTGCCCGCCGTGGGCACGAGCAGGAGGACAATAGTGACCACCCGCGTTGGCATCAACGGCTTTGGCCGTATCGGCCGTAACTTCTTCCGCGCAGCCCTTGAGCAGGGTGCGGATATCGAGATTGTCGCAATGAATGACCTCACCGACACCAAGACTCTCGCTCACCTTCTTAAGTACGATTCGATCCTCGGCCGTTTCAACGGTGAGGTTTCCTACGATGACGAGTCCATCGTTGTCAATGGCAAGTCCATCAAGGTTCTTGCCCAGCGCAACCCTGCCGACCTGCCCTGGGGCGATCTCGGCGTTGAGGTTGTCGTCGAATCCACCGGTTTCTTCACCGACGGTGAGAAGGCAAAGGCTCACATCGACGCCGGCGCCAAGAAGGTCGTTATTTCCGCTCCGGCAAAGAACGTTGACGGCACCTTCGTCATCGGCGTGAACGAGGGCGAGTACGACAACGCGAAGCACAACATCATTTCCAACGCTTCGTGCACAACTAACTGCCTCGCTCCGCTGGCCAAGGTTCTTCACGAGAACTTCGGCATCGTCCGCGGCATCATGACGACGATCCACTCCTACACCGGCGACCAGCGCGTCCTCGACGCGCCCCACGGCGACCTTCGTCGCGCCCGCGCCGCTGCCCTGAACATGATCCCGACGAAGACCGGTGCTGCTCAGGCTGTCGCTCTCGTTCTGCCTGAACTCAAGGGCAAGTTCGACGGCCTTGCCGTCCGCGTTCCCACCCCGACCGGCTCCCTCACCGACCTCACCTTCGAGGCGGAGAAGGAAGTTTCCGTTGAGTCGATCAAGGCTGCTGTCAAGGCTGCTGCTGAGGGTGAACTCAAGGGCGTTCTGGCCTACACCGAAGATCCGATCGTCTCCACCGACATCGTTGGTGACCCGCACTCCTCGATCTTCGATGCCAACGAGACCAAGGTCATTGGCAACCTCGTGAAGGTCCTGTCCTGGTACGACAACGAGTGGGGCTACTCCAACCGCCTCGTGCAGCTGACCGCTCTGGTTGGCTCGAAGCTCGCCTGAGATCATCGCGCTATCGCGTGATTGGCTAACAACGGACGCCCGCACACCCCAGTGTGTGCGGGCGTTTGTTGCTCAGACATTCATCTTCGTTTCGGCGGATTATTCCGCGTTCAGACTTCGTGAGAAAGGTTCATTCAATGAGGTCAATTGATACTCTCGGCGACCTGCGCGGCAAGCGCGTCCTCGTCCGTTCAGACTTTAACGTTCCGCTTAAAGATGGCGTCATCACCGATGACGGGCGAATCCGTGCGGCCCTGCCGACGCTTGAAAAACTTGTTCAGGCCGGCGCGAAAGTTGTCGTCATGGCTCACCTTGGCCGCCCAAAGGGCACGGTTGATCCGGCGTTCTCTTTGGCTCCCGTTGCGCAGCGTCTCGGCGAGCTCATTGATGCTCCCGTGACACTTGCAGGTGACACCGTTGGAGATTCCGCAAAGGAAACGGTTGCTGCCCTTGAAGAAGGCCAGATTGCCCTCCTCGAAAACGTTCGTTTCGATGCGCGCGAAACCTCGAAGGTTGATGAGGAGCGTGAAGAGCTTGCTCGCGCGTACGCGGAGCTTGGTGACGCTTTCGTTTCGGATGGTTTCGGTGTTGTGCACCGCAAGCAGGCATCTGTTTATGACATTGCGAAGCTTGTTCCTTCCGCGGCTGGTCTCCTTGTAGTCAACGAGATCGAGTCGCTGCGTAAGGCAACTGAGGAGCCGGAGCGTCCCTACGCGGTTGTTCTTGGTGGCTCGAAGGTCTCTGACAAGCTCGGCGTCATCGCGAACCTCCTGAAGAAAGCTGACATGCTCTTCATCGGCGGCGGAATGGTTTTCACTTTCCTCGCTGCTCAAGGGCATTCTGTGGGCAAGTCGCTCCTCGAAGAGGATCAGATCGACACTGTGAAGGCCTACATTGACGAGGCGAAAGAACGAGGCGTGGACCTCGTTCTGCCCACCGATGTTGTTGTTGCCCCCGAGTTCGCCGCGAATGCTCCCTCGACGGTTGTGTCTGTTGACGCGATTCCCGCCGATCAGATGGGTCTCGACATTGGCCCTGAGTCGCAGAAACTGTTCGCCGACAAGCTGGCCACGGCCAAGACCGTTGCGTGGAACGGTCCGATGGGTGTCTTTGAGTTCGAGGCATTCGCAGCTGGTACAGCGGCTGTTGCTAAGGCTCTGTCCGATGGCAGCATGTTCTCGGTGATTGGCGGCGGTGATTCGGCCGCAGCCGTCCGTACTCTCGGATTCGATGAATCCACCTTCTCTCACATTTCCACTGGTGGCGGCGCTTCCCTCGAGCTCCTCGAGGGCAAGGTTCTGCCCGGTATTGCAGTTCTGGAGGACTGAAAAATGGCACGCACTGCGCTGATGGCAGGCAACTGGAAGATGAATATGGATCACCTTGAGGCGAACCATCTCGTCCAGGGCCTTGCGATGGAACTCAAGGATCACAACCACGACTTCGACAAGTGCGAGGTCCTCGTGATCCCTCCGTTCACCGACATTCGGACCGTCCAGACGATCGTTGATGCCGATGAGCTTGGCATCAAGTACGGTGCACAGGACGTGTCGATCCACGATAACGGTGCGTACACCGGTGAGATCTCCACCGAGATGCTGACGAAGCTGGGATGCACCTACGTGGTCATGGGACACTCGGAGCGTCGCGAATACCACAATGAGTCCGATGAGCTCGTTGGCCAGAAGGCTCGCAAGGTTCTTGACGCGGGAATGACCCCGATCCTGTGCTGTGGCGAGGCCCTTGAGGTCCGCAAGGCCGGCACGCATGTCGAGTTCGTCCTCGGTCAGATTCGGGCTGCTCTTAAGGGATGGTCCGCTGAGGACGTCGCGAAGATCGTCATTGCGTACGAACCCATCTGGGCAATCGGCACCGGCGAGACCGCGACCTCTGATGATGCCCAGGAAGTGTGCGGTGCAATCCGCGGGGCTCTGCGTGAGGACTTCGGTGAAGCTACTGCCGAGGCCACGCGTGTTCTCTACGGTGGTTCCGCCAAGCCCGGAAACATCAAGGAACTCATGGCTCAGGCCGACATTGATGGTGCCCTCATTGGTGGTGCCTCACTCAAGGCTGATTCTTTTGCTGAGATGGCGCGTTTCTACGCCTGATCGCTGAGTTCGACGCCGGGGGCCTCCTCACGTGGCGGACATTTCGCCCGTGCAGGTTGGCCCCCGAGCGTTTTGCCTATTAGACTGTCGACGGTCCCTATCAGTTGAGAAATCGGAATTCACGTGGCAATTCTTCACATTACTCTCATCGTGCTCATCATCATTGCGAGCCTCCTGCTGACCCTCACCGTGCTCATGCACAAGGGGCGCGGTGGTGGCCTGTCCGATATGTTCGGTGGCGGGATTACATCGAACGCCGGCTCCTCCGGTGTTGCCGAGCGCAACCTTAATCGCATTACCCTCGGTGTTCTCGTCATCTGGGTGGTCACCATCGTTGCCTACGGCGTGCTTCAGCGCTGGGTAGGTTTCTGACTTTCACTCTCTGCCGCGAGCGTTCTACGCTGCGTGCCAGACGTGACGCGGTTGTTCTCAACGACGAGGACAACCGCGTTTCCTTTTCCGCTTGCGTGTCGCGTCCCTCGGCCCTGGTTGCCGTTGGAGTTTTTAGGGGGGGACGAGGACGGAGCCGCGGAAGAGCTGACCATCATGTGAACGCGGTGTGGGTGATCTCTCTGGTTAGGCCAACGCTGACGGCTCCATCACGTATAGTGAGAGAAACCATAGTTGCCGACTAATCTTGGAGAAGTCAATGCCGACCTGTCCCCAGTGTGGTTCCCTGCACCGACCGAATGTTGACCGATGCCCGGTGTGTGGACTGTCCTTCGGTCAGATCCCCGCCAGTCCCGTTCAGCCACCCCAACACTATGGCCCAGGACAGTTCGGAGCTCCGCATCCGGGAGAAAAGGTAGCTCCGGGCCCAACTGATCCGATTCCGCATGATGTCGGCACCCCACTCACCGGCTTTCCACCCAATTCGACACCAGCGCCACCTCCACCCGATGCGCAGACCTCGGACGTGCTCGCGGCGGAGCCGGGGAACCACGCACTGACCCCACCCGATGGGCAGACCCCAGCGCCGGATCCTTCGCAAGGGACCCCGAATGACGGTCCCAAACAGACACCAACGCTCTTGCGTCGCCACAGAAAAGCTCTTCAGAAGCCTGCGGCGGCACCCGATGACGATCCGAAAGCAACACTGCGGCGCTCGCTGCGAAAGACAGGCGTCGTTGCAATAGCTCTTTTCTCCTTTGCTGCATTGGCAGCGGCTTTCATTGGCGGATGGTTTGTTCAGAGCCTCATTCAGACACACGCGCAGGGGCCCGTTGATTCAGCGGCTGCTTCACGCCCCGACGAATCAGCACAGTCGGGCGGGGCCGTCCTCGACAATCAGATGCCCGATGTGCGGGGACTGCCGCTCAATGACGCGAAACAAATCCTTGCAGATATGGATATTTCCTTGGCGGATGTCACCGTCGAATCAAAGCAGTGGGGAGGACAACCCGGGTTAGTGATTGCGCAGGATCCTGTTATGGGTGAGGCTCGTCGAAGCAAGATCACTCTGACGGTTTCGGAGCAGGCGAAGATGCCGCGTGTCATCGGTTCGGCCAAGAAGGAAGCCCTTGAGACGCTTCGGGCGTTCGGTGTGGAGCCCACAGTCGTCGAGAAGTATGCGATGGGAAGTCCAACCGGAACGGTGATTCAGGCAAGCGTCAAAGAAGGGGATCCTCTACCGGCAAGCGTCGAGCTGACCCTCGCTCAGGCGGGAAGTTCGATCTTCCTTTCGCAGCTCAACACAGTTGATAGTTCGTGTTCGCGAGGAGCGGAGAGCGTCAATGGCACCGAATATGCGAACTCTCTCCGCTGTTCCCCAGGCCGGTCGGAGGAGGGATACACCTATGGCTGGTTGCTCAACAGAAAAGCGATGTATCTCGAAGGAATCGTCGGTGTCAGCGACACGGACGATACTGACTCGCGCGTAACGGTCACCGTCGTTGGTGATGGCAAGCAGCTCGCTTCGGTGACGGCAGCATATGCCACACCGGTTCCCCTGGGAGTGGATGTGACCGGTGTGTTACGTCTTGAGGTGCACGTCATTGGCGAGGACGGAAGCGCTGTGCTTGCGGATGTGCGGGTCAAGGGATCAACGGATGAGATCGCGACGCTTCAGGGAGAACAATGATGTCGCGGTTGCATCGGATGCTATGTACGATCCTCGCTGTGGTGTTAAGCCTTGTTGCCCTAGTCTCGGTTCCCTCTGCACATGCGCAGTCTGAGAAACCCCTGGTCATCGTCTTCGACACGTCGAGCTCAATGGCTGATAACGACAACAATGGGCAGAATAAGTTGCTCGCTGCACAGACACTGATGTCGGACCTTGTCCGCGAGCGCGGAGACAACGTGGACTTAGGGTTGTGGACGTACCCCGGTGGAGCGTCGGTCGAGGGCTGTGCGGCGGGAAGTTGGGTGCCGGATATGGAGCCCTTGAAAAAACCCGATCCCACTAACGTTGATGCACAGATTCGACTGCTCACCGCAAACGGCGATACTCCCACTGGGCCAGCCTTGCAGAAAGTTGTCGCGGAGCTCAAAGCTCAGGGGTATCACGCCGCACATATCGTTCTGGTGACCGATGGTTTGGCGAACTGCGGAATCCCGGCATGCGAGGCGGCTCGGGGAATTATCAATGAAGGCTTCGAGATTGAGGTCGCCGCGGTTGCATTCAATATGGGTAGCGAGTCAACGCAAGATCTTGAGTGTTTGGCCAAGGTCACGGGCGGATCGTTTACGTCGACGGAAAACTCTGAGGATCTTCTCAAGGAGATCGAGGAATACAAGGACCAGGATCTCCAGTTAGATGTCACTGCGCTGGAATCGGTTCGCCGTGGCGATATGACTTCGGTGACCGCAACGATCACGAATCCCAAAGATGAGCCGGTAACAGGTGCGGCACTGGCAATTGACGTCCTCCCCGTTGTCGGGTCCACGAATGATTCGAACGCGACGACTGCTCCTGTCTCACCCAGCGGCGTCAAGCACTACTCGCCGGTGAGGTATCCACTGTCGACAATTGAGGCACATGGGACGATACGACGGACATGGCGTTTCCTCATCAGTGGCGACACGAACCCCCGCTACCAATGGAAGGTGTATGCCGGCGTTCACGGTAAGGGAGCTGTTGTCAAGACCGGAAATATGGAGATCACCGATCACGACCTCACACGTCACGATGGTGGAGAGCTATTGGCTTCTCATGGGGGAACTGTCGTCGTTTTGGGTGACTCATATTCCTCGGGTGAAGGGGCGGGCGACTATGCGAACACGCATCCCCCCTCATGTCACCGATCCCCGAACGTCTACGGTCAACTCATTGGGGGAAAAAATACGAAAATCATCGCCTGTTCCGGGGCGACCACACGAGATGTCCTTGGAGGGGCCTCCGAGAAACAAGTCTCGCAAATCGACCTGCTAAGAAAGATCGAGAACCCCGATGTTGTTGTGCTGACGATGGGTGGAAATGACATTGGGTTTAGCGATATCGTCAAAGAATGCTTCCTTCACGACTGTCAAAGTAACGAACGCAAATACCGAGATTTTGTCTCACACCTCGCGCATATGAGCGGCAGCTATATGGAGCTTTCTGAGGTCATTAACAGCAAGGAACTCATTGCGAAACGCGGAGGAAAACTTGCTCCACTGATCGTTTCACCGTACCCTGATCCGTTCTGGAGTCCGAGTCGAGGCAAGTGTAATCACTTCGGTCTAAACGGGTTCACCTCCTCAGAAATTGCCATGTCAAAGCGTTTGCTTGCCACGCTCAATGAACGCATCCGAACTGAGGTCAAGGAGGCGCAGGCACAGGGGTACCCTGTCTATTTCTCTGAGCCAGTGATCACGATGGCCGCAGGACATTCAATCTGTGTCGAGGACTCCTACTTCGTCCGTCTGACGCTCAGCGATGCCGTCAGACGCAGTGCTGATGACTTCAAGACAAGACTGTCATTGGAAAAATCTCAATGGGATAAAGACTATGACGCAACCTTCCCGGAACTCTTCCACCCCAATAGGGAAGGGCATCATCGGTGGGCGCAAACATTAATTGCCTGGTCCAAGAGCGAAGACCTTCAGCTCCGCCAGCAAGCGCCGCGCGTGCGGATCACGGCGGGTGACCGTATCATCCAGGCTCTGACGTCGAATGTCGCACCCGGTGTTGTGCGTATCGATGTCGATCGAAAGGATTTACAGGCATCGGTTGATGCAGCGGAACTTACTCAGTCCACTGAGAAACGTGCTGTCGCGCAAGGAGATGCTGTTGATGTTCACCTGGAAGGAATGGCTCCAAAAACACGCGTTCTCATTCAAGTGCGTTCCACACCTCAAACTGTTGGAAGCCTTCCTGTGGACGACAAGGGGATGGTGTCTGGGAAGCTGACGCTCCCCAGAGTGACCAACGGTCAGCATGAACTCGTTGTTGTTGGGTGGAACGAAGACTATCGCTTCGTTGGTACGCGAATCCCCATCACGGTAAGCGCAGGACTCCCGCTCTTTGTGGTGATCGTTGCCGGGTTCATGCTGGCAGCTGCTGCCGGTGGAGTATTCTTCGTCGTCCGTCGGAAGCGGATCCTCAAGAAGCTGCAACTTGACGAATGATGCGGCCAGGAACACTCCCTGAAAGACCGTGCTGGATGTTGACCACACGTCTTTAGGATCCGAGTGGCTGAATAAGTGGGGCCGTGAGAGCAGTTCGCTACTACTCTCACGGCCACTCCGGCTTGGTGAGCTTGTCAGCTCACCAATAAAAGAGACGCTCAGGCGCGGGCAGCGTCAATGGATTCCTTTGCAGCGGAAACCACGTGTTCGGCATCGATTCCAAACTCTGAGAACAGGAGATCACCGGCAGCGGAGGCACCGAAGTGCTCCAGGGAAACTGCGCGGCCGGCCTCGCCAATCCAGCGGTACCACGGAAGGGCGATACCTGCCTCAACGGAGACGCGTGCCTTGACGGCGGAGGGAAGAACTTCTTCGCGGTACTCTGCGCTCTGTTGCTCGAACCACTCCATGCAGGGCACGGAGACGACGCGAGCGGCAACGCCCTCAGCTGCCAGTGTTTCGCGAGCCTCAAGAGCGATGGATACCTCGGAGCCGGACGCCAGGAGGATGACATCGGGGGTTCCCTCGGTGTCAGCCAGAACGTACGCGCCCTTGACGAGGTTCTCGGCGGACGCAAAACCGGTGGATTCATCACGCGCCGGGTTCGGCAGGTTCTGACGCGACAGTACGAGGGCCGCAGGGTGCGACTGCTCAAGCACGGCTTTCCACGCCTGGGCGGTTTCGGTTGCATCCGCGGGACGCACGATCGCCAGGTTCGGGATCGCACGGTAGGACGCGAGATGCTCAATGGGCTGGTGTGTTGGGCCGTCCTCGCCCACACCAATGGAGTCGTGCGTCCACACGTAGGTGACGGGCAGGTCCATGAGTGCGGCAAGACGGACAGCACCGCGCATGAAGTCGGAGAACACGAAGAACGTGCCACCGTACACGCGGGTTGGGCCGTCAGCGGCAATACCGTTCATCACGGCACCCATGCCGAATTCACGCACACCGAAGTGCAGGTTACGGCCGAACTCGTTGCCGGAGAATGCCTCAGAGGAACGGCCCTCGGGGAGGAATGACGGGTGTCCCTTGATGAAGGTGTTGTTCGAGCCAGCGAGGTCAGCAGACCCACCCCAAAGCTCGGGCAGCACATCGGCGATGGCGTTGAGGACCTGACCGGATGCTGCGCGAGTTGCAACGGCTTTCCCGGCCTCGAAAGTTGGCAGAGCTTTCTCCCAGCCTTCGGGAAGCTTCCCTGATTGCAGGCGCTCAAGCAGGGCGGCGCGCTCGGGGTTGGCTGCCTTCCATGCCTCAAAGCGAGCGTCCCAGTCCTTGCGGTAGTCGGCGCAGCGCTGAGCAACGTTCGCGCGAGCCGCGTCCACTGCCTCCTGGTCAACGTCGAAGGACTTTTCGGGGTCGAGGCCGAGCGTGGTCTTCAACCCTGCGAGAGCTTCAGCTCCGAGCTTCGAGCCGTGGATCCCTCCGGTGTTCTGCTTGCCGGGGGTTGGCCAGCCAATGATCGTGCGAACCGCAATGAGCGAGGGCTTATCGGTGACCGCCTTTGCCGCGTCGAGGGCTTCGGAGAGAGCGGCGACGTCCTCGGTGTAGGAACCGTCTTCGGAAAGCCAATCGACGCGCTGGACGTGCCAGCCGTACGCCTCGTAGCGTTTGAGAACATCTTCGGTGAAAGCGATCTTCGTGTCGTCTTCAATGGAGATGTGGTTGTCATCCCAGATCAGAGTGAGGTTGCCCAGCTTCTGCGTACCCGCAAGGGAGCAGGCTTCACCGGAGACACCTTCTTCGAGGCAGCCGTCGCCGGAAAGGACGTACACCTGGTGGTCGAACACGGACTCACCGAGGGGGGTTTCAGGGTCGAGGATGCCGTGGACGCGACGAGCATTCATGGCGAAGCCAACGGCGGAGGCGATACCTGTTCCGAGTGGACCGGTGGTGATTTCAACGCCTTTGGTGTGGCGGTATTCGGGGTGCCCGGGCGTCAGGGAACCTGCGGTGCGCAGGGATTTGAGGTCGTCAAGTTCGAGGCCCATTCCGGCGAGGTAGAGCTGAATGTACTGGGTGAGGGAAGAATGTCCCGCAGAGAGGATGAAGCGGTCACGGCCAATCCAGCGGTCGTCCTTCGGATCAATATTCATATGACGCTGGTACAGCAGGTACGCGGCCGGAGCAATGGAGATTGCTGTTCCGGGGTGTCCGTTTCCTACTTTTTCTACTGCGTCTGCTGCAAGAACCTTGGCGGTCGCGACTGCGCGATCATCGATCTGGTCCCATTTGAGTGTCACATCGGCCTCCAGCCGTTTCGGGCCCCAACATCGGGGCGTAGGGTTTCCTCAACTATTCTAAGACTTTACCTACGGATCCGACACGCGCTGCACTCTTGCGCACCTGCTCACACACATTCGACCTAGGGTGTGACCCGTGGAAAGCTTGCGTGACCTCTCGAATGATTGGTTGGATCACCTACGTGTTGAACGTGGTGCTTCACCGCACACGCTGTCGAACTATCGCCGCGACATCACTCGCTACGTTGACGATCTTGACTCTCGTAACATCACACTCGCGGATGCGGTGACTCCGGCAGTCGTCGAGGAACACCTCGCTGCTTTGTCGTCGGGGAAACTTACCGGAAAGCCAGCGGCGTCCTCGTCCGTGGCTCGTGCGGCGGCGGCAATTCGCGGTTTTCATCGTTTTCTTCTTCGAGAGAAGGTTGCTCAGTTAGATCCTGCGGCCAGGGTTCGTCCACCGAAACAGGGGGAGCATCTTCCCAAAGCCCTGAGCGTGGATCAGGTTGCTGCCCTCTTGGATGCGGCCCATCGCGGGGATGATGCCCGGTCGCTACGCGATGCCGCTCTCCTTGAGTTGCTCTACGCAACGGGGGCGCGTGTTTCGGAGGTCGTGAGCCTGGCGGTCGATGACATTGACCTCGACGACGAGCTGTCGGTTGTTCGCCTCTTCGGGAAGGGCCGCAAGGAACGTCTCGTCCCGATGGGGCACTATGCGCGGGAGGCACTTGGGGCGTACCTCGTGCGTTCTCGGCCAATTCTTGCGGCGAAAGGTCATTCCAGTGGTGTTCTTTTCCTGAATTTACGAGGACGAGCGCTCTCCCGACAAAGTGCGTGGGAAATTATTCAGCGCTATGCCGCTGCCGCTGGGATTGATCGTGATATTTCTCCGCATACGCTTCGGCATTCCTTTGCCACTCATTTGCTTGAGGGAGGGGCATCTGTGCGTGATGTCCAGGAGCTTCTTGGTCACGCCTCGGTGCAGACAACACAGATTTATACGAAGGTCACGGCGACGACGCTGCGTGAAATGTATCGGTCATCCCATCCTCGGGCACGAGCCTGAGCGTTCCCTCTATGTTTGGGAGGGGGAGGACTGTCACTATTGCGACGCGTTAGCGGCGTGTCCGCTCATGCCCTATGCGCTGGCGAGATTTAGTTGGAAGCCGCACGAATAGGTGGCAGATGCGGGGTGACAGTCCAAAAGTCTGGCAGGGGAGTCCTCATGACCTAGAATTGCCTTTGTGACACATGATGCGCAGCCCACCTTGACCGACGACTTCCCCGGCGGTGCCGACGATTTTCCCGTACCCGCTCCGCTGACTGGGCACGGGCCCGCCCGGATCATCGCGATGTGTAATCAAAAGGGCGGTGTCGGAAAGACCACCACAACGATCAACCTGGGTGCGTCTCTTGCCGAATATGGGCGTCGCGTTCTCATTGTTGACTTTGACCCTCAGGGCGCTGCTTCGGTTGGGCTGGGAGTTAATGCCCTTGAGCTTGACCAAACGATTTACACGCTGCTGATGAATCCGAAAGCCCAAGCTCGGGATGCGATCTGTCACACGAATGTCGAAGGACTTGACATTATTCCCGCGAATATCGACCTGTCAGCAGCCGAAGTGCAGCTGGTTACCGAGGTCGCACGAGAGTCAGCTCTCGCACGGGTTCTGCGTCAGATCGACGACGACTATGACGTCATCCTCATCGACTGTCAGCCGTCCCTCGGTCTGCTTGCGGTCAATGCCCTCACGGCGGCTCACGGCGTCATTGTTCCCGTTGAAGCGGAGTTTTTTGCCCTGCGTGGTGTTGCGCTACTTGTTGAGACGATTGAAACCGTTCGCGACCGCATCAATCCGCGCCTGACGATCGACGGCATCGTCGCAACAATGGTCGATCAACGCACCCTGCATTCTCGCGAGGTGCTTCAGCGCCTTGACGAGGCCTTCGGAGATCTACTGTTCACCACGCGCATTGGTCGAACAATTAAGTTCCCCGATGCTTCGGTCGCTACGGAGCCGATCACCACGTATGCGCCATCTCACCCGGGGGCCCACGCCTATCGGAGGCTTGCTCGTGAACTCATCGCGCGCGGTGACGCCGCATAACGCCGTCGCAACACCGACGTCAGGTCACGGAGTTGACGCCGCTCCTTCGCCGATCTTAGGGGGCCGCGGAGAAAGTGAAGCGGGGGATTCTTCTCGCCAATCCGAACGGGAACACCAGGGAACGATCGATCAGTTCCACGTCAACCTGTCGAATTTCGAGGGGCCGTTCGATCTTCTCCTCCAGCTCATCGCACGCAAACGACTTGACCTGACGCAAATCGCTCTCGCCCAGGTGACGGATGAGTTCATCGCCTACATGCAGGCATTTCCCAACCTGTCGCGCACAACCGAGTTCCTCGTAGTTGCAGCCACGCTCCTCGATATGAAGGCCGCACAGTTACTGCCCGATGACGGCGAAGACCACAATGTCTCCGCCGAGGACCTCGAAGCACGCGATCTGCTTTTTTCACGTCTCCTCCAATACCGCGCATTCAAGTCCGCTGCGGCAACAATCAGCCAGAACCTCGAAACGAATGCTGCGTATTTTCCTCGGTCGGTTCCCCTTGAACCTCATTTCGCCCAGCTCCTTCCTGAACTTCGCTGGGTTGCCACAGGGGAGGACCTCGCCCGAATTTTGGCGGATCTGCTGACGCAGCAGCCACCAACGGTCAGCGTCACTCACCTCCATGATCCGGTTGTTCCAGTTCGCCAGCAGGCGCAGATCATCGCCGCCAAACTTCGCGCCGCCGGTCGAGCCACATTTCATCAGCTCGTTGCCGACGCCGCTTCAACTGCGGTCGTCGTCTCCCGTTTCCTTGCTTTGCTTGAACTTTTCCGTCTCCACAAAGTTGAGTTCCACCAGGAGGAAGCCCTGGGGAATCTCGACATCTCCTGGGTTGGGGGCGAGGACGAGGACGTCGGGGACTTTGACGACTACGGGCCGGCTCAGTCCGATTCGGTGACGGGATCGGACACAACTTCTCCCAATGGCGACAATGTCGAGGAACAATCACCCGATGGTGATGTTGCGTACATGAACGGCGATACGAATGAGTGAAGACGAGGGGACTGTGAACGAATACGTCGAGGATATTCTTCCGGCACTTGAGGCCGTGCTCATGGTTGCTTCCGAGCCCGTGTACGTGGAAGATCTTGCCGAGGCTCTGGGAGTCGACTCCGTCCTCGTCAATGAGGCTTTGGAGGAGCTTTCCGCAGAATACCGGGGAGAACGCGAGGGAACGAGGGCTCGGGGCTTTGAGCTACGTGCCACCGCAGGAGGGTGGCGTATCTACTCCAATCCGACCTGGGCGCATATCGTTGGGCGCTTCGTTGTGGGCACCGCTCAGTCGAAACTTTCACAGGCAGCATTAGAGACACTTGCTGTCATTGCTTATCGCCAACCGATCTCACGGTCGCGCATCTCGCATATCCGCGGGGTGAATGTTGACGCGGTGGTGCGTACGCTAGTGGCAAGGGGACTGGTCGAAGATGTCGGCCAGCAGGAATCGGGAGCGCACCTTTACGCAACGACCCCGATGTTCCTGGAGAAAATGGGCTTTAATTCCCTTGACGAATTGGTGCCGCTTGCCCCGTATTTGCCCGACAGCGCTGAGCTGGATGAACTGGAGGAACAGCTGTGAAGAATGATCCGTATGTCGAAGGCGGGATCCGCCTACAAAAGGTTCTTTCCCAAGCGGGCGTCGCGTCGCGTCGAGCCGCCGAATACATGATCGCCGATGGACGTGTCATGGTGGACGGACAGGTTGTCCGCTCGCAGGGGGTGCGCGTCGACCCCACTCGTCAAGTGATTCACGTTGATGGTGAACGCCTGATTTTTGACGAAACCAAACACATTGTTCTGGCAATCAATAAGCCCGTCGGCGTTGTCTCGACGATGTCGGACCCGGAAGGTCGTCCATCCATTGCCGACATGATCGCTGACTACCCTGAGCGCCTCTACCACGTTGGGCGCCTCGACATTGATACCTCAGGGCTTTTGTTGCTCACGAACGACGGAGAACTGGCAAACCGGCTGACGCACCCGTCCTACGAGATCAGCAAAACCTACGTTGCTCGTCTCCACGGTGAGGTCAAAGCCGGTGTGAAGCGGCGACTCCTTGAAGGCATCGAACTTGAAGACGGACCCATTGCCGTTGATTCTTTCCGCGTTGTCGACACCTACGGTGACATCACGACGGTGGAAATCGTTGTCCACGAGGGACGTAACCGACTTGTTCGACGCATGATGGATGCCGTCGGTTTCCCTGTCCGTGAGCTTGTGCGTACAGGATTCGGGCCGATCCACCTCGATCGTCTCCAACCTGGAACAACGCGGCGCGTCAAAGGCAATGCCCTGACGGCTCTGTACGGTGCCGTTGGACTCTGAGATGAGCGGATCTACCGAACGTAGGCGATCCCTCGGTAAGGAAGCCACGACTCCGGGGGACACGTCTGTTGCAGATATGGACGCATCGTCAACGAACATGGGAAATACGCATTCGTCACCGCAGCGGGCTGTTGCCACTCGCGGTCCCGTCCTCATCATCGGGTCCGGGCTTCTGGGCGCTTCGCTGGGCCTGTGTCTGAGAGCGGGAGGAATCGACGTCATCCTTGATGACACATCTCCAACGTCACTTCGGCTCGCTCAAGATATCGGAGCTGGAACACCTCGGGCAGATGCTCCTGATGTCGTTCCCGCCCTCGTGGTTGTTGCCGTTCCCCCAGACGTCGCTGACGTGTGTGTCATCGAGGCTCTGAGAACCTACCCGGAGGCGATTGTCACCGATGTCGCCTCAGTCAAGGTTGCTGTTGTTGCCGATGTACTCGCTGAATCCCAGCGCCTTGGTGACCCAACGATTGCCAGTCGTTACGTCGGATCACATCCGATGGCCGGTCGGGAACGTTCCGGCGCGGGAGCGGCAGATACCGATCTCTTCTACGGAAGCCCGTGGGTGATTGTTGCGCACGAATCGTCCTCGCCGCATGCTATTTTGGCGGTGCGCGCACTCGCCGGCGACGTTGGGGCCGTGCCGATCGAAATGGATGCGACGGCGCATGATCGTTCTGTTGCCCTGGTTTCCCACGTCCCGCAACTCGTTGCCTCAATGCTTGCGGCACGTCTGACGGAAGCACCGGCTCATGCGCTTGATCTTGCGGGTGGAGGGCTTCGGGATACAACGCGGATCGCGGCCTCGGATCCTCGACTGTGGACAGCAATCCTTGCGGGCAATGCCGGACCTGTGTGCGAGATTCTCACGCGGATCCGCAGTGACCTCGACGACCTCATTGTTCACCTTGAGGCCGCTGCCGAACGTGGGCCATTACGCGGGGGGAGCGTTGGCGCAGTTAACCGTGTGATTTCCGCTGGAAACCAGGGAGTCTCCCGGATTCCCGGCAAGCATGGGGGAGCGCCGCGCCGCTATGCGGAAGTTGAAGTGCTTGTTCCCGATGCTCCAGGCGAACTCGCCAGACTCTTCGGTGATTTCGGGGAGATCAACGTCAACATTGAAGATCTTGCCCTGGAGCATTCGTCAGGTCAGCGCGTTGGTCTTGCACGCGTGAGCATCGATCCGGCTCAACTCAGCGGAACCGAACGGGCTCTTGATGAGCGAGGGTGGCGAGTGATTGCGCATTCGCCCATCAATTAGTCGAATAGTCACCATTGTCTGATGAGCATCACAGCCCTATCGAACGGAGACCCCGTGGACACCGCGCAGCGTCACTCAGCGATTGAACGAGTTGGCATCACCATCGCCATCGATGGGCCAGCAGGCTCGGGAAAGTCCACCGTCTCGAAGATTCTCGCCTCACGTCTGGGAATCGGCTACCTCGACACGGGAGCGATGTATCGCGCCCTGACGTGGTATGTCCTTGAGGAAGGCCTCGATCCCTCCGATACGGATGCGGTTGCTCAGGCGGCGGCACATATGGACTTGCGAATGGACTCCCATCCCGAGAATCCTCACTTGTGGGTAGGAGATGTGGAAGTGACGGACGCGATTCGTCAGCCCCGTATCGCTCTCCAGATTCGCCACATTTCAACAAACCTCAAGGTTCGTTCCTGGATGGCCACTGAGCAGCGATGCCGGATGATGGAAGCTCGAGCATTGGGATCGGGCATGATCGCCGAGGGACGTGACATCACCACGGTTGTCTGTCCCGATGCCGACGTGCGGGTTCTTCTCCTTGCCGATGAAGAAGCACGGCTCAAGAGGCGCACCCTCGAACTCTACGGAGATGTTTCCCCTGAACACCTGGAGATTGTTCGTGCCCAAGTCCATGATCGCGATCAGGCAGATCTGACGGTCGCTGAATTCATGAAACCTGCCGAGGGCGTGGATGTCGTCGATTCAACGGGCTTAGGTATTGAAGGGGTTGTTGCCGCGGTGCTCGCCCTCGTTGATGAGAACTTGCGCGGGCGCCTTGCCCAGAACTGATTGCGACGTGATCAGAGTCTCGTAGACCAATTGGCACGAGGGGCCTCTGGCGGGCTATCATCATGTGGTTGCTTCGGCAGCGCAACAACTGGATACGGGCTGTGGCGCAGTTTGGTAGCGCACTTGACTGGGGGTCAAGGGGTCGTGGGTTCAAATCCCGCCAGCCCGACGTTTTGCCCGGAATCTCAACGATTGAGGTTCCGGGCTTCATCGTTGACAGGGCGATCTACTCTCAAATCTGGCCTATTGGCCAATAACCCGAAACCCTCATCCCACTGACATCTCTCACCTCGCGTGAGCTCACGAGAGCCGCACGCGGCTCCGAGAGGGCTGCTGAAAGTCAGCCTGTTCGTCAGCGTCCTTTTGGGTGAGGAAGCTGATGCAGCTAGCAATGACGGAGATGTGTTCAATTTTCCTGCGGGCCTCCCATAGTTACTGCTAAAATTTCCTCGTTCCCGTCTTGGAATCGAGGTTGCTTCCGATGATCTCTCCCCCCCCCCCCGACCAGAATGATTCCCTGAACACTGCCGGCTTAAATCGCGATGGCCGACCTGTGGGTTTGCCCGCGACCGAGTCGACCTTTGGTATGCCAACTTCCGGGGAGCAGTTCACTGCGCCCAATCCGGAGCCCTTCGTCCCCGTGTCACCGGCACGACCTGCAAAGCAACGTCGAAGTCTACGCTCGCGCTGGGGCGCCGCTCAGGTGATCGCTCTGACGGTCCTTGTTCTCGGCATCGTGGTGTCGCTTGGCTTCCCTCTGGCTGCTCGGGCGAGCGTCGACTCGCTCTACCTGAATGGTCAGGATCCCAATGCCACAGGCGAATCACCAGACGTCTACGCCTTGGCACCGGCTGGATCTGGGACGGACTATGACGTCGACACTTTCCCGATCTTCGACCATGACAGCCCGTCCGCCACCAAGTTTCCGTTTGAACTTTCCAAAGAAGAGGGAGTCACAATCGAGCAGTGGCGCAGCTACTTTGAGGCTGTCTCTGAACCACTCGGCGTTGACGGGCTGGCAGACACGATCATCGGCTGGTACCAGCACCTAGCTCCTCCTGAGAAATTCTCGTCTGGCTCGTATGAAGATTTCGACCTTCGCGCCTATGAGGGTGAGGGTTTTCGGGGATTCCGCGATGATGAGGTCGATTCCCAGATCGCCTCGATCTGGCCACACATGGATCAACTAACGAAGAAAGAGCAGAAAAACCTCAACAATCTTGCCGCTGGTCTGTTCCTCCAGTCGGTCGGCTCACCTCCTCTCGGTGAACCAGGTTCCAACATCATTGCGGGTAATCCAAATTCTTACCTGGTCTCGGCTGCCTACAGCCTGTGGACACAGCTTCTGGACACATCTGTTTCATGTGAGGCATCATCCAACCTTTTTGCCCTGACGAAGATTGCAGCCTCCGATTGGGCCACTCAGAATGAGCAGTGGGAGCAGGAGAAGGAAAGCTTCCGCGAGCGCGTTGCTGCCAGCTGTGCAGATACACGCTCCATCGACTACTTTGAAGCTACAGTGAACTACAAGATCATGGTATCCAAGGAGCCGGATAACCTGGTTGCCCCGTGGGAGGAGTTCGTTGATCGGCACCCAGATTCAGCCACCGGATATGCCGCGCTCGCGTGGGCTCAGATTACTCAAGCTTACCTCTTCTCCTTCGGGTTCAACAAGACGAGGCTGTATGAGCAGGCGCTCAGTAACGCCAACAAAGCTCGTTCACTTGCCTCGATTCCCGAAGCTGGACTCACGGCAACCCGTGCTCTGATTCTTCTCCAGCAGGAGGAGGCTGCCAAGGATGCCGCGGCGCAGATTAGCCACGAGATCAAGCCAGAATCTCCTCTCTGGGGCAGTCTGGCCGGGGTGCATGCAGCGCTTGGTGACTACGATCAGGCTGCTTCCATCATTGCTCAGCCTCACGAGAGCTCTCAGCGCCTTGCTGTCACCATTCCCGAGCAGTCATACAAAGACTTCAAGGGCTACGCGTATTTTGGTATCCCTTACACAGCAAACGCGATGGCGCAGATTCTCCAGCGACCGCGCTCGGGCGATGTCGGGGCAGGCGGCATGGGGGGAGGCACAGTAAGCTTCAACTCCCTGTTTCCTGACGACACGGACTACATCGCGTCTCGGGTCATCACTGAGGATTTTGCTCTCGGCAAGGCGAGCAAGCTCAAGATCCAGATACTCCAAGGTGATAATACCGACGTTCCTCATACCGATGATGAAGGGTTCAACGCAGTTGCTCTTCTGAAGGAGTATGGGCAGTTTGAGCGGGCACGTGCCTTGGTGAAACAGGAATTGAACGACCTAAACGCCAGAGGTAGTGACGATTACGATACCTATACCCGACTCCTTGACGATACGGCCGACCTTGCCTACCTCCAGGGGGACTTTGCCACCTCAGCCAGCGCTCTGGAGGAGCTTGTTGACGTCTACGACCGAGTTTCAGGCATGGTATTTGATGGGCGAATCAAAGTTTGTCTGTCCCAAGCAAGATTCGGTATTGCCCTTGATGCCGCAGGTTCGGCTCGGGAAGCTCTCAAGGTGCTCGATTCCGCCCTAGAACGTTGCAATGATCCGGAGGCCTCATCTCACCTTAGCCCCTCTCATAAGGTAGAGATCCCCGCCCTCATTTGGCAGCGTAAGGGGGAGATTTACCTTGATTTGGAGGATCTCAACCAGGCTGCTTCCTCCTTCACCGAGGTTCTGTCCGCTATCGATGCCCACCTTCTCGATCTCAATTCGTTCAACGGTCGTTTATCTGCGGAACTTTCAGCCTTGCGCGCCGCGGCCTCGAACAATCTCGCGGCCATCATGCTTAAACAGGGCACCGATCCCGCCCAGGCGCTGGTCTACGCTCAGGCTGCTCACGAAGCAGATCCCACATCCCCGGTCTACCAGGAAAACTACGCCTGGGCTTTGCAAGAGAATGGGAAGACCGAGGAAGCGCTGCCCGAATATGAGGAAGTGACCAAGAAAGACGCCACCACTTTCGCCGCGCTCAACAACACCGCGCTTTTGCGCTACGAAAACGGTGAGAAAGACGAGGCTCTGACGCTTCTACGTCAGGCCGTGACAGCAAATCACGACTATGCGCTTGGCTGGGCAAACCTTTCGGTCATGCTGGCCGAACGCGAGGGCTTCAAAGCGGCACTCCAGTCACAGGGCGCCTGGGCAAAGGCAGTCAGTCTTGACCCCTCGCTTCGTGGAACCACTGAAGGGCTGCGTCCCGACCGCGAGGTCTACGACACAGGCCTTGACGTCTCCAAGGCTGTTCCCACTACCTGGGCTTTCGCTGCCCACAGCAAGCCGCGTTCACCTGCACCTGGCATCGCTGCCATGATCCTGTCCGTACTCACCGGCCTTGGTGTCGCGCTGCGTAATTCCCGGCTTGCTCCCTGGATCGCTTCTTTCCTGGTAGGCAATAGGGTCTCGACTTGGCTGCGCCAGCGCATGACGAGTCGTAGTTCAGCAGGATGGCACGTGCTCTTTTCCCCCGTCTTTGCCGTCGCTGTGACCTCGCTGCTCGTGGTGCATTTCTCGTGGGGAGGAGGCCCCGCTAACTTCACGATTCTGTTCCTTGCGATCGGACTCGTCGCTTTCCTGGCATTCGTACCCGTTTTGGCACGCCAGTTGGTTTCACCGGGACGAGGACTCCGCACCGCCGTCACCGCGCCGGAGAGCTTCGTCGTTGCGCCGACCACTCCGCCTGCCGCAACAACTGTTGTACGTGGACGGCACTTCACCTGGTGGCCCTTCACACTTGTGGCCGCAATTCTTGCCCCGACCGGCATGGTGATGACTCCACTTCCGATGCTCAACGACCCCGAGGGGCGTCATCCCCGCCTGCGCACAATCGGCTTCGTCGCCGTCTACGCCGTGGCTGTGGTGTTGGTCGTGTGCGCCGTACTGACGAATGTGCCAGTCGCCCGCACGCTGTCGGTAGCTGCGCTGCTCATGATTTCCTCGATGTTGCTAACAATCAAGCCCATCGACGGAGCCTTCCTCACCCCCAAAGCGCTGTGCATAGTTCTTTCTGTTATCGACTTCGTGGTCGGGCTCGGCGTCGTCCTCAACTATCTGTGAGCGTGGAACGCGGAGTCAAGGAAAGTGAAAAGCACGTTGCGTTCGAGTAGACGATTAATGGTGTTATAACCATGCACGAGCTGCACGTACGTGTATTCTCACCCTTTCGGAGCCTCCGACGTGTTGGGATTGATAGGGCCTGAAACAGTATTCTGTTTTCCCTCGAAGAATTCCTGCCTCAAGGTAATATCAACGTGGCTCCGCTCAAGGGTGCTCCCGCGTTCTCTGGACGTCATTTCACGAGGGGAAAACGGGTTCATACTCATGAAAGGGAAATGCATGGTGATGAACTTCGATGCAATCATGCTCTGCTCCTACGGTGGGCCACGTCAGATGGACGATGTCCTCCCTTTCATGCGCAATGCGACCCGTGGGCGAGGCATCCCCGATGAACGTCTACTCATGGTGAGTGAGCACTACAAACTTTTTGGCGGATCCAGCCCAATCAACGAACGCAATGAAGAACTACGCACAGCGATCGCTTCGCACGTGCCAGTGCCGGTGGTAATCGGCAACAGGAATTGGACCCCCTACTTCACCGATACGCTGCGCGAACTTGATGCTCAAGGCTTACATCGCGTGCTATGTATTTTCACAGCTGCCTATGCGAGTTATTCGGGTTGCCGTCAGTACCGGGAGAATCTGGCTGAGGCATTGACCGAGCTAGGACCTGAGATTGCAAACCGCTTCACCCTTTCGCGGATTCCAGCCTATTTTCATACTTCAGGTTTCTTCGCTGCGAATGTAGATGCTGCTTTAGCGCCATTGGCAGCTGACCCACAGGCGCACTTAGTGCTCGTTACCCATTCCATTCCCACGGCAATGAATGAAAACTCGGGTAACGGTGTCACCATTTCAGACTATAAACGCCAGCATCTAGATTTCGGGATGCAGCTATGTACTGAGCTGTCGGCCCGTCTTGGTCGAGAAATACCGGTTGACTTGGCATTTTGCTCACGCTCTGGTCCGCCACATCAACCGTGGCTTGAACCGGATATTAATGATCGGCTCGCTGAACTGAAAAATGCGGGCGTAGAGTCAGTAGTCGTATTACCGATCGGCTTTATTCACGACCATATGGAAGTCGTTTACGATCTTGACACCGAAGCCAAAGCGACGGCTCGCAACCTCGGACTGCGCTATGTACGCGCAGCAACAGCTGGTGTCCATCCTCAATTTATCGCGTCACTCGTTGAACTGATTGAACAGGCAAATATCGCCAGCGCAGAAGGTGCAGCCCCCGCAAATAGCGCATGGAGTCTCGGACTTTGCGGAAATAAATGCTGTCTGCCGCACCGCGAATACCAGGTACTACCCACACTTTTTCATCAACGCGAAGAATGATCCACAGGAGTATTGCAATGAACGCACCACACTCACATCAGCACCCAGGAGCAGCCCAGGACGGGAACGGACACGTGGGTCACGATGGTCACGGTCAGCGCCCCGCGTACGTCCCTGATCCCCGTGACGAAACCGGTATTGATCCGGACATTGTCAATGCGCAGCGTCACTTTTCCCTCCAGTCGGTTTTCCGCAGCGGCCTTCCTCTTCCATCTGAAGGCCGCGGTGCGCTGGTTGAAAATCTCCTGGAGGCCCTCCAATCCACGGGAGTAACGATTCGTGGTTGGTACGATGTGGCAGGTTTTCGCGCTGATGCTGATCTGCTGTTCTGGGCGCTTGCAGACTCACCCGAAAAGCTCCAGGCCGCTTATCATGAGATCGTGCGCTCTCAGCTAGGAGCACACCTTGAACCAGTGTGGTCGGCAATGGCAACTCACACCCCGGCGGAATTCAATGCGCGTCACTTGCCAGCGTGTTTTGGCGGGGTCGCTCCTCGTCCCTACGTGGCCGTCTATCCTTTCATTCGCTCATGGGATTGGTACTACCTGCCGCAAAGTCGTCGTTCAGCGATGCTGCGCGAACACGGCATGAACGGGGCAGGCCACATGGATGTGAAAGTTTCAACCCTTTCAGCTTTTGCCCTCGGTGACTATGAGTGGACAATCGCGTTGGAAGCGGACTCAATCGAGCGCATCATGAGCGTCTTACGTAAGCAACGTGAATCAGAGGCGCGTCTATTCGTGCGTGAAGACACCCCATTCTTCACTGGTCCGCGTGTAGAACTACACGAATGGGCTCAGCGCCAGGCTAGCTACGCCGACTCGGGTTGTGAATGCGGTCAAGAGTGCTGTAACGGGGAGAAAGCTCTGTAACGGTTAAAACGGGGCAGGGCTGCTTGTCTTTGCCGTGAGCTGTGGTATCGGTCAGAGAAATGATCGGGTGCGAACTACGATTCCATACATGGTGGCATCCACGATCCGCACGCCCTGGGGTGAGGAACTTGCATCCGATCCGCAGCGCGTTCCGCTTGCTCATTATCCTCGTCCGATGCTCGTTCGAGATGAGTGGGAGTGCCTCAACGGCTGGTGGGACTACGCGGTGTTTGGTGAGCCGCAGCCTCGTCCTCGTCAATGGGGAAACGAGGGAAACGCGGGGACTACAGGCGCGCTGGGGAAGTCTCAACCCCTGCATTCGGGACAAATCCGAGTGCCCTTCGCAATTGAAACTGAACTCAGCGGCGTGGGTTTGCCCTTTGAGCCGACCCAGACACTGGTCTACCAGCGCAATGTGACGATCCCTGAAAGCTGGCGAGGCAGACGCGTCGTCATCAATTTTGAGGCCGTTGACTACGAGGCTGCCGTGTGGATCGACGATTCCCTCGTGACGATTCACAGGGGCGGATACCTGCCCTTTTCCGCTCAGGTGCCCAGCTGCGTGGGTCATGAATTTCGCCTGCGGGTTGTTGTGCGCGACCCCACGGATCACGGAATGCAGCAGCGTGGCAAACAATCACTCAAGCCCGGGGGAATTTGGTACACGTCGACGTCGGGAATTTGGCAGAGCGTATGGATGGAACCTCTTCCAGAGCAGGCGATCACCCGGGTTGCAACTCGCACTGGCTCGGATATGCAGACGCTGAGTGTTCTCGTGTCAACGAATGCTGCGAGTCAACCCGTGAAGATCGTTCTGCGAGACCGCAACTTTTCCGAAGTTGTGGTCCACGGTGAAACGAACCGTCCATGTGATATCCGCGTTGAGAATCCTCACCCGTGGAGTCCGCACGACCCTCACCTGTATTCACTGACGGTGGTGACGGATACCGATTCCGTTCGGTCGTTGTGTGGTCTGCGTACGGTCGCGGTTGCTCAGGGCGCACCACTCAACGTGGCTGGCGGAAGTTCCGGGGACGAGGACGAGCTGGCTTGCGCAGGACACGGTGAAACACTCAGCGCTGAGACCGCAGGGAAAAGAACAGATTCCGCTGCGGGGCAGCACAGACAGCGCAGAGAAGAAAGAGAGCACAGGGAACAAAGAAAGCGAAAGGAACAAGGGACAGACGCCGGGGGAGCCTTAGCCCACATTGAGCTGAATGGACGTCCTTTTCTCCTCAACGCTCCTCTGAACCAAGGCTACTGGCCAGAGTCGGGAATGACGGCGCCGAGCGAGGACGCGTTAGCGCATGACCTTCAGACGCTGAAAAAGATGGGGTTCAATGGTGTGCGGACGCACATCAAGGTGGAGTCGCGGCGCTTCTACGCCCTGGCCGATCAACTGGGAATGGTCGTCGTTCAAGACGGCGTGTCGGGTGGCCGAGCACCCCTTGGGATTCGAGCATCTGGAGTGGTGCAGGCAACGGGATTGACGATGCCGGACCGCGGGCCCCTGTTCCTCAGGAGAACCGGACGCTATGACGCGGCGAGCCGCGCAGAGTTCCTCAATGACTGGATCGCGACGATTCACCATCTTGAGGTTCATCCGTCGATTATCGTGTGGGTGCCGTTCAATGAGGGATGGGGCCAGTTTGATGCCCGGCGCGTTGACAAGTTGACACGTCGAACGGATCCGACGCGCCTCGTTGATGCAACATCGGGGTGGTTTGATCAGGGCTGTTCATGCGGGGATTTTCGCTCGCGCCACCGCTACGTGTTGCGTCTTGTTGCACCGCCTGCGCGTGACCCTCGTCCGTTCTATCTTTCGGAGTTCGCGGGGTTGAACTATGCGGTCCCCGGGCACACGTGGGAGGCGACACCGGAATATGGGTACAGGTTCTTCGCCTCTGCTGACGAGTACGTTGAGGCACTCACCGAGCTGTACTGTTCACAACTGGTTCCTCTGATTTCCGCGGGGCTAGCCGCGTGCACATATACGCAGGTCAGTGATGTTGAAGCGGAAACGAACGGTCTGATGACGGCGGACCGGCGCGTACTCAAAGTTGATGTTGCCACGATGCGTGAGCTCAATACACAACTGGCTGAGGCATTTGCTCGCCACCGTGGGGGTAGTGAGCCTTCTTCGACCAAGTGCGAGGAATTATGAGCATTGTTCCCCGATATTTGCTCGGCGTTCAGTGACCTGAGCTGGTGTTTATTTCCACGTCAGACCGTTGTCGAGGGACGTGAATGTGAATCCGATGGAGTCTGTGGGCTGAGTTGCTAGCCAGTCCGGAGTGCTGGTTGTGACGGTAATGGCGTGACCAGAGGTGCTTGCGGATTCAAGGAAACCTTCGGTGATATCAGTGACAGGAATGGGGAGGGTAATCTCATGCCATGTTGCCCCTCGATCCGTGGTGATGTGAATCGGGGGAGCGGCCTCAGATGCAGTTCCAAGCCCAAGGACCCACGTGTTCGCATCGGCGACGACGAAACGATAGAAAGTCCCGGTGACCGACGGAATTGTTGTGAGTTTCCAGTGTTCACCCTGGTCGGTGCTGGTGGCCAGACACTGAGGGGCGTAAGACCCCGCGCGGGGGCCTTCAACAATTCCGATGAGGGTATTGTCGGGATCAACGGTGGTCGTGTCGCGCACATCTGAGCTGCTCACGGATTCGTCGGGCATACACGCATTCGTCTGTTCGGAAACCTTCGGCGTGGAGGGGTTTTCCTGTGTGCTGCCCGGAGTGCCCGTGGAGCTTTTCGGGGACGAGGGCGAGCGGGCTCCATCACCTGAAGGGCCGAAATCAACATCACGTGAGTGATCCATAAACACAATGCCATGAGCGCGATATCTGGTGATTACTGGGTCCGAGAAACCTTCATCGAAGACGTAGTATCCGTCAATGGGAAGGAAGGACTTTGCCGACAGCGGGCCGAACGCGGTAATGAGGACCCCTCCGAATGCGATAAGCACTGTGATCGGAACAAGAACCAGTACGGTCACGGTAGCGAAGAGAAGGCGGCTGACTTTCCTCGTCATCGGTCCTCGCTGGAGGATCCGCACTATGGATGCATAGATGAGAATGATCAGTGAAATTGTGGTGACCGGGATGAGGATCAACTCAATCAATGGAGCAAATCTCCACGTAAATGGTGGAAATGAGAGGAAGCGATAGATCCCGGGAGCGCCGAAGACGACTAAGGGCATTCCGGTGATAACCACGATGAGTAATGACCATTCGACAACCCCAGGTTTTGGGGTATCGGCGGAAATAACACGAGATGAGGGTCTCACAGAGGGCGCGTTGTTGGAGCTGCTCATCGGGTTTCCTCTCACGCATGGACCTACTGATTCAGACTAGTCGAGAAACCACGGGAGGCTTGCGGAAAGCTCAGAAGCGAACGCGCAGGAGATTGAGAGAGTCCCCGTTGGTGACCTTTCGACAGAGGATACGCAGTGTGTGTTGTGGTTCTTTGCCCGGCTTGCAAGTGTCTGGCGGTCGTGCTTGATGTGGTGGCTCTCCTTTCATCGACGGAAGGCGAGTGGTATAATTAGCGTACACTGTACATGCAATGGATAAACTGTGAGGGTGAAATGAGTGCTCCTGTCGTGGACCCAGCGAGGATTAACTTCCGTACTGATGCGACGACCAAACGCCAAGCTGAGGAACTGTTCAGGTCTTTAGGATTGGATATTTCCACGGCGTTAAACATGTTTCTCAAGCAGGCCATTCGAGAACAAGCTTTGCCGATTCATCCTGCCTTATATCGCACGCCGAATGAGACCACACTGCGCGCTATCGCTCACACTGAAGCCATACGTGCTGGTGAGATAGTGGACGATGGGATTCCCTATGACCACAAGCGAGGTGTTGCTGCGCTTGTGGAAGACTGAGTCATGGATGTTCTTTTCGACCCGCAGTTTCGCACAGACCTTAAGCGATTGATTCGCACACACCCTCACCTTCACGAAGAAATAGATGAGCTGATCTATGCGATTGAAGACCTTGGTGGAATCCCTCCTGGCTATAATCCTCACCCGCTGACGAATCCGCGTGCGACGTACACTGGGTACTGGGAATTGCATCTGCAAGAAGGGCGTTTCGATGTTCTTGTGATCTACTCTCAGCACGTCGGTAAGCAGATCATCCGTTTCATTCGTATCGGCTCACACCAAGATCTTTTTAACGGCCCAGAACTCTAAAACGGACTGCGTGTACGGTTGGGCAGAGCACTCCTTGCGATTGGCTACGACCTATCGTCTCTTACGTTCGCGCACGCGAACCGAAATCTGGATCGGGGAACCAACGAATCCGAATTCTTCACGGAGTCGCCGTTCGATGAATCGCCGGTAGCCTGGGTCAAGGAACCCGGTCGTGAAAAGAACAAAACGCGGGGGCATCGACGACACCTGAGTGCCGAAGAGGATCCGAGGTTGCTTCCCGCCGCGCAGCGGATGGGGGTTTGCGGCAACAAGCTGACCGAGGAACGCATTGAAGCGTCCCGTTGGAATACGAGTCTGCCAGCCGTCAAGCGCGGTATCGAGGGCGCGGGTAATCCGGTTGGTATGCCACGACGTTTTTGCCGACAGGTTAATGCGCGGGGCCCAAGCGACCTGAACCAGCTCCCGCTCTAACTCAGCCTTCAACGCCTGCTGACGTTCCTCATCAACAAGATCCCACTTGTTATTGACGATCACCAGGGCACGTCCGGCGTCAACGACCTGCTGAACCACACGCACATCCTGCTCGGTCAGGGGAGTGGACCCGTCGAAAAGAACCAACGCGACCTCGGCCTTTTCAATGGCTGCCTGCGTGCGGATCGACGCGTAGTAGTCGGCACCGGTTGTTCGGTGCATTTTGCGGCGGATTCCCGCTGTGTCGATGAACCACCACGGACGGTCATCAAGAGTGATCATCTCGTCAACGGGATCGCGAGTTGTTCCTGCCAGCTCATTGACGACCACACGTTCTTTGCCGGCGAGTGAATTGAGTAGCGACGATTTGCCAACATTTGGGCGTCCGACGAGGGCGACGCGGCGTGGCCCGTCAAGAGACAAAGCCTGAGCGTGCGCCGATTCTTCTGGCAACACATCGAGGACGGCATCAAGAAGGTCACCGGTCCCTCGTCCGTGAAGCGCGGAAATTGGGTGAGGCTCACCCATACCGAGCGACCACAGCATCGCTGCGTCCGCCTCTTGCATCTGAGAGTCAACCTTATTTGCGGCCAAGACAACGGGGCGTTTCTTCTGGCGAAGCATACTGACGATGCGCTCATCCGAGGCGGTAACCCCAACGGTGGCATCGAGGACGAGGACGACCGCATCAGCCAGATCAACAGCGATCTCGGCCTGTTCGGCGACGGAACGATCAAGTCCCTTGACATCAACTTCCCATCCGCCGGTGTCGACGAGGGTAAAGTCACGTCCAGCCCATTCCGCTGGATAGGACACGCGGTCACGGGTCACACCGGGGGTGTCTTGAACAACGGCTTCGCGGCGACCAAGAATGCGATTGACCAGCGTTGATTTCCCAACGTTGGGCCGACCAACAACGGCGAGAACGGGAAGCCCCGCGGATGATTCCTCAGCGTCAACGAATTCGCCCTCTCCGGAGAGAATCGCTATGTCCTCGTCGTCAAGCTCGAACTGTTCGAGGCTGGCCCGCATGGCACGGGCGCGTGCCTCGTCGTCTACCCCGTTGGGTTGGGGGTCCTCGGAGCCGCCACGGGTGCTGCCTGCGATGCCCGGAGCATCGCTGGAGGTGGGTTCGTCGAATTCTTCGGGGGAAAAGTCGTCATTCACCCCGTCAGTCTACGTTGAATGGGGAAATGTCCACGAAGTGAGGTGAACTATTTCCCGTAATAGTGGAGGACTTCACGGGAGACGTCAATGTCGGAGTAGACATGTTTGACGCCCTCAATGTCTTGATACCACTCAGGACCTTTACCTGTGACCATCACCGTGTCCCCGGGTTGAGCGGCGAAAATAGCCCTGCGCACGGCGTCGCGACGGCAAGTAAGGACTTCATGAACATTGTCGAGGGCGGGGCGCACCGACCGAACGCCGCGAAGCAGCTGATCCCGAATTGATTGGGGATCCTCGAATCGTGGATTCTCATCGGTCACCCACAGGATGTCAGTTTCGGCGGCGGCAACGGCGGCAAGTTTCTCACGCTTGGATGGGTCGCGGTCACCGTCAGTGCCAAAAACAATATGAAGCGTCCCAGATGTCAGCTGTCTGGCGGAGCGAAGAGTCCATTCGAGAGCTTCGGGAGTGTGAGCGTAGTCAACGAGCACCAGTGGTTCAGCGTCGTTGCGTTCATTGATCTTCTGCATCCGACCGGGAATCTGCGGCGCATTCTCGTAGGAGTCAATGACCTCAGCCAAAGGGAATCCCAACTGCACTGCGGCGATGATCGCAACGGCGGAGTTCTGGACATTCACTTCACCCAGGATCGGCATCCGAACAAGGTGGGGAGTCCCGTCAGGATCAACAAGAGTAAAAACGAGACGCCCGATCCGAGTGTCAGCGTGGATGTCTTTGACCGTCCAGTCGGCTGGGTGGTCCGTCAATGCGGAAACTGTTGTCACCGGCACCGAAGCTTCGCGGGCCAGACGCTGCCCCCACTGATCGTCAACGCAGACAACGCCCTGGCGTGAATGTTCCGGCGTGAACAGCTGTTTCTTGGCCAGGAAGTAGTTCTCAAAGTCCCCGTAGTAATCCAAATGATCGTGTTGAAGATTGGTGAATCCCGCGACATCGAAAACAATTCCGTCAACGCGGTTGAGTGACATCGCATGGGAGGAGGTCTCAATAATTGCTGCCCCGCAGTTTTCCTCGCGAGTCAACGCAAGGAAACGTTCGATCACGGGGCTTTCGGCGGTTGTCCGACTGGAGAGAAAACGAACGGAACCCACTGAAGTTTCAATCGTCCCACACAGTGAGGCCTTGGGATAGCGCGAAGCGATGGCCGCACGCATGAGGTACGAGGTTGTTGTTTTCCCATTTGTTCCCGTAATCGCCATCGTCACGAGATCGCGGGCGGGCTTGCGATACATGTTCGCAGCGAGGACGGCCGCGCTTCGACGCGGGTCGTCGACAACGACAACGGGGACCCGTGGACTCGTTGCGCAGGCAGCGTCAACACCATCCGAATCGGTGATGATGACCACCGCTCCCACATCAACGGCCTTTTGTGAGAACTCAGCTCCGTGATGTTTCAGCCCCGCAATTGCGACAAAGCCCCACCCTGGCTCGCAGTCATCGGTTGCCACGGTAACGCCGGAAACGAGGACGGACTTCACCGCAGCGTCAGTGACATCTTCGATACGCCCCACCCGAGGCACATGAATGCACTCAACGGAAACCCCTTTGAGCAGTTCATCAAGGGCAAGAGGCTGCGCGGTAGGTCGGATATCTGTCACCGAAGTCATGGCTCTCACTGTAGTGCGTGTCGACGTCAACGTGCGTCATGCCCCAGCCCAAGCCCCCGTCTGCCCGTAGAATCACACCATGCAGATCCTCACACGTGAGCAAGCTCGTACACGGTCTCAGGCATTCATCGTGGACACGATTGATGTCACTGTCGACGTCCGTCAAGCTGAGGATCTCACGCGCGGCACCTACCCCGTGACCTCCGTGATTCGGGGACATCTCAACTCAACAACGCTCTTCATTGACGTCGTTGGGAAGGTGAGCGTCGTCCTCGTCAATGACCATCCCCACCATTTTGAGGTCGAAGACGACCGGGTTGTCCTTGATCACCTCGAACCTGGTGAGCTCAGCGTCAGCGTCGAAGCTGAATGTCGATATTCGAGGACGGGCGAGGGTCTCCACCGCTACAGGGATCCTGAGGACGGACGCACCTACCTGTACACCCAGTTCGAGCCCAACGACGCTCACCGTGCATGGCCGTGCATTGATCAACCCGACGTCAAAGCCCGTTGGCAGTTCACTGTGCTCGCCCCTCAAGGATGGGTCGTCGCAAATAATGGGGAAAGAGAATCGCTGCGCGAAATCGATGGGGGAATGGAACACATCTTCGCTCGCACGCGACCGCTGTCGGCCTATATCAGCGCGATCATTGCGGGTGAATGGGCAGTCGTTGACGCGGGCACATGGACAGGTTGCGATGACTTTGCGGATGTCAGCATCCCCCTGCGGATCATGTGCCGTCGATCCCTTGCCGGTGCGCTTGACGCCGATGATATTGAGGCCGTGACGCGCCACGGATTCACTTTCTTCCACGAGCACTACCGCTTCGCCTACCCGTGGGGGAAATACGATCAGGTGTTCGTCCCCGAATACAACCTCGGGGCAATGGAAAACCCGGGGCTCATCACATTCAACGAAAACTATCTCTCGCGTGGCACGCTGACAGTTTCACAGAAGCAGAAACGTGCAAACACCATTCTTCACGAAATGTGTCACATGTGGTTCGGGGACCTCGTGACCCCCAGGTGGTGGGATGACCTGTGGCTCAAGGAGTCTTTCGCTGAAAATCAAGGGACTTCTGCCATTGCTGCGGGCCCCTATCCTGATGAGTGGGCAAACTTCGCCGTGGGACGCCAGGCCTGGGCCTATGAGCAAGACCAGCTGCCTACGACTCATCCGATTGCTGCAACCATTCCTGACGTGGCCGCAGCGAAAACACACTTTGACGGCATCACCTATGCCAAAGGTGCGGCGGTCCTCAAACAGCTCGTTGCCTGGGTTGGCGAGGACGCCTTTGATCGGGGCGCTCGTGAATATTTCCGTGCGCACGCCTATGGGAGCGCCACGCTCACGGATCTTCTTGCGGCTCTTGAACAAGCAACGGGGGAGAGCCTTGAAGAATGGAAAAGAGCGTGGCTTGAGACCAGCGGTCCCTCAGTTCTCAGTGCCACCTATTCGGTGGGAGCAAACGGCGCGATCAATAACTTCACTCTGAGGCAGGTTCCCACCGACGAGGCGCGGACGATCCGTCCACATCAGCTTGACGTGTCGACGTGGGCACTCAAAGGTGGCGTGCTTGAGCGATCCGCCTGCTTCCATGTGCGACTGACCGCCGAATCTGCGCTCATTGACCCCGATGGGGTTCTCAGCTATGCGGGTGCTGTGGATGATGTTGCGCTGATTGTCATCAATGATGGGAATCTCACGTACGCGATTTCACGGCTCAACGCTTTAAGTACAGACACAGCGCTGGAATATCTGTCGACCTGCCCGGATGCGGTGACGCGAGCCGTCGTATGGGCAAGCCTCTTCGCTTCGATGCGCGACGGTCTTCTTGACCCCAGGCGCCTGGCTTCTTCGTGCATCACCTCAGCGGTGTCAGAACCTGTGCCGGCGATTCGTGACCGACTGCTCGCGATGGCCCATGAGACGATCTGCCAGTTCTGCTCGGGTGAGGACCGATCGCAACTTCGGGCCCATGCACTCACCCTGTCGTTGGAAACAATGGTCCGCAACATGGAGCTCGACGAGTTAACAGCGTGGCGTCGTTTCGCAGTGTCAATGTTTACCGGAGCAACGGGTGATCTCGGTGTCGCGGCAATGCGTTCACTGGCCGAGGACACTGATCTTGACATCGCATGGAAAGCCCGGTGCGCCCTCGCCGCTCGCGGCCTCATGACTCCTGAGGAACTTGCCGCGTTCGGTGCCAGTGATTCTTCGGGTCATGCTCATCGTGAATTAACGAGGGCGAGCGCGGCATTACCATCCGTTGAGTCCCGAGAGCGCGCGTGGGAGCGACTCCTGGGGGAGGAATTGTCGAACGAGGAGCTCTCCGCCACGCTTGATGGTCTCAATGCTTCCGTGGCATACACGCCTGAAGATACGCGCCGCGTCATTGATCATCTTGAAGATTATTGGAACTCCCATTCCATTGGCCTGGGGATTCGTTATGTTCGCGGCGCTCTGAACGTGTCCGTTGACGTTCAAGACAACGATAGCGTTGCGCTTATTATCGGTGGGTTGGAACACTGGTTGGACTCCTGCCACGATGCACCAGCGCAGTTGCGGCGCCTCGTCCTCGAAAAGTATGACGCTTTGACGCGGGCTGCTCGGGTTCAGGAGAAATTCTCATGAAGCGGAACGAACGGAAGGGGACTCCGGCGACCACCGATAGGCCCGCAGACACATCACAGCGCGGTGGTGATCAGCCGGTGACCACTGAGCGCGACCCCGCGATGTCGATGTCGCTTTTGACGGGGCTCCTTGCCAACCCTTTGGACGCAGGCTACGGATACTATCCCAAATCCGGCAGCTCAAGCCGCTCTGCCTGGTGGCAGAAAGTCATTGTCGTTGTTCTCGCGTGTGCTCTCGGGGTTGCTTCTGTTGTCGCTGTTCGTGCGCTTCGTCATCACGCCCGAGATGACGGCACCCGAGCTGACCTCGTTAAGCAGGTGGAAGCGCGTCAGGATGTGGTCTCGTCCTTGAATTCTGACGTTCAATCATTGACGTCGCAGGTTCATGCGTCCTCCATACCCACTGACATCAGTGACTCCACAGACCCCTCAGCTGAGTTAATAAACGCTCTGACTCCGGTTGAGGGGCCGGGGTTGAAAATCACGCTAAAGGACTCGGCATCGGCTGATGCCACACGCACGAACGGGACAATGGCTGGAACTGTACGCGACCAGGATCTTAACGTCATTGTCAATGCGCTGTGGTCTTCGGGGGCTGAGGCAGTTGCGATCAACGGAATCCGCCTGGGTCCAGGAACTTTCATCCGGACAGCGGGTTCTGTCATTCTCATCAATGTCACCCCGGTGCAGTCGCCATATACCATCGAGGCGATCGGCGATGCGAATGTCATGTCTGTTGCTCTGGTTAAGGGAGCAACGGGGGACTATCTGTCGAGCGCCCAGTCACTCAACGGGATCAGCCTGTCGACGGCCGGAGCTCCATCTCTTTCGCTTCCCGCTTTGGACGCTCGAAAAACACGCTACGCAACGATTGTTGAAGGGAACTGACATGCTCGCAATCATCGGATTGGCACTGGGAATCCTCATTGGTGTATTCGTTGATCCAACCGTTCCGACGTGGCTCCAACCTTTCCTCCCGGTTGCCGTTGTTGCCGGACTTGATGCTCTGCTCGGAGCGGGCAGAGCCTGGCTCGAAGGGACCTTCCAGGACCGAGTCTTCGTCATGTCATTCTTCTGGAACGTCGTCGTTGCCTGTCTCTTGGTTTTCCTCGGAACCCAGCTGGGTGTGGGCTCAGCGATGACGACAGCGGTTGTCGTGGTCTTGGGTATCCGCATCTTCTCAAATACTGCTTCTATTCGACGGCTGATTTTTAAGGCGTGAGCGTGACAATGGCAGATCATGAGTCAACTCCATCGCACAACGCTGAGCGCGACACCTCCACCGTTTCCTTGCCTGATTCATCGGCGAGCCCTGTGAAAGTCGAAGCCACCAACGTCCATCCCCATCGGAGATCGAGGAAAACAGCGTTTTTCTCCCAAGTGAAAGCCGCACTATTTGCCTTCCCTCGTGGCCTTCACGTTCTTCTGTTGATCATCTGTTTCGTCCTCGGTTTCGCCCTCGTCACTCAGGTTCGGGCTCAAAGAGATGACCTTGTTGAATCTTTGAGCGAGGAAGATCTCGTTGTGCTCTTAAACGAACTCAACACCCAGGAGGACAACCTGCGTAGTCAGCGCTCGGAGCTTCAATCGCAGCTCAGTGAGCTTCGGGATGCAGAGTCCCAGCTCCAGGCAGCCGAGGACGCAGCCAAGCAGGCACAGCAACAGGCAGCGATCAACGCCGGGACCGTCGCCGTCAAAGGTGAGGGAGTGATCATGTCTGTGGTTGATCCTGCTGCCGGGTTGACTGCCACACAGTTCGTCATGACACTGGGGGAGCTACGAAACGCTGGAGCCGAAGCCATCGAGCTCAATGGCGTGCGTCTGTCAGCGCGTTCGTCCTTTGTTTCTCACGGGTCGACAATCTCAGTTGACGCAACGGTCATCCGCTCTCCCTACGTCTGGAAAGTCATCGGATCGTCTCACACCATAGCGACGGCGCTTGAAATCCAGGCGGGATCGGCCGCTCAAATGCGAGCAAAGGGTGCGAATGTGTCCATCACAGAAGCCGAGGAAGTGGTGATCAATTCCCTCGCAACGCCGCTGACTCCGAAGTATGCGCACGAGGTGAAGTGAGAGGACACGGGTGTTAGAGTGCAGCGAAACCGCGGGATTGGGAGGATCGTGAAAATCCTCAGGTGGCTGCGCGGTCAACCGTAAAATTTTTCTCCCAATGACCGCTAGACTCGATGTTAGATTTTTGTACGTGACACGACGATGGAGAGGGATCAATGGATCAGCAGGAATTTGATCCGACGGCAACGTCGATCTTTGGTTTTTCTAACACGGACGAACCTCAGGACGTTCCCGTTGCCTTGTCTGCGCGCGATCGAGATGCCGTTGATGCTCTTCCCGCTGGCTCGGCTCTCCTCATCGTTCAACGGGGGCCAAATACCGGTGCCCGTTTCCTCCTGGATCCGAACGTCACCTACGCGGGACGCTCACCCAAGTCAGATATTTTCCTCGACGACGTCACCGTCTCGCGTAAGCACTGTCAGTTCATTGCCGAGGACGGTGGCCATATCGTCCGCGACTCCGGATCGCTCAACGGCACCTACGTGAACCGAGAACGTGTTGAACAGGCCCGCCTGAACGCCGGCGATGAGGTGCAAATCGGCAAGTATCGCTTGACCTATCAACCGTCCCCGCAGCGCTCATGAGCAACGCTGTCCATATTGACACCGAGGAACGAGACGAGGGGGGAGCGTGGCCGCGAGGAGTATCTCGTGAGCCGGCGATCTCCATCGGCGAGGTTGTTTCGCGCTTGCGCCTGGAATTCCCCGCGGTGACGTCCTCGAAAATTCGCTTCCTCGAGGACCAAGGGCTTGTTTCTCCCGCGAGGACGGGTTCCGGTTATCGTAAGTACTCGCTTGCGGATATCGAAAGACTTCGCCTGATCCTCACGCGGCAGCGCGATTCCTTCGCTCCGTTGAAGGTCATCGGAGAGGAACTCCGTGGCCTCGATGCTGGACACGAGGTCGACTTCTCTCGTTCGCCGCGTGTCGTTGCCTCTGAGGGGAAGGTTGTTTCCTCGGGGAACCGACGTGCCTTGCCCGCTCGTGACCTCTGCGATCTGACGGGTGTCGATATTTCCATTGTTGAACGGTACGTCAGTCTGGGGATCATCACTCCTGATATTGCGGGATATTTTCCGGCTCGGAGCATCGAGGTGATCCGGCTTCTTGCAGAGCTTGAATCAATGGGACTTGATGCGAGGTTGCTGCGTTCGGTGCGAACCGGCGCGGAACGAAGCGCCGATATCATCGATCAAACAGTGTCGTCTCAGCGTTCGCGTAAGCGTTCGGGTGATCGCGAGAGGGCTCATGCACGGTCAGTTGAGCTGGGGGAATTGATGGCGAAATTACACCTGGAGCTGTTGCGTATCTCTGTGGGCCGGTTGAATGAGGGAACGTGATAAGTCTCAAGTTCAACTTGAAGGTGAGGCGCGCCGAGAGTGTCGTTGACCTCGAGGCGAAAGCGCCCTAGCGTAAAATCATCATCAACGCATCCATCAGAGGAGCAGCCACAGTGAGTGCACAACCCCTTGACGCCGCAGAGCAGCGCCAGCCTATGCTCTTCGGTGATCCTCTTGAAGGAATTGATACGGAGGAACTGGGATATCGTGGTCCCGTTGCCTGCTCCGCCGCCGGGATCACCTATCGTCAGTTGGACTATTGGGCACGTACAGGGTTGCTTCAACCGTCGATTCGTGCGGCTCGTGGATCCGGTTCCCAGAGGCTTTACTCGTTCAAGGACATTCTTGTTCTCAAGATCGTGAAGAAACTTCTCGATGCGGGTGTTTCGCTCCAACAAGTACGCGTTGCCGTCGCACAACTACAGACGCGCGGGGTTGACGATCTGGCTTCAATCACCTTGATGAGTGATGGAGCTTCAGTGTACGAATGCACGTCAACTGATGAGGTTATCGACCTCCTTCAAGGCGGCCAAGGTGTCTTTGGTATCGCCGTTGGACGGGTGTGGCGAGAAGTTGAAGGATCTCTTGCTGATTTGCCGATCGAACGTGCAGATGGATTCGTTGACGAGCTTGCTGAAAGACGTCGCCGTAAACTTTCAGCATCGTAATGCTCAGATTTCACGCAACAAAAACAGGCTGTCACAATTGAGAATGTGAGCGATTCTCACCCCCTACATTCTTAATCTGAAAAGCCGCTATAAGCGCCTGTCGCAATGACCGAATGAATGACGCGGGGAGGGGTGTCTGTGTTTCCCTGTGCTGTGGTGCGGTTTCGGGGGCGTGGATGGTCTCAATACGTGTACGGATCCGTTGTTGCCAGTAAGACGTCCTGGCACGATTGAGGGTGAGTGGTGGTTTCGATATGTATGGCGATGCGGTGTGATCAGTGGAGGGTTATTTATCGCTTGAGAGATCGAGGATTTTCTGGGGTTCAACAATGCAACGGTATGTGGCGTCGGCTCCGGTTTTTGGTTCAACCGTGTATGAAAGAGACAACATGGGATCGCCGTCGACGTTACCCTCAGAGTTTGCGTGGGTACTCATATAGTGTTCCATTTCGTCAATAAACTGTTTTCCCGTGTATGTTGGCTCCACGACGTTTAGTTCACGTAAACATATTGCGATGAGTTCGTTTTGGTCCACATTCCGCGGATTCGTAACCATGCTGTGATAAAGTCCCGTCAGAAAACTGGTGCCGAGCATGTCATTGCACTGTTCATCGATTTTTAATACTGCGTCCGAGTCACCGTTTTCCAGGTATCCCGTCACCGCGCCCCCGCTATCAAGAAATTGGAAGCCTTTGACTCCTTGGTCTTCGACGCATGTCAGGTGGCGTGCGCGTATTTCGGAGAGCTCCTCGTCGCTGATTTTCTCATCGTCAAGAATTTGAGTATAGACGTGCTCGTACGGCCTGCCGCGAGATTCAGCTCTTAATTGCTCGATGTCAGCATGCCAGCCCTTGCCCACAAGATCGTCTAGAGCAACCGGTTTTTCACCACCGGCACACGAACACAACAGCAATGGGGCAACAAGGAGAAAACATCCGAGGATGGAAGTGTGTTTCATCTAAGTATTCCTCACATGCCGGCAAGACCCTACGGCAGTGGAAGGTCATTGTTTGCTTGAGAGATCGAGGATTTTCTGGGGCTCAACAATGCAACGGTGTACGGCGTCGGCTCCGGTTTTTGGATCAACCGTGTATGAAAGCGACAACGTGGGATCGCCGTCGACGTTGCCCTCAGAGTTTTCGTGGGTATTCATATAGTGTTCCATTTCGTCATAAAATTGTTTTCCCGTGTATGTTGGCTCCACGACGTTTAGTTCACGTAAACATATTGCGATGAGTTCGTTTTGGTCCACATTCCGCGGATTCGTAACCATGCTGTGGTAAAGTGCTGTCAAAGATTCGGTGCCGAGCATCTTGTCGCACTGCTTGTGGATATTCTCTGCCGCATCCGCGTCACCGTTTTCCAGGTATCCCAGCACCGCACCACTATTAAGAAATTGGAAGCCTTTGACTCCTTGGTCTTCGACGCATGTCAGGTGGCGTGCGCGTATTTCGGAGAGCTCCTCGTCACTGACTTTTTCATCTTCCAGGATTTGAGTGTAAATATCTTCGTATGGTGTGCCGCGAGATTCAGCTCTTAATTGCTCGATGTTAGCGTGCCAGCCCTTGCCCACAAGGTCGTCTAGAGCAACCGGTTTTTCACCACCGGCACACGAACACAACAGCAATGGGGCAACAAGGAGAAGACATCCGAGGATGGAGGTGTGTTTCATCTAAGTATTCCTCACATGCCGGCAAGACCCTACGGCAGTGGAGGGTCTTACCGACAACCGTGCCTTTCGTGGAGGATGATCAGTAGAGTTTCTGCCAGTGTGAGGTGAGGTGACCACCGTAGTAGTAGTCGCTTTGAACGTGAAGCCCCATTGTCATCTGCTGCGTTTGTGCCTTCGTTGTGTATCCGGAATTGATGTACATCGTTCCAAACCCCTGATGCTTGGTATACGGAGCGCTGTACGGGCAGAAGGAGCCCACAGCGTGTCCATCTTGAGCCGAATAGCTGCGACAACCGTGCGAACGAGCGAACGTTGGGTAGGCAATGAGTGTGGTGGCAGCGGCTAGCGCTAGCGCAGACAGGGGGACGAGAATTTTCTTCATCGCACTCTCCTTTGAGCGTGAATAGATCGAGTTGTAACACAACGTTACGTACAAACTATATCGATGGAATAGGCGTAATCACAAGAGAATTTGGGAAATTACTCCGCAAGTGTTCCGATGCCACCCGGCTCACCATCCACACTCTCGGGCAGCACGTTCCTCGCCGATTGACACGATCGGCGTTGTTACGGGCACCCCGAACCAACACGACTGTTCTACACCTGAAAATAATCGTCTAAGCCACGACGTGATGGTCATTGTGCGACCTGTTGTATATCGTGTTGGAGGCCTCCGGCTTATGCCGGAGGCCTCCGCGTCTGAGAACACCTCAACTGTGACGATAGGTGACGAGCCTCACGTGGGTCTCTTTGGATATGTGATCAGTGGGAGCGGGTGGCACAGCCGATGGCAGCCACACCACCCACTCCGCGTGTGCTGATCAGTGCCGAACGAACGGCGCAATCAGTTGCGGTTCTTCTCCCATCTACGACGACCAAGGATTGTGGTTGCCGCACCCATGACTGTCAGGAGCGTGAGCATGCCGGTGGTTTCCAGTCCTGCTCCCGTAGTAGCAAGGGGGCGCTGTCCCATCATCTTCCCTGAGTGGTGTTTACCGGAATTGGGCTTCATCTTTCCTGATGTACCTCCGGGGATCGTGTCCTTGGCGACGACGGTGAATGCTGCACGTGCCTGCTTGCCATTTTCACCAGTGACAATGACCTCGTGGGCGCCCACCTCAAAGTCGGCGGGGACTGTCCACGACAATTTCGCTGCTCCGGTCTTATCGGCACGTACGGTGCCGATCGTCATGGGCTGCGAATGGACGGCGAAGGTCAGCTTCTCTGAGGGTGCGAAACCTTTGACAGCAAACACGAGCGACTGTCCCTGAGACACGACGCCACCAGTGACGCCCTCAAGGGTAGCGGACGGAGTGCTGGGGGCTTCGGGTTCCTCCGGTGTTCCCGGGGTGTCGGGATCTTCCGGAGTCCCTGGGGTGTCGGGTTCCTCCGGAGTCCCCGGGGTGTCGGGATCTTCCGGAGTCCCTGGGGTGTCGGGATCTTCCGGAGTCCCCGGGGTGTCGGGATCTTCCGGAGTCCCTGGGGTGTCGGGATCTTCCGGAGTCCCCGGGGTGTCGGGATCTTCCGGAGTCCCCGGCTCATCGGGCTGATCCGGATCAGGCTGTGACGCCTTGACGAACCGCAGGGGAGTGGACGCTACAGAACTCAGATCATTCGTTACGACTGCTCGGATGAAAGTTCCATCCATCGCCGCATCAATCGTCAACGGTAGCTTCAGCCCCTGTGCCTGAGGAATATCAGTCCACGCGATCTGGTCCGCACCGGCTCCAGCTGGCAGGGTGCCACGCTGCCATTTCACCGTTGGTTCTGGCTTACCAGTCGCCGTGACCGATGCAGTGATCTTCGAGTCCGGTGCGACAGTTGCTGACTGCCATCCATCGGCCTCGTCGATCTTGAGCCCGGTTCCCTCGGAATCTGTGAGAGTCACCGCGGAAACCTCTGGCGGAACAAGGGTCTTGAGTTCGATGAGCTGCGAATAGACGGTGCCGGCAGTGTTTACTGCGCGAGCGCGAACTTTCACACCATCGTCCTGTGCGCTCAGCGTGAACGCGTATTGCGATCCGTCAACGCCTGCAATGTCTTCCCACTCATCTGCCGAAGCAGTGAGCTTCTGCCAGGTGACAGTCGGCGTTGGCTTTCCTTGAGCGGGAAGTTTCAAGGTGACTGTGGTTCCTACGGGTGCGGTAATCGTTCGGCTGTTGCCGTCTCCATTCGATGTGAAATGCTCCGCGGGATTACCGCTTGCCTCAAGAGGATCAAAGGTGGGTGCATCGACGTCCGGTTTACCAAAGACCTCGACCTCGGCGAGGGAGAGAGGGGTTCCTTTCCCTGGAAGAACAACGGTAATGTACCGTGCCGGGAAATCTCCGAAGTCAACGGACGAGGGATACTTCGCCACGCCTTCAACTTTGATCGCCTTGGCGTCTTCGGCGTTGATCATCTCCTCGAGTGACGTTACCAAACTGGCCACGGGGGACTTCGAAGCAATCACATAGAAGTTCTTCAAGCGATCAGAGCACGGCACGGTGGCGGACTTGCACGTCATCTCAGCGGCACGATTCCACACATCGACCGTGCTCACCCGATAGGTGTCTCCAAGGTCGGTTTCCCACCAAGGATTCTCATCTGATTCGCTGGTATGAGACACCGATCCGTTATCCCATACGCCGTCGGTATCTCCATCATTCGCCCGACTGGAAATACCGCTCCAAGCGGTCGAACTTTGACGTGTTGGTTTTTTGAGTGCGAGGTTCTGCTTCTCAGGGAGCACCGTGAGCGTTGCAGTATGAGACGTTGCTTCGCCCGCCGAGTTCTTTGCAACAACCCTAAACTGTGCGCCGTCATCCTCAATGAGTGGATCTAACGAGTAAGTTGCTGACGTGGCACCTTCAATTGGGAGAATCTGACCCTCCGGCGTGATCTCATACCACTGATACGTCGGTGTTGGCCATCCCGTTGCCTGAGCCGAGAATGCTGCTGTTTGCCCAACGCGTACCTGTTGATTCTCAGGATGTACTAAGAAAGTCGGCGCGGTCGCAACAGGTTCTTCAGCGGCGGCAGTAACGGTGATTGACGATGGATATATCGGAAGCCGATTTGCATAATATGTGGGCTTGTAGTTCTCCAGTCGCAGCCGTGTCACTTCGTGTGGTTTGAGCGTGAAAATCTCGCCGAGTTTTCCGGCAGCAAGTTCAGCTCCGGTGACCACGCGACTGTGATCGCCAAACGTTAAGAGATATTGATTCGCTGCGCTCAACCCCTGATTCCCCGTCATGTCGAATGTCAATTCAACGCGTTTGAGGAGCTTTCCTGTGGTGTTGAGGAGATAGGTGTCAATAACGCTGCGGCTTCCACCCTTAGCTGAGTTTCTTCCGACGATATTTGCCCTGCTGATTCGGGATTCCCCTTCGGTGATTTTAGCTGTTTGAGGAGGAATCATCATCGGTTCGCCATCAAGTTCAACTTTGATCACCGGGTAGAGCTCATCAGGAGATTCTCCCGTCATCCGTACTTTCAGCGTGTTGTTTTCGTGTGTGTACGACAGTTCGGTAGACGTTCCATCGATCGTCACCTTTTTCACGGAATTCGCCAGACCCGGAAGAGCCAATTCTCCGCCATTGGACCATGAGCTGGGGAAAAGATAGAGCGAATGACCATTGGCCGTCACACGTCCCCATGAGGGAATATCGAACCATGTGGCATGGGCACCTTCAATAGCTTGCGGGTGCCGGTTACGCCATGTAGCAAAGTTATCGAGCACCTTTTGATCGAAGGGGTCAAATGAACCGTCTCCTCTGGGGCCGATATTGTAGGCGTACTGGCCGCCTCCCGAGATCACCGTGATGAGACCCTTGATTGCTGAACGTGATACTGGAATCACACGAGATTCATCACGGTTTGCCTTATACGTGTTGCAGTAGCTCCAGCAGGAAGGGAAAATCGAGAGAATCGATTCCCAGGGACCCATTCTGAAATCAGGGGGAACAGAATTGTCTCCGCCAACCTCGAAGTCTCCCTTATCGTTCCACACACGCGAATTGACAACCGTTGTGTTGGGTTGAAGTTCACGGACCTTTTGAGCCATCTTTTCTGATTGTGCGGCGGTCGGCCCGCCCATGTCGAACCAGAACTCTGAGATGGGCCCATAGTTTGTCATGAGTTCTTCAATTTGCTGAAGATTGTATTGCAAATGGTCATCAGTAATCGGATTGACATTTCCGTATGGTTCAGCTTCATGCTTTTCCCAGTCAATGATGGAAAAGTAGAAAGCGAGCTTCATGTCAATTTTGGAACACTCATCTGAAAGCTGACGAATGGGATCTTTACCGAATGCGGTTTGTTTGACAACGTTGTAGTCGGTGGTCTTGGTATCCCACATGGCAAAGCCGTCATGATGCTTCGTTGTCAGCATGACGTATTTCATGCCGGCATCTTTCGCGGTCTTGCACACCTGGGCAGCATCCCACTTGTCTGCCTTCATCTTGGCAGCTTCAGCAAGATACTCCTCCCGCGGGATCTTCATCCACGCTTTAATTTGCTCTGGATAGCCGATGGTTTGGGTGGCCCCTTTGTAACTACCGGCAAATGTGGAGTAGACACCCCAGTGCATGAAAAGTCCGAATTGAAGTTTCTGCCAGTTCGCTATCCGAGTATCGGTGGAGTAGGGAACTACGGCGGAAACACCCTGAATTGGCCCGTCGTTGTCGGTTGGTGTCGCGGCATGGCTGACTGGACTGAGTAGTCCAGTAAACACAAGCGAGAGGCCACCGAGCACTCCGAGCGCGCGCATGTGTTTCATGTGACGTTCTTTCGTGTCGAGGAAGGAGAACGAACCTCATCGTTCGTTCGCAGGTCTCATCTTTGAGACCTTGGATCACGATAATCGACCAGGTGAAAGCGCATACTGGATATGAAAATACTTAAAAAGTAATCATCTTTAGTTGAACGTTCACATAGAGAGGCAATGCATAGAGTGACCCACGTTGCGTCAGACCTTAGTCCTAGCTGAGGACATTTGTGATGTTGCGGTGCTTATGTACCCGATGTGAGTGCGGAAGTCAGCGAATAGCCTGTGTCGAGATCATAGATCTCCACAGTGACAATACCGTGGCGATCAACGTGGTAGCGCTCTTCGATCAGTGGACCGTTTCCGGTGCGTGCGATATGCATGTTTGCCAGGGAGATGTCCGGTTCCTGAAGTGCGGGGGCAAAAGGGAAAAGAATTTCGCCAAGCGGTGTCACATCACCCAGAGGTGTTCCGACGTGATCTGTCTGCGTGAACTCAACGAAGCGATAGAAACCGATGTTGTGTGCGGCCCGGTACTGGCGAGTGATCGTTGTTTCCTTGTTGGACTCAATCTGCAGGTCGGGGGAGAGGAGGGTGTCGAAAGACACCAGGGAACCTGATTCGGCCTCGCGAAAAACTCCGACGTGTCGGGCCAACCGGTCGTGCAATGTGAATCCGGCGTCTGGATCGGCGGCAATGGCCAGACCAATTGCGGTTGATGCCGCTGCATGCGGTGAACGATGAACTCGTCGGCCAAAGCGCTCCCGCAGTATTCGGGAGACGAGAGGCAGTGACGATGCGCCGCCGGTGACATAGATTCCGGCGCACTCTGGTGGAAGAGCCAGCGCTCCGTCCTCGTTGCGCTGAAGGAGAGGGGAGAGGACCTGGAGAGTTTTCTCAACGAGTGGCGTTGCAGCCTCATAAAAAGTGGAGACGGGGAGTGACACCGGGCGATCATGAACGACAGCGGAAACAACGCGAGTATGCGCGGTCAGGCTTTCCTTGACGGTGCGTGACTGTTCGACAAGATCCTGCCATTCCGATTCGGCAAAAGAATTCAGTGGGATGTCGCCAGCTTTGGCAAAACACTGTGCGAGGACGAGGTCGAAGTCGTCACCACCGAGCATGGTGTGGCCACGGCTTGCGAGCACCTGGTGATCGGTGTCAACCGCGGTAACGGTTGAGGCGTCGAAGGTGCCCCCGCCAAGGTCATAAACGAGGATCGACGTTCGCTTCGAGTTGAGAGTTCCGCGATGGCGATGCGTATATTCGAATCCTGCCGCTGAAGGTTCGCTCACCATCGAGATCACGGACCAGCCGGCAGCTCTGAACGTTTCAAGAGTGAGGAATCGCTGCGCAGAGGAGGCGTGTGCGGGAATACCGATGGCAGCTTCGAGCGGTTCGGACTGAGGAATCTGCGCAAGGGAGGAATCCGTGCGAACCTTGAACGCAACATATCCAAGGAAACCGACGAGCGCATCCATGATGGAAATATCCCGCTGCGCCAAGCGGAAGGTTGACCGAGGGGTCATCGAGGAATCTGAGAGTAAGCGCTTAATTGACCGAATGAGAGGAGCCTCGTCCTCGTCCATTGCCCGCAGCGCATCGAAACCGAAAACAAGCGCGCCGTTGCTCCACCCAATAACGGAGGGAATGTCATCTTGTGCATCGCCGTTGTGGTCGATGAATGACACTGCGGGGTAGTTCCCGCGATCAGCTACGGCAACGGTTGTCGTTGTGGTTCCGAAGTCAACTCCCAGTCTCATGCCTTCAGCGTATCGCTGTTGAGGCTTTCTGAGGGTGAACCGTGCCCAGTGATTGGGGTTTGTTCGATAGGACGGGAATACGTGACGAGGCAAGAGCTGTGGCCAGGACGGCTCCGGCGGCAAAATAGCCGACCGCTGCGACGGCGTCGAGAAGATAATGATTGCCCGTCATGAGAATGATCATGACCGTTGCCACGGGGTGAAGTGCAAGGAGAAGACGCTGCCACCAGCGTCGGTAGACGAATGTTCCGAGGGCGAAGACAGCCCAGAGGGCCCATCCCGTGTGCATTGACGGCATAGCGCCGTACGGATTGGCGAATACGGAGAACATCTGTGAATAGGTCGATCCAAATCCGGATGATTCGGCAACCGAGTCAACGAAATTTGCTCCATCAAGCAGGCGAGGGGGAGCAACGGGGTAAAGCCAATAGGTAACGGCAGCTCCCGCCGTCATCACGAGGAGGGAATTCCTGACGTAGATGTAGCGGTCTGGGCGCCGAACCCACACGATGATGAGAGTTGCCGCTGTGACGAGGAAGAAGGACACCGCGTAGTACGTCGAGAAAATGTCCGTGAGCAGCGGTTGCTTCGTCAGCCACTCATTGAGCGCAGGTTCCCAGGAAATTCTCAGGATTCGTTCGAGTGTGAGGATGTCTTGTCCATTGGCAAAGGCAACGTGCGGATTGACTGGAGCCAATCCGCAGATTACTGAATAAATTGCAACGCAGGAGCAGACAAAGGCAAGTTCGAGGAAGAATGAGCGATGGCGACGCAGGATCGAGGCAAGACGTAGACGAGGTGACCTGAGTGATGGCGTCATCGGGGGGCGCTGCAATGAATCCTGCATGTGGGATGCAGTGGTGTCATCGTCGGAGGCGGAAATGCGCACGATGAGCAGCTCCTCACATGTCGTGTTGCGTCGGTGAATGAGTAGATCCGAAGTATGTATCCGTAGTGAATCGTACGGTGTCGAGGCGCAACGTGAGTGCGACTGTTGCCTCATTCGGGGGATTATCCGGGTGATTCCGGATACATCTACGAAGGGACGAGGGCGAAGACGGGCACGAGTTATTCGCGTGAGTGACGTGAGTGGGAGGGGCTAATGGTGGGTATCTGGTGAATCTCTCTAATCTGACATAATGTACATTATCGGATCCGGGGTGAGGGGTAGAGTCGCTCAGATAGGCGTGACGTCACTCGGATAGGCTTCGTAAACTTCGGTACAATATGTCGCGTTCACTTTCTTAGCCTCAGGAGGCAACTATGGCGGATCGCGCGCTTCGCGGAATGCAGATCGGTGCTAAGTCGATGGAATCCGAGGAAGGCGTCGTCTTCGCTGATCGATTCACAGTGCGTTACCTGTGCTCGAACGGTCACGAATTCGTTGTCACGCTGTCCACAGAGGCAACAGTCCCGGCCACCTGGGAATGCCGTTGCGGTGGAGCCGCCGAACTCATCGGAGAAACCGAAGAGGACGAAGACCAGAAGCCCATCAAGCCTGTGCGCACCCACTGGGACATGCTGCGCGAACGTCGATCTCTTGAAGAACTTGATATCGTTCTTCAAGAACAGCTGACAATGTATCGTGAAGGCCGACTGCGCCCCGAAGGACACTACCGCAAAGGCTAAAAACTACCGCCGGCGGGAAGTCCATCTCGCAGCGATGAGACCCCCGAGCGATACCAGGGCAAGGACCCCAGTTGCCACAATGGTGCCCGTCGCAAGAATCGGAGCCAGCGTTGTCGCCGGAGTTTTTGTTGACCTCAAGGCAACCTGTGCCAAGAGCGTCGCAGAGGATTCCGGTTCAGATGCAGTAATCACCGATCCGTTGGGGCGAGCAATGAGCGAACGCCCGGTCGTTGAGATCTGCACGGCGGAGCGACCAAATTCAATCGCTCGGAACCTCACCTGCTGGGCCTGCTGAGCCGTCTGCGCTGTTGAACGAAAATCAACATTATTTGACGGGACAACAATCAGTTGACCTCCCAGCGCCACGCCCTCGCCAATGGCTGATTCATAGGCCGACTCAAAGCAAATGCCGACGGCAAGAGGAACCTCGCGACCGTCGTTCAGCTTGGCAACGAGGTAGCCGGGTGACTTCCCTGGCAGCATGTCAACCTCGACCTGCGCGGCCTGCGAAGCCAAGCGTGACACGAAGGAGCGGAAAGGAATGAACTCGCCGAAAGGCACCGGCTTTTGCTTGGCATAAAGTGAAGCCTCATCCAATCCGCTGTCTGGATACCATACGCCGAGCCAATTGAAACGCCCCTCGTTAACGAAGTTCTGGAATCCCAGGAGAATCGGCACTCCAACGGAATGCGAGGCCTCGTCAACGTTTTGTCGGACGATGGCCGACACCCGAGGATCACGATCGGCCGCGGTCTCTCCCCACAGGATGAGATCAGCTGAGAAATCGGAGGCAGATGAGGACGAACGTGGAGACTGAGACTGTCCCGGCGCGCCCTGAGGTGCAGGGGACTTGGCAAGCTGTGTCGTCTCCCTCAGATGGTTCTCACTGACCTGCCCCTCGACGCCGAATGATGTGATGCCGGGGTAATCCACTCCCCCTTGAATTGCCGCGAGCCTGAGAGAACCGGCCTCCTGATCGGCCGGAAGCGGGATAGCCAAGGGGAGAATAAACACTGCCGCAGCTGTGGCGAGCATGGCAGGACGACCCCACCATGAGGTGACGTCGTGACAACGATGCAGGGAAAACGCCCGGGCCAGCATGACGGCAACGAACATGATTGCACCGGACACAAGGGATTCTCCTCCGTATGGTGCAAGGTTCCCCAGCGGAGAATCAACCTGAGGCATGGCAATGTTTCCCCAGGGAAAACCTGTCCAGGGGAAACGTGAGCGCAACTGCTCCGTGCCAACCCAGACGAGCGTATAGATCAGGGCCTCACCAAGTGGAGTGCGGGCCCACTGCCACACAGTGGCTGAAACTTTGACGATCCACGCCCACGCGATGATAAACAGAGCCTCGAACACTGAGAGCACCAACCACGGGCCCACTGAGTCAACAGGAAGCTGGATCCATGAGATCAGGGGAAGCCAGAACGCCAGGGCAAAAACACCGGCGATGAGCATCGCACGCCCCGTTGATGCAGCCGATACCCGAACAGCGAGCAGCGCCATCGCCGGAACAGACATCCACCACCACGACAGGTCAGGGAAAGTTGTCCACAGCGCCACCCCACCTAAGATTCCACAGAGCAGATCAACGAGGAGGTATCCGCGTGCAGCCTCGTCCTCGTTTCGCGGCTTTGCCCCCGATTTCGCTGCGGCTAAGCGCTCAGAGGAGGATTTCTTTACAGATGCGACCACGAGACCACTCCGTGAATGAGAAGCTGACGAGCTTGACGCGCAGTATCAGTGAGCGCGGGACGGTCAATGTGTCGCAGCTGATCAAGAGCATCCATGACCTGACGGATCCACCGGACGAAGTCGCCCCCTTGAATATCGGATGAGGCAAGCGCCGTCGACAGACTTGAGCCGTGTGCCCAGGCGAGTGTTGCTCCAACAAGGCCCGCATCTACGCTGGGGGTCAGGTCACTCCCAACACGCTCTTCGGCTGCGTGGACGCGTTCCATCGCTTCGAGAGTGCGTTCCCAAGCATCATCAATTGCAGGTCCAACACCGGCGGGCAGGGTCAACGGCATTGTTTCATCGGCGCGGGATTCGTAGACGCATCCGGAGATAACGGCGGCCAGTTCAGCTGGTGAAAGCGTGTCCCATGCCCCGGATGTCACAGCTTCCATCGTGATGAGATCGCGCTCGCCGAAGACACGACGGAGCTGTTGTCCCTTATCGGTCACGGTCTCACCGCTGAGAAATTCGAGCTCTTCAAGCACCTGACACACACGGTCGAATTCCTGAGCGATCGTATGCGTGTAGTTGTTGACCTGTTCAAGGACTTTCTCACGTTCGCGGTGGACCCGTGCCCACTGGTGTCCGGCGCGAGCGTGGCTTTCTCTTTCTGGGCAGCGGTGAACTCCATGATGACGGATTGCGGTTTGCAGCGTCGCTTCTTCGTCTTCTCCCCCGCTCCCCCTGTCGTTGAGCTGGCCATCTGAACGTCGCCGAGGTGTGTCGAGGGTTCCTGATCGCACCCTGTGGTGTAGCTCATCGCCGATGCGAATGCGTTCCTTATGTCGCCGAAGTGCTGACCCACCGGCAATCGTCATATGACCGACAACCTGCATGCCCCCGGGAGCGTCGCGTGAGTCAAGAGCATGCCATTTTCCGTCTGTCCCGATGACCTGTGGGATGCGTCGTCCGGAGGCAGTTTCAGTCATGTAGGCAAAAACAGCGTAGGTGATTTTTCGCCCGCGGCCGTAAGCAAGAATGTCGCCGGGACGCGCATTGACGAGGACGGAGCGCGCCTCTTCGCGTGCGTCGGCGATCCGGGTTTTCGCAGATTCCTTCTGCACACGTGAGAGGCGATCACGCAGCTCGAAGTATTCGCGTGCATCACCGTGATCGCAGTGGATCTTCGCAGCGAGTTCCCGTTCGCGTTCTTCGAGCGCACGGGCGTGCTGAGCGAGACGAACAACGGTACCGTCGGCCTGATATTGAGCAAAGGATGTTTCGAGGAGGTCGCGAGTTTGAGCTCGTGTTAAATGTTCAAGAAGGTTGACGACCATGTTATATGTCGGGTGGAAAGCCGACACCAAGGGATATGTTCGTTTCGACGCAAGAGCCGCAACCTCTTGGGGAGCAACCCGTCCCTGGTGGAGCACCACGCTGTGGCCCTCGGTGTCGATTCCTCGTCGGCCTGCGCGCCCTGACAGCTGGGTGTACTCCCCCGGCGTGAGTTGAACGTGTTCCGCTCCGTTCCACTTGCGCAGCGACTCAATGACAACGGTGCGCGCCGGCATGTTGATACCCAGCGCAAGAGTTTCCGTTGCGTACACCATTTTGACCAGACCACGCGCAAAAAGCTGTTCAACGGTTTCTTTCATGATCGGCAGAAGTCCAGCGTGATGAGCGGCAACACCGCGTTCCAATCCCCGAATCCACCGGTCAAGACCAAGAACGGCATGATCCTCAGCCGACACCGCAAGAGTTGCTTCTTCGGCGTACCGACGAATCTGATCTGCTTCCTCCCGCGTTGTCAAAACGATGCGGGCGGCAAGGATCTGACGCACGGCATCCTCGCAACCTGCGCGGGAAAACACAAAGGTGATTGCGGGGAGCAGATGCGCGCGATCAAGGGTGATGAGGGTCGAGGGGCGCGACTCCCGTGGGCGAGCCACGTGTTGCTCCTGCGACCAGTTACGGCTGCCCCGTCCAACGCGAGACCGAGGCTGAGACGTTGCCGCGATGAGCTCGGGATTGAGCTTCGCTAAGGCCACAGAACTTCCATGCGATGCGCGCACGGAAGATGAACGCTGTGAAGGCGCGTACACGTCGAAAATCTCATCCCCGACCATCATGTGCTGGTAGAGAGGAACAGGTCGAGTCTCTGAAACAACGATGTCACATGTGCCCCGCACCTCGCGGATCCACGCTCCAAATTCCTCCGCATTGGATACCGTGGCCGATAGCGCAACGATACTGATTCGTCGAGGAAGATGAATAATCACTTCTTCCCACACGGGACCGCGAAAACGATCGGCAAGATAATGCACTTCATCAAGGACCACGGATTCGAGTTCCCTCAGGTCAGCTCCCGCGTAGATCATGTTACGAAGGACCTCGGTGGTCATGACGATGATCGGCGCGCCCGCGTTAATTGAGGTATCCCCCGTCAGCAGGCCAACATTGTCTGAGCCGAAACGGCGAGAAAAATCGAGATATTTCTGATTCGACAGCGCCTTAATTGGTGTCGTGTAGAAACAGCGTTTCCCGTGCGCAAGCGCAAGATGGGTAGCGAATTCCCCGATGACGGTCTTTCCCGCTCCCGTTGGAGCGGCAACCAGCACGCATTCGCCCCTCTCCACGGCATCCATTGCGTGAATCTGGAACGCGTCGGGGGTAAACGACAGGGTCTGCGTCCACTGATAGCGCACTGATTGCGCTGCCCGCTGCTCATTGAGAAACGCGGCGTAGCGTTGCGCTGGTGACAAGTCGTGGGGTGAACCCGCCCCAATGAACGAGGACGAGTCGGCGCTTTCTCCCGGTTGCGTCGACTGGCTCCGGCGCCGGTGGCGCCTACGGGCTGGGCTCATTGGTCGTCCTCGCTTCTGAGTGCCGATTCTTTTCCGGCCTCGTCCTCGTTCGACCTACCTTCCCAGACTGAAAGGATTTCTTGCGCCTCGGCACGCATGTCGTGAAGAAATTCAGGTGGAGCATCAACAATCGACTCAGCGATATCAACAAGCAGAGACACAAACCACTGACGATTCCACACCGGGATGTCAACAACGAGGTCCCCGTTGTCGCGGGTCTGAATCGGGATAGCGGAAAGGTCATCAATGATCCACCTCGCGCTTGGACGAATCACGAGCCGGATCATATTCATGCCGTCGTCAGTGTCGATTGCGCGTGGACGCGTTGAGTGCGCGATAGGGAGAACCCGTGGATTGTCGATTCGGTAGATACTGAAACTGCGGACAGAATCAGCGCGATGACACCAGCCAATGAGGAGCCACCCTGACGCGCTGCGGACGAGACGCCACGGGTCAATTGTGCGATGCGTGCTCACGCCTGAACGGGAGACATAGTCGAATTCAAGTTGATGCCCCTGGCGAATCGCCTGGGCACAGATACTCATCTGAGGGCTTGCGGGACGGGAAGTTGAATGGAGAACAATGTCAGCGCACTGGTCCTCACGTGCAAGAGCACGCACCTTAAGGGCGGTCATCGGGAGGCGGTGACGTAAGGACTCGTCAAGTCCCTCCGCAATAGACTCAAGACCAACCAGGAGCGCCGTTGCCTCATCCGACGTCAGACGCGGTGGGATATCCGCCCCCATTGTTGAGAAGATCCGCACCGTATCTTCTTCCTCGTAGGCATCCCAATCAATCTCAAAGGAATACCCGGGAAGGGAATCCCCCACCTGTCCGAGGAATTCGATATCGCGCCTGATTTGCCGTGTTGACCGTCCGAAATGGCGTGCGAGCTGCACCGTCGGGGTCCCAGGATGTTGAGAAATCCACGAGACAAGGGAGAGTAAACGAACGATCGCGTGAGGAATATGCTCAGGCATGATGCTCCTCCCACACCGATGCGGCTGTCACGCGCCCAAGAACATCAGCGCGCAACTGAGCGGGAGCAACAACGATGGCGCGACGTCCGTGCCGCAAAATCCGCGACACCCACTCTCCCGTGGGTAATTCCCGTCCTTGAACCAGTGTCCACCCCGATGGAAGAGGAATGTCGGGGCACACCTCACCTGGCCGTTCCCCAACACAAGGATCGCTTTCAAGGAAAGGCGCCCACTCGTCCTCGTCCCCGGGTCTGATTGCGAGAATCGGGCGGACCATGAGGGATGCAAACGGATCGACGAGATCCTGCGGTGCGGCCGACGCGTCACCGGGTTCCCCCAGCACAGTGATGTCCGAGCGAAAACGCGTCAAACGGAAAACCCTGGGAGCACGGCGATCAAGATCCCACCCAACGACGTACATTGCTTGACCGCGCACAATGATGCGCCACGGCTCAATCGAGCGTTCCACGAGACCAGACGACGTTGAACTGTAGTGAAAACTGATGACGCACCGCTGGCGAATAGCACGTGAAAGATCGGCAACAAGGTGAGAACCTGTCAGATCAATGCCGAACACCTGAGGAAGTGAAAAAACACTGTTGTGAGCAGCTCCGGCGATTTTGACATCGAGAACAGGTGATGTCTGATCGCCGCTGCTCCACGCATCCGCCGCCATGCGGATGAGCGCCACGTCATCAGGATCTAGCTCCACCTTCGCAGCACTGAGCTCATCAGAGGAAATGGCGTACGCCTCATCGTTTTCATGATTGACGCAGGTGACGACGGTGATGCCGCTGTCACGTAGAGTCTGCTTATCGCGATGAAACTGAGCTTCGAAAGCGGATTCTGAGAGTCCTTCGTAGCCGGGGAGTCGGCGCAGCTCCTGTTTGGTTCGAGGAAGGTCCGCGCCCAAGAGCTCGAAAAGAAGCTCAAGGACGCGGACGTTCGAGGGAATTGATCGTGCCACTGTGCAACCGAAAAGATCCAAGCAGCGTTGCGTTTTAGAGGCGTGACGCCGCAAGCTGGGTGACAATAATGCCTCGGGCTCCAGCCTCGTGGAGTCGATCCATGACACGATTGACACCTTCGGAGGGAACCATCGCACGCACCGCCAAGAAATCGGTGTTCATGAGAGGGCTGATCGTTGGTGAATCGAAACCGGGAGTAATTTCGATCGTCTGGGCGAGGTCAACCTCACGGACGTTGTAGTCAATAAGGACGTAGGAGCGCGCGACCTGCACCCCCTGAAGACGCCGATCAAGAGTGGCAAGCCGCCCGTCCTCAACGAGTTCCTCACGGGTGATGAGGACCGCCTCGGATTGAAGAAGAGGCTCACCAAAAACCTCAAGGCCCGCAGCTTTAAGTGTTGACCCTGTCTCCACGACGTCGGCGATGAGGTCGGCCACCCCCAAGCGCACGGACGACTCCACGGCACCGTCGAGGTGAACAACCTCAGCGTCGATGCCACGGTCACGCAGGAACTGGCGGACGAGAAGGTCGTAGGACGCCGCAACACGTTTGCCCTTGATCTGGGAAATATCCGACATCTGCCCCGCAGGAGCTGCGAAACGGAAGGTCGAACGTGCGAAGCCGAGGGGACGAAACTCAACGGCTGCGGTTCCCGAATCCAGAAGAAGATCGCGCCCCGTGATGCCCGCATGGATCGAACCACGCCCGACGTACACAGCAATGTCGCGCGGCCTCAGGAAGAACAATTCGACATCATTTTCAGTGTCGGTGAGGACGAGTTCACGTCCCCTCCGTCGCGTACGGTAGCCGGCTTCCTGTAGGAGCTTGATCGCCGGTTCGCTGAGGGAACCTTTATTCGGAACTGCAAGTCGAAGCATGGGAATCCTTAGAGCTGCTTGTACACGTCGTCGAGGGTGAGGCCTTTCTTGAGCATCATGACCTGAGTGTGGTAAAGCAGCTGAGAAATCTCCAGAGCTAAGTCATCTAAGCTCTCGTATTCAGCTGCCATCCACACTTCGGACGCTTCCTCGACCACCTTTTTTCCGATGAAATGAACACCCTTGTCGAGTTCGGCAACGGTTCCGGAACCCTCGGGACGGGTCTGTGCGCGTTCGGACAGCTGGGTGAAAAGTTCGTCAAAAGTAGTCACGTGGACAACATTAGCGGGTCGCAAAGGTATTCGTCGCAGCGGCCTCACTATCTGGTGTCCCCGTGAGCAGATCGGGGATGGACGCGAGGAATGATCCCATCGATGCCCACCGCTGAAGATCTTGCATCGCCGATGCTTTGCCCTCAGCGTCCTTCCACAGAGGGATCGTGGCGTCGAGGACGGCGCGCGCAGTCTCTTCCTGCTGCGGATCAGCGAGGTTTTCATCCCATGTACGTGTAGCGTCGATCGCCGTCGTCGGATTGTCGAGGATCGCCTGGGTCCCCTGGACGGTCGCTTTGACGATAGCGGATACGGTATCGGGATGATCCTTGGCAAAAGATGCCCGTGTAATCAGCGCCGCTGCAATGAGCGGGGTCTTGTCAGCATCCAGCGGAATCGACCGGACCTTCATTCCTGCTCTCTCCATCTGAACGAGGTCGTTATTGGTAAATCCAACGACCGCGTCGACCTGTCCCTGGGCAAGGGCAGCCTGCTGCGTGTAACCAATCGACATGATCGTTACGTCCTCGCGCGTGAGGTGAGCCTGTTCAAGTGCCGCCAGAGTTGCATACCAGTTTGAGCCGAATTCCCCGGGGATTCCGATGGTCTTGCCCCTAAGGTCACTGAGGGATTTCACCGAAGAATCCTCAGGAACAATGATCGTTGCCGGATACCCGTGGTAGTAGGCACCAACTGACACCACATCGAGGCCCTGATCTCGGGCGATAAGAGCTTCGTCGGCCGAAGCAACAACAACGTCTTCCGTGCCGGAGATCAGCGCCGTGAACAGGCCCTCATCGGAGCCGTGATGGCGAATGGACGCATCAAGTCCAGCATTGGCGTACATGCCCTTGGCATCAGCAACGTAGACGGGAGCAAATTGGACGTTGGGGATATAGGTCAGACCGATAGTCACTGATGACGCCCCGCTGTCTCTGCCCGACCGCCCAGATTGCTCCCCCTCGTCACCTGGCCCTAACGCCCCAGCACCTCCCGGGGTGCATGCGGAGGCGAGGACGAGGACGCAGGCGGCTGCACCTGCCAGGAGCGCCCCTCGAATTGATTGAATGAAAGAAATGGATGATCTCATTGAGGTGATTCCTTGTCGTGTCAAGCAAGGTCGAGTTTGCGGGAACGTTCGAGCCGATAAATGACGACATACAGCAGCGTCGCCATGACGCAGAGCACGCCGATCGTCACAAACATCCCCGCGGTATCAACGCTTGTTCGGGATTGAGTGAGCACCTGCCCAAGCCCCTGTCCACCCATGACCATCTCCCCGACCACAGCACCGGTCACCGACAGTGTGAAACCGTTACGAATTCCTGCAAGAACCGAAGGAAGCGCGAGCGGAAATTCGATCGACCACATCATCGTCCAACCGGATGCGCCGTCAAGCTCAGCGGCTTCAAGGACCTCTGAGTCAAGATGACGCAAGCCAACGACGGTGGAGACAAGAATCGGGAAGAAAACCATGAGGGCACACAGGGCAACGATCGACCATAAACCGTAGCCAATCCACAGAACGAGCAGTGGTGCGAGAGCGATCGCGGGAAGTGCCTGAGTGGCTCCAAGGAAGGGTTCAACCGCAGCCTGGATCAGTCGAGATCGATAGACGAGGTACGCGAGAGGAAGGGCAATGACTGCGCCAAGGATAGAACCCAACACCGCCTCAAGTGCGGTGACGCCGATGCGCCACCACATAAGAGGCTGTGAGAACATCGTGACGGCGCGTTCCCACGTGGAATGTGGCGACGGAAGACGCCACGATTCGATGCCGCTGAAAGAGGTTGTGAGCCACCAGCCGATCAGGCAGATCGACAGGAAAACAATCGGTGCAACAACGGCAAGCATCCGGCTTGGCCGTGTCTTTCGATGCGCCACAACGCCCTTTCCGGCATCCGGGTACGCACGGCAAAGCCTAAGCGCATGAGCGCTCAGACGATGCTCCTCCCATCCGGACTTTCACCGTCGGTACTGGAATCTCACCAGTTCAGCCGCCACAGGTGGCGGGTCGCGGACTTTCACCGCCGGCTCGGACTTTCACCGACCCCGGAGCACGTGGACTATTGTGCCACGAATGTCTGCCGACTGGGTAACACTCTCAGTGAACGTGTTGCTGAGCAAGCTGGCGAAGTGCCGCGATTTCCTCATAAGCGTTTTCGGCGCGGAAAATTGCCGAACCAGCGACAAAGTTATCTGCCCCCGCTTCAGCTGCCATTTCAATGGTTTTTCGGGAGACTCCGCCGTCAACTTGAACAGAGACTTCAAGGCCGGCCGCGTTGATGGCTTCCCGGGTGCGACGCACCTTCCCCATCATTGATTCGATGAACTCCTGACCACCGAAACCGGGCTCAACTGTCATCACCAGAATCATGTCGAATTCACTGAGAATATCGACAAATGGGGCAATATCTGTGGCTGGGCGCAAGGCAAGGCCTGCTTTGGCTCCTAAACGGTGCAGCTCACGTGCCAAACGCAAAGGAGCGGCAGCGGCTTCGGCGTGGAAAGTGACCGAGTGACACCCAATTTCTGCGTATCCCGGTGCCCAACGATCAGGATCTTCGATCATCAAATGAGCGTCAACGGGAAGAATCCCCTGTTTGACAACGGCCTCGGCAACTGGGAGGCCCCACGACAAGTTGGGAACGAAATGATTATCCATGACGTCAACGTGAGCGACATCGGCATCGGCGATTTTTTCTAATTCCTCACGAAGATGAGCGATATTACAGTTAAGGATTGACGGAGAAATTGTTGTTTTCATAGCCCTCATGCTACACGTCACAACTTGACCAGCACGGCAACGAACATGTCGTCGGTGCCCATCCGATGATTCCACAGCTGAAGAGTACGGCCCGAATGTGAGCCTGAAACATACCCAGCAGAATCTGGAATATCAAGAGGTTCAGCGGAAAGTCGCTGTGCGAGGGCGACGGTGTCGACGAGTTCAACGGGCAGAGTGTTGAGCACATGCTCAACCTGATCGCGAGTCTCGGCGCGGTGCGGTGAGCAGGTGATGTACGTGACCGTTCCACCGGGTCGCACCAATTCGATCGCTCGCGTGAGTAATTCACGCTGAAGAGTCACAAGGTCATTGAGGTCTTCCAGTTGCCTGCGCCACCGCGACTCTGGTCGCCGACGCAGCGACCCCATTCCCGTACACGGGGCATCAACGATGACCCGGTCGAAGTCCCCCGGTGCCCATTGGCTTGTCTGCCCACCGAAGGAACGTCCATCGCCGGCAACAACGTGGACGTTGCTCAGTTGACGGGTTGCTCGCTCGACGAGGCGCGCCCGATGCGTGTGCATCTCGTTGGCAATGAGCTCGGCGCCACGAGAGGCACCAAGAGCACCCAGAAGGCTGGCTTTGCCCCCAGGTCCCGCGCACAGATCAAGCCACAAGCGGTCATTCCCTTCGATGGGAGCCTGGGCGGCGATGATCGCCGCAAGCTGGGAGCCTTCGTCTTGGGCTCCAGCAAGCCCCGAGCGCACGGACGGAAGAAGCGCAGGATCACCGTGTTCAAGAATCACCGCGTATTCACTCACTGCGCCCGGTGCCACACGTGTCTGAAGAATGTCCTCGGCTTCATCGGCCACATCAGCGGGATCAATGAGACCGGGGCGTGCAACGAGAGTCACCAAGGGCGCGTCGTTGTTACCTAAGAGCACAGCTCCCACTTCCTGCGCGTCGTAGCCGTGAGCAACGAGTGCGTCCTCGATGGCCCGCACGATCCACGTCGGATGAGAGGTCTGCACGCCGAGGCGTTCGTCAGGATCCTCGATAGCGTTGATCTGACTGTCGAGGTCGTCGCGGTCTTCACGGGTGATTGACCGAAGCACGGCGTTGACCATGCGAGTCGGCCCTTCCGTCAGGTGTTGTCGTGCAAGGTCAACGGTGGTTGACACGGCCGCATGATCGGGCACCCGCATGTCAAGAAGCTGATAGGTCCCCATCCGTAGGAGATCGATAACCATCGGATCGGTCTGTGTGATGTCACGTGTGAGAAAACGCTGGATCACCCAGTCAAGACGTCCCTGAGCTCGAAGCGTCCCATGAACCAGCTCGGACGTAAAAGCCGCGTCACGGGCATCAAAGTGTTCCTCACGGCGTATCTGGCGCAGTGCCTTCGTCAATGCGAGGTTGGCGTAGGCTCCGTCGCGCGACACCTGCGTGAGCACGTCAAAGGCAACGCGGCGCGGCGCGTCCGTGGTCTGGAGTTTGCGATATCCGTCGCGATAACTACGTGTCGCCACCGGTTATTCCCCCTGCCAATGTCCGAGCCGAGCGTCCTCATCAAGCCGCGCTCCCCTGGCCCATGCCGCCGCATCCATCCATCCTTTTCCTTCGGGAGCCACGCGTCCAAGCCGAAACGCTCCCTCCCCGCAGGAAACGAGGACCTCCCGCTTTGATATGTGAAGAGTCCCCGGGGCCCCGGTGACATCTGGGTGCTCAACAACTTCTCCGGATTCAAGTTTGAGGCGCTTGCCGTTGGGCATCGTCGTGTAGGCTCCCGGATTCGGTGTTACAGCACGAATCCGTTGGTCAACGGCAGCTGCGTCCTCGTCAAATGAAATGACACCATCAGCGCTGCTCAGGCGCGGAGCAAGCGGAACCACGGTGTCTTCGGGTATCACCTGAGCATGAGCACATGCCGTTCCCTCTTCGAGGGCATCGACGACTTCAATGATCTGCTGGGCTCCCGTCACTGCCATCGCGTCAAGGAGTTCACCCGATGTCATATGTCCGATATCCACCGGAAGTCGTGAGAAGACGGGGCCCGTATCAAGTCCGGTTTCGAGCTGGAAAACACTTGACGCCGTGGCGACCTCACCGTTGAGGATAGCTCGCTGAACAGGGGCTGCTCCTCGGTATTTCGGCAAATCGGAGAAATGCAGGTTAATCCATCCGTGCTGTGGCATATCAAGAACATCTGCGGGAACGAGGGCGCCGTAGGCCACAACGACTCCGAGGTCGGGGCCCGCAGCTGCGATGCGTTGGTGAATCTCCGGATCTTTGAGAGTTGAGGTTTCAATGAGAGGAATCTGAGCCTCAGTGGCAACCAGAGCCACGGGAGATGGTTTGAGGGTGCGTCCACGTCCTGAGCGAGCGGGCGGCCTGGTCACCACCGCAACGACGTCGTGATGGGAGGCGATCAACGCACGGAGCGTGGGGACCGCAGGTTCAGGTGTTCCAGCAAAAATGATACGCACAGTACCATTCTACGGGAGAGCCAGGGCACCAAGATCTTGAGAATTTCTCCTTCACCTGCTCACTCTTGGGCGTCACCACGATCGACGGATCCGATGATCAAGAAAATCCCCGAATACGGTTTCGGGAGGGGTGCTGTGGTCGTCGCGCGGGGGTTGACGAGGACGACCCAGTCAACTAGAAGAGTTCGGGTGGATTGACGGTGATTTTTACCAGCGGACTGCGTGTGGCTGCACGTTGACGTTGGATTTGAGCAAGCTGAGTCAATAGCTGGGGAGCTTGCGGATTTGCCACGCGAAGCAGCGTCCTGACCGTGACAACCGATGCGTCTCGCCGAGACTTCTGCTCGACCGTTCCAAGAATCTCAGCTGTCACCGAATCTGCGATCGAATGAACATCCCCTGCTGGACCGTCCAATGCAACGATCGTTGCCGCCGGGAAGAACCCGAGTTCGCGTCGTTCGTCAAGGAGTCGATGCGCAATGTCGACGGGATCCCATCGCACGAAAGCCTGACCGAGCGCCTGATCGATACGACCAACGATGAGCCCCGGAGCGTGGGGACGAAGCAGAGCGCAGGCGTTAAACCACCGACGTGCCGCTTCCTCTGGAGCCCACAATTCGGGTCTGCCGGCGATTGCCTGCGCATCGAGGATTAGGCCGGCAGCATAACCTCCACTGGCCGGCGGTTCGGCACCGGCTGTGGCCACCACAACGACGGGACGATTGTCAACGGGGTGTGTGATCCGGTGATCGGCTGTTGATGACAGGACACTGGTTCCGTTGAGGGCTCGTGCGATTTCTTGCGCAGTGCGTTCGGATCCGACTCTCACGGAACGCAAATGGTGTCCCCCGCAGCGAGGGCATGTCCAGTTAATGGCTTCACGAGCGCACCATCCGCATGTCATCCGTGAATCCGGCGTCAGTGATAACGGTCCCGAGCATGTGGAACACCGGGCAATTGTTCGACAAGTCTGGCACGACACAACGGGGAGGTAGCCAGCGGAAGCGACCTGAATGAGTACCGGACCGTCATCGAGTCCCCGACGAACGAGCCGCAATGCCGCTGAGGGAAGGCGTCCGTAACCGCCGGGTCCTTCCTGTGCAGCATCATCTTGTGTGAAGACGTTGATTCGAGGGACAACGGAACGTTGGAATCCTAGTTGCGGAGTCAGCGATACCGCCCACCCTGACTCAGCCAGGGCGTGAGCTTTCACCGACCGTGACCACGCTGCTGTGACAAGTGCGGCGTCCTCAAGAATGGAGCGTTGAATCGCCACGTCGAGAGCGTCGCATCGCGGTGCGCGCTGCTCCATCAGGCGATCATCTCCGTCATCCCACACAACAATGAGGCCAAGATTTCGCATCGGGGTCCAGACCGCAGAACGCGTGCCCACGATGACGCGGGAGACTCCCCGAATGCCATTGAGATACACCCGATAGCGCTCCGCGTCAGTTACCGCCGATCCCGTGAGCTCCACGGCAACGTCCAACGCGTCGGACAGAACGCCGTGGAGGTGGAGTGACAGGTCCGCCGTGGGGACAACAACGATGGCGTCACGCCCAGAGGTTAGACACGAACGCACAAGGTCGACAAGCATGGAATCGCGCGTCGGTGGCAGCGCCGTCCACACGGCCCGCGGTGATTCCCCCTGAGCGAGATGATGAATGAGGGCTTCCCCTGCCGGGTAGTACGACCAGCCAGATGGGAGGTCATCAGCGCCTGTTGCGCTGCGCGTCTCGGTGACCTGAGTGGGCTTCCCCACCGAACCGGCCCCACCGTCGTGACTGAGCCCCTGTGACAGTAGCTCTTTTTCAACTCCCGCAACGCGATGCGGAATGGCGAGGGAGAAAACCTGAGAGATCGTTGCAACGTTCCGATCTCCGATGCGGCGGGCAAGGTCAACAAGCTTTTCAGTGATGACGGGTGTTCGGGAAACAACCGAATCCACGCGGCGCAGCGCAATATCTGTTTCCATTGACGAACGCGATAGGATCCACCCGGTGTGGCGCCTTCCTGCCAGATGGATCCGCACGAGTCGTCCCGGCTGAGCTTCGGTGTCAAGCGCCGCAGGAATCTCGTAGTTCAACGGCTTGTCGAGGTGAGGAAGATCCGTATCAACGAGAACGTGGGCGCACTGGATGACGGTTCGGGCAGGCCCCAAACCCTCAAGCGCGTCCTGAATGACTTCCATAACTCCAGTGAATCAGACACCACTGGCAATTGCAGCATCTCGAAGAAAAACTGGGCAGACGCTCCGGTGTTCAGTAGCTATCCGAGAAGTTCAACGCCGTAACGCGCAACAACCATCGCGAGGATGATAAAAACGCCAAGCCCCCAGATTGCCCAGTCAAAGCCCTTTTCGACGAAGTGACGGACCTGTTCGGGCACGCGGATCACACCCTCTTTGACGTTGAGTCGAGTAAGACCCCCGAAGACCAGCGTCGTTGTGATCGTGATGAGGAGGCACCACGGACACAGCACCCGGATGACAAAATACGACTGAAGGAAAAGCCAGTACGCAAAGCCAAGTGCAACCGTGTACAAGAGGTTGACACAGATGAGGTACCAGCGAGGGAATCTGACTCCGGCGAAGAGAGCAACTGACACCGCAAGAACAACGGACTCGAAGAGAATACCGAGGAAAGCATTGGGGAAGCCCAGAACCTGAGCTTGAGGGGTCAGCGCAACCGCAGAACACGACAAGACCTGCGACACGTCGCAGGAAAAGGTGGTGGATGAGTCCTTTGCCAGCTGCCAGGCCTCAATCGACAGCACGAATGAAGCAACGAGCCCAATGATCCCAGAGATCGCCATTTCAGCCGCGGTGCGCCGCCGCCATGCCAACTCCGCAGCGGTGAGCGTGCTCATTGCAGCGCCTTTCGTAGGTCGTCAACGCGGGTCAACTGCTCCCAGGGGAACTGCTGACGTCCAAAATGCCCGTATGCCGCTGTGTCCGTGTAGATCGGGCGAAGGAGATCGAGGTCTTCGATCATGGCGCGAGGACGGAAGTCAAAAACCTCCTCAACTGCGGCAGCGATGGCCTCGTCGCTGGCAACTCCCGTGCCAAAAGTATCGACGTAGAGTCCCACAGGACGCGCCCGTCCGATCGCGTAAGCCACCTGCAATTCGCAACGCTGTGCAAGTCCGGCTGCAACAACATTCTTTGCTGCCCAGCGCGCCGCGTAGGCGGCCGAGCGGTCGACCTTCGACGGATCCTTTCCAGAAAAAGCACCGCCACCGTGACGTGCCATGCCGCCGTAGGTGTCAACGATGATTTTGCGTCCCGTGAGCCCAGCGTCCGCGGCCGGTCCGCCGAGAACGAAACGACCCGAGGGGTTGACCAGGAGCGTCATATCGTCCGTGGCAACCGGAAGATCAGCGCTGTCAAGAACCGGAGCAACAACGTACTGGCGGATCGCACTGTCAAGAGCCGCCTGGGAAAGCTCAGGGTCATGCTGCGTGGACAGCACGATCGTCTCGATGGACACCGGGCGTCCGTCCTCGTACCCGAAAGTGACCTGAGTCTTACCGTCGGGACGCAGGCCCTCCACCTCACCACTGTGACGAACCTCCGCGAGGCGACGGGCGAGCCTGTGCGCGAGCCAAATCGGTGCGGGCATGAGGTCGGGAGTGTCCGAGCAGGCGTAACCGAACATCAGGCCCTGGTCGCCTGCTCCCTGAGCATCCCGAGGATCCGTTGCTCCGTCAGAGCGCACCTCAAGGGCCGTGTCGACTCCGCCGGCAATATCGGGGCTTTGCTGCCCGATCGACACCGACACACCGCAGGACCCTCCATCGAAGCCCACGGCGGACGACGTGTAGCCGATTGCCATGATTTGCTCACGCACGATCTGGGGGATTTCCACATACCCGCTGGTCGTGACCTCGCCGGCAATATGAACCAGGCCCGTTGTGACCAAAGTTTCCACGGCGACGCGCGAATGCGGATCAACCTCAAGGAGGGCATCAAGGATCGAATCAGAAATTCGGTCGCTGACCTTATCGGGATGTCCCTCGGTAACAGATTCGGATGTTAGTAACTGAAGATGTCTCATCACTCAGATATCGTACCTAGACGCTGTGCAATTGCGGACATGAGGCACTCGGCAACAACGGATTTCGTTCCGCTGACCGTGGAAATGACCTGTCCTTCTCCAGACACCAGCGTCACGGAATTAGGAACGTCACCGAAACCGCGTCCCTGGCCTACAGGATTGATTGCCAGCAGGTCCGCTCCCTTTCGGCGAGCCTTCTCCATGCCTTTGCTCAGGACCTCGTCCTCTGTCCCTGTTTCCGCTGCAAAGCCAACGAGAACCTGGGGGCGTTCGGGGATGCGTGCGAGCGAGGCAAGGATATCGGTTGTTCGTTGAAGAATGATCGTTGGGGCTGACTCGTTGGCGGGATTCTTCTTGATCTTCTCTGTGGCAACCGTGACGGGTCTAAAGTCGGCAACAGCCGCGGCCATGATGACAACGTCGACGCCCCCGCGCACCAGCGCCAACATTTCCTTGTGAAGTTCGTCAGAACTCGTCACGCGGATCACTTTCACGGTGTCCGGGAGAGTCTCAAGCAATCCGTCGTCAATGTTCGCGGCAACAAGATCAACGTCTGCTCCACGCCGGGCCGCCTCACGGGCCAAGGCAATCCCCTGCCTACCGGAGGAGGAATTTCCGATGAACCTGACAGGATCGATGGCTTCGCGTGTTCCTCCCGCGCTAATAGCAACGCGTTTGCCCTTAAGCGAGGCAGCGTCATCCGCGGTTGGGAGCCGATCTTCCTCGTTGGGATCATCGTGATGGAGATTGACGAGGACGGCCTCGGCGATCACCTCGGGGTCAACCATGCGTCCAATTCCAACGTCTCCGGATCCAAGAGCGCCGGAGTCTGGCGGAAGAATCGTTAAGCCGCGGCCGCGAAGAACATCAATGTTGTCCCGTGTTGCGCGACTCTCCCACATATTCGTGTGCATTGCGGGGGCAAGCAGTACAGGACAGTCAGCGGCAAGAATCGTTGTTGTCAGCAGGTCGTCGGCCGCTCCGATGCGGATCCTGGCGATGAGATCGGCGGTCGCGGGGGCAACAACAATGAGATCAGCGATGCGTGCCAATTCAACGTGGTCTGCGCCGCCGGCTCCAAAGACATCCGTGCGGACAGGGGCGTCGGTGAGGCCCTCCCAGGTGGAGGCGCCAACGAAATGAAGAGATGCCGGAGTGGGAATGACGCGGACGTTGAGGCCCGAACGTTGGAGTGAGCGCACAAGGAGTGCGCTCTTATAGGCGGCGATGCCCGCACCGATGCCAACGATGACAGTACGGGCCATCGGCTCACGCCTCCGGTTCAGCTTCGAGAGACAGCATGCCTTCGTTGATTTCACGCAGGGCAATCGCCAGGGGCTTCTCGTCGGGTTCGGTTTCGACGACGGGGCCAACGAACTGAATCATGTTCTGTTCGAGCTGGAGATTGTAGGAATTGATCTGCCGGGCGCGACGTGCAGCAAAAATCACCAGCGCATATTTTGAGTCAACGTGCTCAAGCAAATCGTCGATCGGCGGGTAGGTGATGCCTTCAGGCTGTGCGACGATTCCGGACATTCGCTTCCTCCTCATAATTCGACCATGCGGCCACGGCTTTCGAGTCTACTCCAGGCCGATGATCCGGGCCAGAGTGGAAACGGTGGTGTCGAGGTCGTCATTGATCACAATCTCGTCGAATTCTTTCTGAGCGTCGAGTTCAATACGCGCAGTTTCGAGTCTGCGAGCCATTTGCTCTTCGCTTTCTGTTCCTCGTCCCTTGAGACGGGCAACAAGCTCTTCCCATGAGGGAGGGGCGAGGAAGACGAAGAGGGCATCTGGCAGTGTTTCGCGCACCTGTCGAGCGCCTGCAAGGTCGATTTCAAGGAGCACAGACTTCCCTTGGGAGATCGCCTCATCGATGGGTGGACGAGGCGTCCCGTAGAAGTTGCTTCCGTGGACCTCAGCCCATTCGAGCATGTTCCCGGAGTCGATGAGCTGTTGGAACTCATCGCGAGACACAAAAAGATAGTTGACTCCGTCAACTTCTCCTGGGCGTGGATTTCGAGTCGTCGCGGACACCGAAACCCACAGTTGGGGATAACGTTCGCGAAGCTTCGCGACGACGGTCCCCTTCCCTACTGCGGTCGGACCAACGAGGACAGTAATGTGCGCATCACTCATGCGCACCATACTGCCACTCGTCGATCTCATCTCTCGAATCGTTCGATGATCTTCTGCCGCTGGATGGGTCCGAGGCCGCGGATACGCCTCGACGCAACAATGTTGAATTCGTCGAGGAGTTTCGCTGCGGTTGTCGCGCCGACACGCGGAAGAGACTCCAGCATCGTGACGGCTTTCATCTTTGCGATGGCTTCGTCGTGTTCGGCGAGTTGGAAGACTTCGGAGACAGTCATCTGCCGATTCTTCAGCGCAGCCTTGACTTCGGCCCGTCGCTTACGCGCTTGCGTTGCCTTCTCTAACGCCTGTGCACGTTGTTGGGGTGTGAGTTCGGGTAGCACCATTTCTGAAGACTCCTCGCTGTGACTCGTCGGATGGAGAACAGAATGTCACCTTTCTCCGAAAAGTGTGGAGCGAAGAAACGTGTGTCTTCCCCTAGATTCCGGCTTTCCTGAGCGATTCGACAGCTTCGCGATATGCGTTTCTCAAACCTTCAACAGATGGTCCGCACCGAAGAATTGCGCGCGAGGACGAGGCAACCACGCGATCTGTGGCACCGGTGAAAATATCTCTGACCTGCGCCGCTTGCGCACCCTGAGCGCCGACACCGGGAGCCAGAATCGGGCCGTTCAGAGCCTGCACATCGACACCTAAATCAGTAATTGCGGAACCGACCGTTGCCCCGATAACAACACCAAAGGAGCCCATGTGATGTTGCTCATAGTTGGCATTGAATGAGGTGACCGTGTCAACAACCGAGACCGCGACAGCGGTCCCGTCCTCGCCCCGTGCATGCTGTACCGAGGCACCCTCCGGATTCGATGTCAACGCAAGAACAAAAATCCCACGCCCCGTTTGAGCTGCACGATCGAAAGCGGGCTTCAAGGAACCGACACCCAGATAGGGCGAAAGGGTCACAGCGTCACCGGCAAGAGGAGAACTGTCATCGAGGAAAGCCTGCGCGTAACCCTCCATCGTGGAGCCAATATCACCGCGCTTCGCATCAACAATGCACAGTGACCCGGCCTCGCGGCAGGCAGCGATCACTTCCTCAAGAACCGCAACGCCGCGCGAACCAAAACGCTCAAAAAAGGCAGATTGCGGCTTGAAAGCACCGACCTGCCCTCCCAAGGCATCAACAACTCTCAGGCCGAACTGACGTAGGCCCTCAACCGTGTCATCGAGTCCCCACTGGGCAAGCAGAGATGCATGCGGATCGATTCCAACGCACACGCTTCCATGCTCGCGCATCGACTGATAGAGGCGATCCCCAAATGGCATTGACGAGGTCATCTCAGTTCTCCTCCCGACGGTACACATCCCATTCCTGCAAGGACCGCACGCGGTATCGACCACGCAGACGCACCTCGATGGCCTGGACAGCCGCGTTGAAGGCCTGGAGCGTTGTAATGATCGTCCGATCACGAGACGTCGCTGCGGTACGAATCTGATACCCGTCGTGACGGTCCTCAGACTTTTGTGGCGTGTTGACAACAAGGTCAATGAGGTCATCGTGGATCAAATCGATGATCGTCGGTTCCCCATTCGGACCACGTCCCTGAGAGGTCTTACGGACAACCTGAGCGGGGATTCCATTACGCCTGAGCACCGAGGCGGTTCCCGCAGTTGCGTAGATGTGGAAACCCAGCTCCGCCATGCGGGCCGCCGGGAACACAATCGCTCGCTTATCGGAATCCGCAATGGAAATGAAGACCGTTCCCTCGGTTGGAAGTTCACCAAAGGCGCCCGACTGAGACTTTGCGAAAGCCGTGGGGAAATCGTAGTCAATTCCCATGACTTCACCTGTCGAACGCATTTCCGGGCCGAGGATTGTGTCGACCACGGTTCCATCGGTACGCGGGAACCGTCTAAACGGCAATACCGCTTCTTTGACCGCAATGGATGCGTGATCTGGGATCACACGCGCGTCCACCGCGGGCAGCACTCCCCTCACCCGCAAAGAGGCGATCGACTCACCCACCTGAATCATCGCCGCAGCCTTCGCAAGCTGCACCCCCGTTGCCTTTGACGCAAAAGGAACGGTTCGCGAGGCACGAGGATTCGCTTCGATGACATAGAGAGTGTCAGACAAGAGAGCGAACTGAATGTTGATCAGACCCCGGACACCGACTCCGCGGGCAATAAGCTCAGTGGAAGCGGTGATGCGTTGAAGCTCACGACCTGACAGAGTCATGGGGGGAAGAACACACGCTGAATCACCCGAGTGAATCCCCGCTTCCTCGATGTGCTCCATGATTGCGCCCATGAACAGGTCTGTGCCGTCATAGAGAGCGTCAACGTCGATTTCAATCGCAGCGTCAAGGAAGCGATCGATGAGCAGAGGACCTCGCTCAAAGAGGACGTCAAGATCTGGCCGATCGAGGTAGCGTTCCAGAGCTGATTCGTCGTTGACGATCTCCATTCCGCGACCGCCAAGAACAAAGGACGGACGAACGAGGACGGGATATCCGACCTTCGCAGCAACCTCCTTGACTGTCTGCGGCGTGTGGGCAACGTCATGAGCCGGTGCTGGGCATCCCGCCTGGGCGAGAACCTGACCAAATTCCTCACGGTCCTCGGCCAGCTCAATGGATTCTGGAGTCGTCCCCAGAATCGGCACCCCCGCAGCCTGGAGATCAGCTGCAAGAGACAGCGGAGTCTGACCACCGAGCTGAACGATCATTCCCTTGACAGGGCCAGCAAGGGATTCAGCCCGATAGATTTCGAGCACATCTTCAAGAGTCAAAGGCTCAAAATAGAGACGGTCGGAAATGTCGTAGTCCGTTGACACTGTCTCTGGATTGCAATTGACCATGATCGTGTCGAACATCTGCGACAAAGCCATCGTCGCGTGAACGCAGGAGTAGTCAAACTCAATTCCCTGACCAATCCTGTTGGGACCGGCACCGAGAATGATCACGGCTTCACGTTCGCGCGGGCTCACCTCAGTTTCAAGGTCGTAACAGGAATAGTGATAGGGAGTTTTCGCCGCGAACTCAGCAGAGCACGTATCCACCGTCTTGTAGACGGGATGCACCCCGAAGGCCAGACGGATTTCTCGGATCGTCTGCTCCGTCAGCCCTCTCATCGCTGCAATCTGCGCATCAGAGAACCCATGACGCTTCGCGTCAAGAAGAAGCTCACGACTCACCGACGACGCGTCAATGATGGTGGTGGCGATCTCGTTGAGAAGAACAATCTGATCAAGGAACCACGGGTCGATCTTCGTTGCGTTGAAGAGTTCGTCAATGGATGCACCACCCCGGAGTGCCTGCTGCACCTGAACAAGCCGGGACTCCGTGGGAGTTTGTGCCTGCTCGATGAGCCGCTCGACCTCGTCGCGGGTTGGAACTGGGCTATCCCAGTGGAACTGAACGCCTTTCTTATCAATTGAACGAAGCGCCTTTTGTAGGGCCTCCGTGAAGTTGCGACCGATAGCCATTGCTTCGCCCACAGCCTTCATTGACGTCGTGAGCGTCGGATCAGCCTCGGGGAACTTCTCAAAAGTGAAGCGGGGAACCTTGACAACAACGTAGTCAAGGGTCGGCTCAAAGGAAGCCGGCGTTGAGCCCGTAATGTCGTTGGGAATCTCGTCGAGGGTATATCCCGTTGCCAGACGCGCCGCAATTTTCGCAATGGGGAATCCCGTTGCCTTCGAGGCCAAAGCCGACGACCGAGAAACCCGAGGGTTCATCTCAATGACGATGATGCGCCCCGTATGAGGGTCAACGGCGAATTGGATGTTACACCCGCCCGTGTCCACACCGACCGCACGAATCACAGCGATACCGATGTCACGGAGCTTTTGCATCTCCCGGTCCGTCAGTGTCAACGCAGGGGCAACGGTGATTGAGTCCCCCGTGTGAACACCCACCGGGTCGATATTCTCAATGGAACAGACCACAACAACGTTGTCGGCCTTATCGCGCATGAGTTCGAGCTCGTATTCCTTCCACCCGAGAATTGACTCTTCAAGGAGCACCTCGGTGGTCAGCGAATCCTCAAGACCTTGACCGGCAATCCGATCAAGATCTTCAGGTGTGTAGGCGAAACCTGAACCTAAACCACCCATCGTGAAAGAGGGGCGGACGACGAGCGGATATCCGAGTTCCTCGGCGGCAGCGTGACATTCCTCAAGAGTGTGAGCAATAAACGACCGGGCAACCTCGGCCCCTGATTTCTCAACGATTTCCTTAAATTCCTCGCGGTCTTCACCTGCGCGGATTGCCTCGATTGAGGCACCGATGAGTTCAACGTTGTACGTGTCAAGAACTCCGCGTTCAGCCAGAGCCACCGCAGTGTTGAGTGCGGTCTGTCCGCCAAGAGTCGGCAGCAGAGCATCGGGACGTTCCTTGCGGATAATCTCAGTGACAACCTCCGGCGTGATCGGCTCAACGTAGGTTGCGTCGGCGATTTCGGGATCCGTCATGATCGTCGCGGGATTGGAATTGACGAGGACGACGCGGAGGCCCTCCTCTTTCAGGACGCGGCATGCCTGTGTTCCCGAATAATCGAACTCGCACGCCTGGCCGATAACGATCGGTCCCGAGCCGATCACGAGGACTGAGTGAAGATCTGTTCTCCGTGGCATCAGTGGGTCTCCTCAGGGGCCGTTTCAGTGGCCTTCTTATGCGCAATGAGTAGGTCGACGAAGCGGTCGAAGAGTGTTTCCCCGTCGTGGGGGCCGGCTGCCGCTTCGGGATGGTATTGAACAGAGAACGCGGGAATATCAAGGGCTTGCAATCCCTCGACAACTCCGTCATTGAGGCCAACATGACTGACCGTGACGCGTCCGTAGCGACCCGAATCAAAGGGTGACAGAGAGGGCTCGCCAACGGGTGCATCAACGGCGAATCCGTGGTTGTGAGCGGTAATTTGCACGCGACCACTGTCGATGTCTTTGACCGGCTGATTGATGCCGCGGTGACCAAAATCCAGCTTGTAGGTTCCGTATCCCAAGGCTCGCCCAAAAAGCTGGTGGCCAAAGCAAATCCCGAAGTAGGGCAGGCCCGCATCTAATACCGCGCGTAGCAATTCGATTTCATGCTCAGCGGTTGAGGGATCACCAGGGCCGTTGGAGAAGAACACCCCGTCAGGGTTCAAGGCCTGAATATCAGCGAAAGATACAGAGTTGGGAACCACGTGCACTTCGATGCCTCGTGCGGCCAGATGCTCAGGGGTACGTGATTTGATCCCTAAGTCAACGGCAACGATCCGCGCAAGAGGAGCACGCCCCTGGAACTCACCCGTCGGGGAAACAACGTAGGAATCAACGGTTGATACCTCCGACGCGAGGGCGGCCCCACTCATCTGCGGCTGATCAACAACGATCCGAACAAGAGCGTCACGAACTTGATCCGTCAAATACTCAGCTCCCGCGGGAAGAGCATCACCGGAGAAAATACCCGCACGCATAGCCCCGAAAGAACGAATGTGGCGGGTGATCGCACGAGTATCGACCTCGGCAATCCCCACAATCCCCTGGTCAACAAGTTCATCCTCAAGTTCGCGGCGCGCCCGCCAATTCGATGCGCGACGCGCAGGATCACGAACAACAAAACCGGCAACCCAGATGCGTCCCGACTCCGGGTCCTCATCGTTGACGCCCGTGTTACCGATATGGGGCGCCGTCATGACAACAATCTGGCGGTGATAGGACGGATCGGTCAGTGTCTCCTGATATCCGGTCATCCCCGTGGAGAACACAATCTCACCCAGAGAACGTCCGCGTCCGCCCCAGGCTCGGCCCTGGAAAACGGTGCCGTCCTCAAGGACAAGCAGGGCAATTTCGCTGGTCATCGGTCCTCCTTGGCGATTGGTGTTCCCGCTTCCACGGTCGCCTGACCGCGATGGAATGTGTAGAGCACCTGTCCGGGCAATTCCATTCCCCGGTACGGTGAATTTGTTGATCGCGTCCACTGCTGCTCAGGAACAACCCTTCGGCGCACTGAGGGATCAACGAGCGTCAGGTGAGCGGGTGCGCCCTCGACAATTCCCTGACCCTGGCTGGCCACGCGCCCAATGCGGGCGGGAGTTGTCGACATGACGCGAGCGACATCGGCCCACGTCAAACGGCCCGTTGAAACCATCGTTTCAATAAGGATCGGCAGTGCCGTTTCAAGTCCCGTCATTCCAAAGGACCCGGCCTGCCATTCGCAATCCTTCGACTCCAGCGGATGGGGCGCGTGATCCGTTCCGATAACGTCAATCGTTCCGTCTGCAAGCCCTTCGCGCACAGCTTCGACATCCTCTGCGGTGCGAAGAGGCGGATTCACCTTATACAGCGGATCGTAAGTCTCAGCGAGCTCTTCGGTCAGGAGTAGGTGATGAGGAGTCACTTCCGCGGTGACATTGACCCCCATGCGTTTACCCCAACGGATGAGGTCGACAGAACCCGCAGTTGACAGGTGGCACACGTGAAGACGTGAACCGACGTGCTTGGCGAGAAGAATATCTCGGGCGATGATCGCTTCCTCAGCGACCGCTGGCCAGCCGGCCAGTCCAAGCTCCCCCGACAGAGGAGACTCATTCATCTGGGCGCCATCGGTGAGCTGGGGATCCTGGGAATGCTGGGCAACTACCCCACCGAAGGTCTTGACATATTCAAGTGCACGACGCATGAGGACCGGGTCGGCAACGCATTTGCCGTCGTCAGAAAAAACCCTGACCTGCGCTCGCGAACTCGCCATCGCTCCCATCGCTGCAAGGTGCTGACCTGCCAGTCCCTCAGTTACAGCACCAACGGGACGGACTTCAACCCACCCGGCTTCTTCGCCGAGCTCCCACACCTGGTCAACAACGGAGGCGGTATCGGCAACGGGGTTTGTATTGGCCATCGCATGAACGGCCGTGTATCCACCGACCGCCGCAGCCCGCGTCCCCGTTTCAACGGTTTCGGCATCTTCTTGACCCGGTTGACGCAGATGAGTGTGCATATCAACGAGTCCGGGAAGAGCGATCAGCCCATCAGCATCAATCCGAAGGGGATCCTTGGCTTCGCGGGAAGCATCTGCTCCGAGGGCGCGAATTGTTCCACCGGACAGGAGAATATCGCTGCGACCTTCGCCGAGAATATCGGCCCCTGTGAGGAGAATGTCACGGATCATTGAATCAGTCACGGGAGGTTCCTTCCGGTGCGAGCAGGAGATAGAGGGCGGCCATGCGCACGCATACGCCGTTGGATACTTGCTCAACGACGACGGAGCGCGCAGAGTCAGCGGCCTCCGCACAGATTTCAAGCCCGCGGTTCATCGGGCCTGGGTGCATAACAACGGCATGTTCTGGGAGACGATCGAAACGTTGACGATCCAGCCCATAGGCCGCGTGGTATTCGCTCGGAGACGGGAAGAACCCTCCCCCGGCTGCGCTCATGCGTTCACGCTGAACACGCAGCATCATGATGGCATCGGGCTCAGTGCTGATCGCATGATCGAGGTCGTAGTCGATCTCGCAGGCCCACTGGTCTACGCCGACGGGCAGAAGTGTTGGAGGGGCAACGAGGGTGACATGTGCACCCAGAAGAGTCAGCAGGTCAACGTTGGATCGGGCAACCCGTGAGTGAAGAACATCGCCGACAATAACAACTCGGGCACCCTTGAGATCGGTTCCCGGAGCAACCGGGTCTGTGTTGGGATCCGATGCATCGCGACGGAAATGCCGCCGCAGGGTCATCGCGTCGAGGAGGGCTTGCGTGGGATGCTGATGCGTTCCATCACCAGCATTGAGCACCGGCAGGTTCATCCATCCAGCATGTGCGAGACGGTGCGCAGCCCCCGAGGAAGAGTGGCGAACGACAACGGCATCTGCTCCCATTGCTTGAAGAGTTAACGCGGTGTCTTTGAGAGATTCTCCCTTGGACACAGACGACCCCTTGGCGGAGAAATTAATCACGTCAGCGCTGAGTCGTTTCGCAGCCGCTTCAAATGACAAACGAGTACGGGTTGAATCCTCAAAGAAAAGGTTGACGACGGTGCGTCCATGAAGCGTCGGGAGTTTCTTGACTCGACGCGACTGGGTTGCCGCCATCTGTTCGGCCGTATCAAGAAGCGTAATGGCTTCGCGGTAGTCAAGATCCCGAATAGAAATCAGGTGCGTCAGACTCATCTCAGGCCTTCTTTCCCAGGACGACACTGTCGCGGCCATCCGTTTCATCCAGCAGGATTGTCACTGTTTCCTGGCGCGACGTCGGAAGATTCTTGCCAACATAGTCGGGACGGATCGGAAGCTCCCGGTGTCCCCGATCAACGAGGACGGCGAGCTGTACAGCTGCGGGCCGTCCAATACCTGATAGTGCATCAAGCGCGGCTTTAATTGTCCGCCCCGTGAAAAGCACATCGTCAACGAGGACAACTGTGCGCCCATCAATCCCCTCGTGCGGGATGTGTGTTTCATGGGGAGCACGTAGCGGCTGAGATGCGAGGTCGTCACGAAACATCGTTGTGTCGATGATCGCCAGGTCGAGGGTGGGCCCTCCGACCTCTCCAATTCTGCGGACGAGACGCCGCGCGAGAGTGGCGCCACGTGTGGGAATTCCCGCGATGACGAGGCCAGCTCCGCCCTCGTTCTTTTCGATGATCTCAAAAGCAATGCGCGTCAGAGAACGGGAAATATCTTCCGCACGGAGGACTTCTTTGCCCCCGGCTCCTCGCATATTGTGGACAGAGGTGCCCATCTCACTCTCCTTCCCCGCCTCTCTGGACGGTCATTAAAGGAATCGTTTCAGGTCAAGCCTACACACCTACACCGACGCTGAGGAACTTCTTCTCAGTCCGTTATCTCACGAAGTGATCGCAGCTTTTCGGCGTGTCGCGCATGATGGGGACGAGGACGAGGCCGACATCCCACAGCGAAGCCAGCATTTCCCGCTCAGAAACAGCTTGGCTGCGGGGACGATGATCCTCCTCCCACGTCTCATAAACGAAGCGGGGACGCAGAGCCTGACGACTCCACGCCCCCGCTGACCAAAAGATCTTGCGTAAACGAAACCCTACTTCACAAGATCTTCGGCGGTTGTGACAATGTTGTCCACCGTGATGCCGTTCATCTCAAGCAGCTCGCTGTACGTCGCCGACTGACCGAACTGATCCTGAATACCGATCTGTCGGACAATCGCTCCGCCTTCACGGGCAACAACCTGCGATACCGCAGCCCCAAGCCCGTGAACGATCGTGTGGTCCTCAACCGTGACGATCGCACCGAGTCCGATGCAGCGGCGCACCTCGTCCTCGTCAAGAGGCTTGATCGTGTGCATGTCCACAACGCGAGGGGAGATCCCACGTTCTTGAAGGATCGCTGCCGCTTCAAGCGCAAGTCGCACCGTGTCACCGTTAGCGATGATGGCAACGTCTGTGCCTTCTTCAAGGACTTTCGCTTTCCCGATCTCAAATTCCTCATCGGGACCGTAGATCGCTGGGACCGCGTCGCGTGTGAAACGCAGGAACATGGGGCCGTCCCAGTCCACAGATTCGCGGACGAGCTTGCGAGTGGCATTGGCATCAGCCGGCATGACAACCGTCATTCCGGGGAAGCCGCGCAGCGTTCCCATATCCTCGATGGCTTGGTGTGATCCGCCGTCGTTGCCCGGTGTCAGACCTCCGTGAGAGCAGGCGATCTTCACGTTGAGTTTGGGATAGCAGATCGACTGACGAATCTGCTCTGCCATACGCAAAGACCCAAAGACCGCATAGGTCACGACGTAGGGAATTTTGCCTGTCGTTGCCAGTCCCGCCGCAAGTCCCGCGCCGTTTTGTTCAGCAATTCCAACGTTAACGTGCTGGAGGGGCAGTTCTTGCGAGAAAGCCGTGGTCTGGCAGGACTTGGCGATGTCACAGTCAACAACATAGACCTCGGGGCGTTCCTTACCGATCGCGAGAATCTCCTCGCCGAAGGCCGCACGTGTGGGCAGCTGTTCCTCGTAGTTCGCTGAGTATTTCATGCCGTCAATCCCTCGTCGAGTTCCTTCATTGCCTGTTCGTATTGCTCAGTATTCGGTGCAGCCCCGTGCCATCCGGCGACATCTTCCATGAACGAAACACCGCGGCCTTTGATGGTCTTCAGGATCAGTGCCTTCGGCTTCCCATTAGCTAATGGGCGGAGCCGGTCAAACGCATCACTGATTGCCTGCATGTCATGACCATCGATGTATTCGACGTCGTAGCCAAAGGCCCCAAGCTTCTTCACGAAATCAAGATTGGGTGCAATTTCATCGCAGTGACCGTCAATCTGGAGGTTATTTTCATCAATGATGACGGTGAAGTTATCGAGGTGGTACGAGTGGGCGCTTTGGATGGCTTCCCACACCTGACCTTCCTGTGTTTCCCCATCCCCCAAAAGGGTGTAAACGCGTGAATCGCGTCCATCCCTCTTGAGTCCCAACGCCATTCCAACAGCCGCTGAAATACCCTGCCCCAGAGAGCCCGTTGAGATTTCAATACCGGGGCACTTCTTAGAATCCGGGTGTCCTTGGAAAGGCGAGCCCTTCTTCCTCAGTGTTTCGATTGTCTCCATAGGCACGTATCCGGTGAAGGCCAGAGCCGAATACAGGATCGGCGCAACATGCCCCTTGGAGAGGACGAAGCGGTCACGGTCGGGCCACTGGGGATTGAGCGGGTCATGACGCATCTCCCGGTAATAGAGATTCGTCACGACATCAGCGGCGGAAAGGGACCCTCCCGGATGCCCTGACTGCGCCTTATAGATCATATGAACGGCGGTTTTTCGCAGTTCTTTTGCATGTTCTTTGAGCTCATCAACGGTGATTGATTGAGTCATGGTCTCTTTTCTTCCTTCTGACAAGAGGTGTTTCGTCTGCGGGCAGCTTCGATAGTGAATTCGTCACTGTGGACGGCTTCGTTAGGTCGTTGGGATCAACATGAGGCCGGGGGCAAATGCAACAACGAGGACGAAGAGGATAATCAGGACGTAGAACAGAAGCAGTTCGCGCGTGACCTTATTGATCCCAACACGCCCAAGGCCTGCCGAAATGTAGAGCGTCGTCCCAACCGGAGGTGTGTACAACCCCATCGCGAGCGTGCACACCATGAGGATGCCGAGGTGGATTGTCCCCATCCCGATGGCGTGAGCCAGCGGAAGCAAAACCGGTGTGAGCAGGAGAATCGCAGGTGACATATCCAAGAACATGCCCGTGATAATGAGGATCAGCACGATGAACAGCACAATGAGGTAGTAGTTGTCCGTTGTGCTCAACAGCGATGTCGCGAGCTTCTGCGGAGCTTCCTGAATCGTGAGCAGCCACGACAGCGCCGAAGAGAACATGATGAGGATCATGACAACTGCCGTTGACGCCGCAGACTCGGCAATCGAGCGCATAAAGGACTTCCACGTCAGGTCGCGATACATCGTCACTCGAATGAGGAGTGCGTAGACCGCCGCGAGGACAGACACCTCGGTCACCGTTGCTGTTCCCGTGAAGAGGAACACGCGAATGAGGATCACGGGAATAAGGATCGCCGGGGTTGCGATCAGGAGATCAATGAGGAGTTTCTTGAGCGTGAGCTTGGCGCGCACGCGCGGATAGTTGTGTTTCCATGCCACGAACCAGCAGGCAAACATCAGTGCGATACCCATGATGATGCCGGGGATCAGGCCTGCATTGAAGACGGCGGCAACGGATGCTCCGGAAGCGGCAGAGAAAAGGATCATCGGGATCGAGGGCGGAATAATGATTCCGAGCACCGAGCTTGAGGCGTTGACCGCGGCTCCGTACTGTGCCGGATACCCGAGCTTCTTCGTCCACGGGATCATCACTTTTCCAAGACCCGTGGCATCGGCGACAGCAGATCCAGAAACACCAGCGAAGACCGCGTTCGTCAAGACCGAGGTCATACCGACGCCACCGCGGAAACGTCCGACAAGGCGTGTGGCAAGCCCGATGACCTGCGCCCCGAGTCTGCCCGAAAAGAGCAGGTCTGCTGTGAGGATGAAGAAAGGAATCGCGAGCATTGAGTATTCGGTTGCTCCTGCGAATGATTGCTGCGAGAGAGCTTCCATCGGCAGCGACCCAATGGCAAAGAGTCCAACAACACTTCCGGCGATCACTGAGAACGCAACGGGAACTCCCAGAAGGAGAAGTCCGATAAAGACAACAATGGCAAGGAGTACCTCAATCATCGGTCGTCCTCCTTATCGGACTGTTCACGTTCTTCTTCACTGATTTCAATCGTGTGTAGCGCACCGTCGCGGTGGAAGAACCATGCGCGGGCGGCAGCTTGGATTCCCAAGCACGCGGTCATGACGATGAATGAGCTGAAGCTTCCCAGCTGTGGCCATCCCATAATCGGAGTCACCTGCTGCCCCATCGGTCCAATCATGTAAATGCCCAGATACGTCAGGTAGAACATGAGGATTGCGACGAAGACCCAGATGGCAACGGATGCCCTCTGAAAGGCCTTTCCTTTGAGTTTTTCGAGGAAGAAGTTCACTCCAACGTGCGCCATTTGTGCCTGGGCAATGACGGCTCCCGAAGCAATCAGCCAAGGGAGGAAATAGCTTGGCCCCTCGGATGCCAGATCAAGGGATGAGTTAAAGACGTAACGCATGACCACGGAAGTTGTCACAAGGACGAGCATGATGATGGTCAACGCACCGGCACACCACGATGCGACCTTCAAGAAAACAGCGTTGACGGGATCGGTCGCGGTGAGAGGTTCGTCAAGAACATTTTGCGTATCGAGTTTCGCCAGATCGTCCTCGGTAATAACCGCTGGTTGCGTTGACGTTTCTGGTGGATGAGCGGTCGTCATTGATCGCTTCCCTTCATATATTGCAGACGGGATTCTTCCGCCTTCTTCATAATCAAGGCGTAGAACTCCGGATACTGAGCCTCCCACTGCGCGTAGACGGGTTCAGTCGCTGCGCGGAATGCTTCCTTGTCGGGGTGGGTGACGGTTAAGGACTTCTCAAACTCTTCATAGATTTCCGAGGTTTGAGTCGTCATGAGCTCACGCTGATATTCGCGTGCCTCATCGGCCGCTTCTTCGATGATTGTGCGTTGCTCCGGGGTTAGTCGCGCCCACCGGCTTGTTGAAACCAAGAACGGGTTGGTTTCGTATTTGTGTCCGGTAACAGCCAGGTGGGGTTGAACTTCGTTGAGTTTGGAACTCTTGATGTTGACGACCGGGTTTTCCTGACCGTCAACCGCACCGGTTTTGAGTGCAAGATAGAGCTCGCCAAATGCCAGAGGAGTCGGATTCGCTTGAAGCTGCTTGAAGATCGCGATCGTCATCACGTCATCAGGGGTGCGAATTTTCAATCCTTTCAGGTCCTCGGGAGAATTGATTTCTCGCTTGGAATTCGACAGATCCCGCATCCCGTTATCCCAGAATCCCAGAACGTGGAAACCGCTTTTTTCTGCGGCATCCGCAAGGTAGTTCTCGACTTCGGGATCATCAACGGTGGCGTAGGCAATCTGAGTATTCTCAAAAAGGAAGGGAAGGCCGATCAGTGAGGTTTCCGGCACGTATGCAGCAAAGGATCCCTGTGAGTTGATCGTCATATCCAACGTGCCAGCGGCTACAGAAACCATCATCTCCGAGTCGGATCCAACGGTTTCCTGTCCAAGAATCTGAACGTCAATCGTGTTATTCGATTTCTTTTCAACAAGTTCCTCGAACTTCAGTGCCGCATCTGAACGGGGATTTCCCGGAGCGGCTCCGTGACCGAGAATGAGCCGAATAGAACTCGTGGGGCGCGGTCCTGATCCCCCTGCACACCCGGCGAGAAGCGCCAGTGCAGCAACCCCCGCTGTCATGGCGCACATCAATCGTCGCGTCTTCATGCGTAAGACTCCTGAGTCAATCTCGTCGGTGATCAGCAGATGTATGAACCGCCGTTAATGGAATGAGTACTTCCCGTGATGTATGCGGAGTCCTCGCTTGAGAGCCAGCAGATGAGAGCTGCAATCTCCCACGCCTCTGCCTGCCTCTTGAGCGGAACCGCTTGAGCGAGTGCGTTTTCTGTTTCGTCGTCGGAGTCACCGCGAATTTCGGTGTTGACCACTCCCGGGGCCACGGCATTGACCGTGATGCCGTACTGAGCGAGTTCGCGAGCCATACCGCGCGTGAGTCCAAGTACACCGGCCTTTGCTGCGGCGTAGGCGGTCTTGGAGAAGACACCTCCACCGTGCTGCGCGGTGACCGAGGACGTGTGGACGATCCGCCCGTATCCGCCCTCGATCATGTAAGGGGTCAGTGCCTGGGCAAGAAGGAAAGAACCGGTGAGGTTAACGGAAAGAATCCGATTCCAGTGGTCAAGAGTGAGGTCGAGGAAATCCACCGGCGAGGGGATGCCGGCGATATTTGCCAGGGCACCAACCTGCGGAAGATCAGAATTGACGATCCTGTCAACGGTGCTCTTGACCGACTCCTGCTGGGAAACATCAACTCCGAAGGCCTCGACCTGTGCGCCGGACACCGCTTGGCGGATCTGCTCGGCGGCATGCTGTGCTCCCTGCTCGTCAATATCCAACAGAGCAACTGCCCAGCCCTCTTGGGCGAAACGAAGCGCCGTATGATATCCAATGCCTTTGAGTGAGGATGCACCTGTAACAACAGCCGTGCGAATGCCTACTCCGGTTCCATAGCTCATGTTCATTCTCCACATCAGTGTGACGTCAAGCACCGTTGCTTGCTGATGTTAACAGTAGACAGTTAGTTCTCAACTGTCAATCATGTCTGGGGAAAATGCAGAGAAAATGGACGCGAGCACGCAGTGCGCTAAGGAATGCCAGGGCGTCCACGGCAGAAGAAGGAAATCCCGGGTGAAAAGCGGACATAGGCGCGCGAGCAGATACGGGAAACCGGGGGTGAGGTTCCTACTCCAGTGAAATAGCCGACTGCAATTCACAGATGCAGGTACCAATGAACATCTGCCCAGGGATATATGCCGGCGTACGAGGGACGTCCGTGCGCGCCGATCCTTACCATCGCCCGCGCTCGTGTCTCCACAGGGGTATGTCCCCTGTCATGACCGATGTCGGATGACCGGTTGTCAAGACATTCCGCTAGGAAAATGGGGTTGGTGCCAAGGTGCCGTGCTCAAAAAGAGCGGGAATTTACCTCATCCCCTACCAGGGTAGGGCTTGACGACGAGGGCGCCGCGGCAGCGATGACGACCTAGCGATTCGCCCACACGCGAGCCGCGTGCGTCATGTGGCCGATGAGGATCTGTTGAACAACCTCAGGATCACCACTTCGCAGCCCCTCAACGATCGGCATATGAAAGCTCGGAGCCATCAAACCGGTTTTCGTTCCCGCCGCATGCGAGAGAACAGCAACACGCATGAGGTCTTGAAGGTCGCGCCACATCGTCAGCAGCATGACGTTACCGGATGCTTCGCACAGTCGCTCATGGAACGCGAGGTCAACATCGAGGCGTTCTTCAACGGATGTCCCCGCGGGCAGCTCAGGTAAATGTTGTTCCAACTGATCGGCCACTTCACGCCCTCGTCCTTCACGAACAATTGACGCCGCAGCCAGTGCTTCCAATGCTCCCCGAACATCGTAAAGTTCAACGATTTGCCGATGTGAAAACTCGGTGACACGCAAACCGGCGCGATCCTCTCCTTCGACAAGTCCGCTCTGTTGCAAACGTCGAAGAGCTTCGCGTACAGTCCCCCGGCTGACACCTAACTGACTGGCAAGATCAACCTCGGCGAGCCTGGTTCCCGCGGTCAAACGGCCATCGAGAATCTCAGAACGCAGCGTCATATATACCTGCTCACGCAAAGTTGAGCGATTCACGCCTTCCAAAGACATCTCGTCTACTCACTCGCTTTCAGTTTTGTCAACCACAACTCTGGTTCAGGTTACCCTAGGGCACCTATCCGGCGGTTAATATACTGCGAAAATTACCTCAGAATTTCACGAAGAAATTGCCGCTGGCAAGGTGAAGACATCATCAACCTTGCCAGCGGTCGTTCGTTCACCCGTGGCGGGTGAACGCACGCGTCATGAAAGACGCGGGTATTTAGTATTCGTCGAGCAGCTCATCAAGTTCCTCAAGATCGGCAGCTGTGAGCTGTTCAAGAGTCAGGTACGACCCCTCATCATCCAATCCGTCCGTGCGATGAGCAGCGGGATCGATGTTGTGAGCGTCGGCAAATTCGTCAACAACCCGTGCATCATCAGCCGCAGGTGTTGCTGCCAAGTCATCCAATTGCTCAGCCGCAGCTTCATCGACGGTCTCAGTCTGAGCAAGAGCCCCATCATCAATGGGATCCCCGGCCCCATCCTGAAGAGCCGTCTCACTCATCGAGTCGGCACCTTTTTCATCGACCAAAGACTCACTTAGATCCGAGGATTCTCCTGCCTCACCGTCGGATAGTTCCCACGCATCGTCAGTGTCCGCATCGGCGACGCTCGCAAAGCCCTGCTCGTCCTCGTCCCCTGAAACCTCCTTGGGGGACTGAGACGCTGGTGAAGCTGCGCGCCGAGACCACGCCGGAGACTCAATATCGCGGCGCACGGCATCGAGGACCGCATTGACGAAATTCGGTGACGTATCCGTCGAAATCGACTTGACGATCGAGATTGCCTCATCAATCGCGATGATCGGCGGAACATCCGTGGAATTCTCCAGCATCTCCCACACTGCAACACGCATGACTGCTAAGTCGACCGCGGCAATTCGATCCAGCCCCGACACGCGAGCGTGTGCGCGCAGCAAGGAATCAATGTCACGCAGGTGGTTGGCGACGCCTTCGATAATCTCGATCGAATAGGCAGGCAGCGGCGTCAGAGCGGCCGTAATGACACGCCGCTGACGAAGCAGATCGCGCAGAACTTCGGGATTGTGTCCCATGCCGCGCTGATCCGCCTCGAAAACAACGTCGGCCGCACGCTTACGCGCCTTCGTTCGAGAGGTAAAGCGGAATTGTTTGGACATCAGTCAGTGACGCGTCCCGAGTAGGAGCCATCGCGAGTATCGACCTTGACGCGGGTGCCTTCTTCCATGAAGAGCGGAACCTGGATTTCGTAGCCCGTTTCAAGTGTGGCCGGCTTGGTGCCCGCAGATGAGCGGTCACCCTGGAGACCCGGCTCCGTGTGCGTAATCTCAAGGACAACAGTTGCCGGAAGCTCAACAAACAGGACTGTTCCGTCATGCTGGGAAACAATGACGTCCTGGTTCTCGACCATGAAGTTGCGGGCATCGCCGACAACGGATGCAGGAACGTTGATCTGATCGTAGGTTGACTGATCCATGAAGACGTAGTCGTCGCCATCCTGGTACAGGTACGTCATGTCGCGACGGTCAACGGTCGCAGTTTCAATTTTCAGGCCGGCGTTGAACGTCTTGTCAACGGTCTTGCCCGACAGGACGTTCTTGATCTTTGTACGAACAAAGGCCGGACCCTTGCCGGGCTTGACGTGCTGGAACTCGACGACCTGCCACAGCTGGCCATCAATCACCATGACGAGGCCGTTCTTGAGATCATTTGTTGTTGCCATATTCTTCCTCGTTTCGCGGGCTTTGACAGACTTCGGCTAGTTTACATGCTGAGACAATTCCTTCGGCCACCTCTTCAGGTGAAATACCCCGTGTATCAACTGAGAGAATCGACACCCTGCCATACACGGCCTCAGCCTGGCGCATCATCTGCGTCAGGACTGCACGCGGAGCCCCCAGGCCCACAGAACGCGGCGCATTCAGGCCGGTGCGCCTGGCAACCTCGGCAATTCCCGCTGTCAGGTGAATAATCGCTCTGCCGGCATCGCGAAGATCCTCAAGGCGCGTAAAAACTCGCGGGTTCATTGGCGAGGACGGACCGAGAGTCACCACGGAACCGGCCGTTCCCAACGCCTCAAGCGACGCACGTTCACGCAGGTCATCGGCATCTACGCGTCCGTGAATGACCATGTGCTCAAAGGATTCCCCGGCGATCGTTTCAACAAGATCATCGGCTTCAACGAGGGGCCTGCCGATTCGCTGGGATATCAGCGAGCCAACGGTGGTTTTTCCGCTTCCGGGAGGACCAAGAATGACGAGGATGGGGTCCCCACTTGCGGCCTCGCCGTCACATAGCGGGCACATCGGTGACATCCATTCCCATTGCTTCACCAGCGCCAATCAGCTCCTGCGGCGTGACAACACGAGAGAACGGTCGGCACAGCCCGTCGAGAAGAACGAAGCGGAGATCCCCACGACGCACCTTCTTATCCGAAAGCATGACCGTCATGAGCTGTCCAAGTGAGGCGTTGGTGTAGCGGATTGGCAAACCGAGGAGAGAAAACAGCCGTTCGTGACGGAGAACAAGAGTCATGTCGATAAGGCCAAGGGAGTGGGCCAGATGGGCAGCGAAAACACATCCAACAGCGACGGCCTCTCCATGACGCCACCGGAACTGCTCATGCTTTTCGATTGCATGGCCCAGAGTGTGACCGTAGTTGAGGATTTCACGAAGTCCCGATTCCGTGAGGTCCTCACCAACGACGCGGGCTTTGACGGCAACGGAACGGGCGATGAGTTCCTCTTGGACCTGCGACGAGGGGATGAGAACTTCCTCCACGGGGGTTTCCTCAATACGCGTGAGAATCTCCTCGTCGGCAATGAATCCACATTTGATGACTTCACCAAACCCCGCGCGCAGATCTGCCGAAGGTAGCGTTGCCAGGCTGTCACTGGCACAGATCACACGGGCAGGCGTGTGGAACGCCCCAACGAGATTCTTCCCCACCGGAGTGTTGATCCCCGTTTTCCCTCCGATGGCTGCGTCAACCATTGCCAACAGCGTTGTAGGAATCTGAACGACGTCGATTCCCCTCAGCCACGTTGCCGCAATGAATCCAGCGACATCGGTTGTTGCTCCCCCTCCGAGAGCAACGATTGCGTCAGCCCGACCCAGACGGAAGTCACCGGCCTCGCCCCACAGACGGATCGCAACGTCATAAGTCTTTGCGTCCTCTGCGTCAGGAACGACAACGCAACGAGTATCAAAACCGCGCTGCCGAAGACCCTGCGCAATTGCCTGTGCCTGATCTGTGACAGGGCCAGCATGAATGAGGAGAACTTTCGACGCGTCCTCGGACAGCGAACTGGTGATCGCCGCAATATCAACGCTCGACCCGATGACAACGTCATAGGGTCGAGGTCCCGACACCGTGATACGCCTATCGCTCGACGGTGAATCAATCATGGCCATGATCTGCTCCACAACATGCTCAACCGGACGTGAATCTGAATGAACCGTCACCCGCGCAACCTCCACATACCAGGGTTCCCGTTGCGTCCTCAGACGCCGAAGGGCACCATCGGGATCATCGCGTAACAGCGGACGATGCGTGTGATCTGCTGTACGGCGAAGCAGCTCCTCATGGTCAACATCGATATAGACAACGCTCGCCCCGCGAAGCATCTGACGGACCGCTTGGGAGGAGATCGCTCCCCCACCCAAAGACACAACGGCGTTCATTGTCAACGCATCGGCAACGGCGTCGCATTCGAGGCGACGGAACTCAGATTCCCCCTGCTGCCTGAAAATCGTCGGAATATCCACCCCTGCCATGCACTCGACAAGGATGTCCGTGTCAACGTGTGGTACTCCAAGACGGGCGGCAAGACGCTCACCCACACGGCTCTTACCGGCTCCCGGGAGCCCCGTTAATACAATGGGAAGGCTCAGCATCTCAGATCCGTTCACCGATGGCATCGAGGTAGGACTGGAGATTACGACGCATCTCGGTTACAGAGTTACCGCCCGCGTGGTCGAATAGGGCATCCGCGAGAACAAGCGCGCACTCGGCCTCGGCAATGATGGCGCCGGGAACAACCTGGCATGTGTCGGAACGCTGGTGTAGGCCAACGGCTTCCTCCCCCGTCGCAATGTCGATGGTTCGTAACGCATGGGGAACCGTTGAAATGGGTTTCAAGGCCGCGCGTGCAATAATCGGCTGACCGTTGGATGTGCCGCCCTCAATACCGCCCGCATGGTTGCTCGCCCGTGTGACATTCCCGTTCGCGTCTCGAATAATCTCATCGTGCGCGGCGGATCCGCGAAGCGCTGCCTGTCGGAAACCATCACCGATTTCAACGCCTTTGACTGACTGAATCGACATGAGCGCCGCTGCCAGACGCGTATCGAGCCGTCGGTCCGCCTGCACATGAGACCCCAGGCCAATGGGCACGCCGTAGGCCACAACCTCGACGACACCACCAATGGTGTCACCGTCCTTCTTCGCCCGATCAACGGCATCAATAAAACGGGCGTTGAGCTGAGGATCCAGGGTGCGCATTTCGGCGTTGTTGAGCGCGTCCTCGTCCCCGGGGGTCGGCAGCTGACGGTCATCGCCAGCTGACACATCCCCAACGCTGATGACGTGGGATACCAGGGAGATGTTGGCAACCTGTGACAGGAGTTGCGCAGCCACGGCACCGAGGGCAACGCGAGCCGCTGTTTCTCGTGCGGAGGCGCGCTCAAGAATCGGACGGGCATCAGCGTGGTCGTAGGACAGCATTCCGGGAAGATCAGCATGTCCGGGACGAGGACGTGTCAGCGGCTTGTTACGTGCAATCTCACGAGCATCCCCGGTTCCTGCATCAATGAGGAGGTCCTGTGGTGCCACGGGATCGGCGCTCATGACAGTGACCCACTTGGGCCATTCCGAGTTCTTAATCTCAAGAGCAATCGGAGCGCCGGTTGTCAGCCCATGTCGAATACCTGCCAGCACAGTGACGTCGTCCTGCTCGAACTTCTGTCTGGCTCCGCGACCATACCCCAGTCGCCGACGGGCAAGCGCCTGACGAAGCGTCTGGGTGGTCACCTGAATTCCCGAAGGGAACCCGTCGATTGTCGCAACCAGTGCAGGTCCGTGCGATTCTCCAGCTGTGATCCATCTGAGCATACGTTCACGCCTCCCCGTGCTGATGAAAATTTCATTTCCTCATCCACTGACCGTGACGGGTTTCCTCGCCAGGTCTGCCAGAGAAAAGGTTAGTGGGACACTCTTCGAATGGGATATCCGGCTGCTGCAACGGCCTCTTTGACTTCCCTGATGGACAGGGTTCCGAAGTGGAAAACCGAGGCCGCAAGAATCGCGTCCGCTCCCGTTGCTGCGGCTTCAACAAAGTGCTGTGCAGTTCCCGCTCCGCCCGACGCAATCAGGGGAATCGACACGGCTGCGCGAACGCGGGAGAGCATGTCCCGGTCGAATCCCTCACGCACGCCGTCCGCATCCATTGAATTGAGAAGGATTTCCCCGACGCCCAGTTCCTGAGCCTGAATCGCCCACTCGAGAGCATCGATTCCCGTTGACCGACGACCACCGTGCGTTGTGACCTCGAATCCCGAAGGCGTTGACACTCCCTTAGGGCAGCGGCGGGCATCAATTGAGAGCACGAGGACCTGATTGCCAAAGCGATCAGCTATCCGGGAAATGAGCGAAGGATCCGCAATTGCCGCCGTGTTCACCCCCACTTTATCGGCGCCGTGAGCCAGGAGTTGGGCAACGTCATCTACGCTGCGCACGCCGCCACCGACCATCAGGGGAACGAATACCTGTTCGGCTGTTCGTGCGACAACATCAAGAGTTGTCGCACGCCCCTGAGCCGAAGCTGAAACGTCAAGGAATGTCAGCTCGTCGGCGCCCTCATTCCCGTACCGACGCGCAAGTTCCACCGGATCTCCCGCGTCAGTGAGGTTCTCAAAGTTCACACCTTTGACAACGCGACCCGCGTCAACGTCAAGGCACGGAATGATTCGGCACGCAACAGACATATCAACGAGTGTAGGTTAGCGACTCGACTGACTCGAATCGGTGCTTGACTTCTGAGAATCAGATGTCGATTGTGGCTCCGCTCCGAGAATATCGATGACAACACACAGAACGTCGTCACCCGAGGCGAGATCAGCAGGAATTGTCAGCGCCAATCGTGAACCGACACGCTGGTCAACCAGTGCCTCAGACAGTCCCTTCATCACGTGAGAGAGTTGGAGGATTCTCGGCATCCCCGTATCCCACGTTGAGGAACGGGCAATCGAATCCGACCACCCAACCACGGTGTACTGCGCAATCACACGGTCGTTTTGACGAATCTGGGCTCCATCGCCTTGGAGAAGAGTCTCTACTTTGAGGCTGCTCGGAGGCGTCTGACCATGCGTGATGGCTGGTCCATCGGGAGTCATCGACACCGTGAGCACAGGATTGGCAACGGCTTCGACGGGACTACCGGTCGCAATGGATGGAAGGACATCAATGACATTGATTTCTGTTCTTCTGACCGGCTGAGTCGAAGACACGTCCGAGGATGTGTCCTCAGACACGGGGTGGATCGCCAAGATACGCGATCCTTCAGTTTTCCCGATGATCAGTGATTCGAGAGCCTCGTCAACGGTGTGATCTCCTGCCGTTGCAACCTGAAGCTGCGGACGTCCCTGGGCCGAAAGATTCTCTCCGGTCTGGGCGTCAAAGGTTGTCACCGCAAGCAGCATCGGAGAACCCTTAGTGATTTCGCGTCCCTCCCCTGCGAAGAGAACACGGCTCTTGAGGGATGACACAGATACCTGATGGAGGAGATCAACGACGGGAGTGGCTCCAACTCGTCCTGAGACCGACACTGAGTCGATGGCCGACACAATGTGCTGGGTTGCCCCCGCTGATCGCCCATCCGTGACGTCACCGGACTCATTCGCCGAAGGCTTCGTTTTGCCGGTGATCAGAATTGAACCGGTGTACACACCGACACCAATCACCGCAACAACAACGCAAATGATGAGCGCAAGAACCCACCGGGGCATATGCCGAGTCGACTTGACCTGTGCGCGCCGCGGCACATGGGCGCCACCTGCCGTAGGTTGTTCTGATTGATCGGTCATCGGGGAAGCCTCGCTGTCTTCTCTTCGATGAGGGAAACAAACTCATCGACCCGCGGATCCTCAGAGGCCAGAGGATCACCCAAAGTCAACGGGATCGTCGAATGATCATCGATGCGGGCGTGGACCCAGTCAACACTCACATCAACACGGGCATCCTCTCCAGCCGCGATGATCCGTCCTCGTAAATGAGCCCTCGTTGTTGCCGGAGCAACGGTACGGGCGTGTTCGACCCGTGACTTAGTGGTCAGGCGCCGCACATGACCTGCGGCTTCTAAACGGTCGAGCAGTCCGTCTTTCGTGATGTCGTGGTAGGACAGATCAAGCCGAGCAACACGCGGATCCGCCAGCGTAGCCCCGGACTTGGCGATATACGACTCAAAGAGCCCTCGTTTAATGGCAATGTCAAGTTCATGCGACACCGGAGCCCAATCTCCGCTTTCGATCGCATCCAGCCCCCGCCTCCACAAGTCGGCAACATAGGAATGCATCGGATCAAGCGCCGCGAAATCGATGTTGCTCAGGACTCGCTCGCGGATTTCACGCTGAATCTGCACGGGGGTCCACGTGCGTCCGTTGTCAAGAGCAACCCCCACACGTCCTGAAAGATCAGCGTTGATCTCACGGATTGCCTGCATCGGCTGGGCGAGGGCAAGATCTTCAACTTTCAGACCGTCTTCAATTGCCTGGAGCAGAAGCTGCGTCATCCCGATTTTCAGCGCCGTCGTGGGTTCGGCGACATTCGTGTCGCCAACAATGACGTGCATGCGTCGATACGAGGTGGAATCCGCCAAGGGCTCGTCGCGAGTGTTGATGATCGGACGAGTGCGGGTTGTTGCTGAGGACACGGCATCCCACATTTGGTCACCGCGCTGTGAGAAACACAGCGACGCGCCGTCGGGCCCGTGTTTGATCCACCCGTTGCCAACGAGGATCTGGCGGGTAATGAAAAATGACACCAGGGCATCCGCGACCTGGCGAAAGTCACGGCGCCGATGGAGAAGATAGTTCTCATGGCAGCCAAAGGCATTGCCCTGAGAGTCAAGGTTGTTGCGGAATAGGTGAACCCGCACGCCTGCGCCCTGTTCCTCAAATGCCGAGTCAGCCACCTGAGCGAGGTCACGCAGCATGTGCGCTCCTGCGCGGTCCTGTTCGAGAAGATCCTCAAGACGATCACATTCCGCCGTCGCATACTCAGGATGAGAACCAACATCGAGGTAGAGACGTCCTCCGTTACGGAGAAAAAGATTTGACGACCGTCCCGTGCTGACGAGAGGCTCAAAGAGTTGCCGGGCCGCATGATCGGCATCCATCGAGGTCACGTCGCCGCGAACCGGCGCCGCCATGAGCCCGTACTCGGTCTCGATTCCGACAACTCGTCGCCTCACCTTATTGGCCACCTTTCTGCACGAATCCCTGAACGAATGCCTGAGCGTTCGTCTCAAGCACCGAATCGATCTCATCGAGGAGAGAATCAATTGACGATGTCTGGGCGTGGACCTGACCGGCACCCTCGGTGTCTTCGGGGTCGTTTCCCGTGGGGCCGGAGGCAAATACCTGCGAGTTCGTCATCTGTGTCCTTTCTGTACATTCATCGTGTCGCCTACGTGGCTTTCAGTCAATTCGCGTGTCTGGGATGGGGATGCGAATGAGGTCGCCTTCGCCGGGGTCAAAAACCAGCGAGGTCCACGACGCTTTAACTAAATCGCGTCGCGAAGCCACAGCTTCTCCGCGCACCCGAGCGCGCGTATTTAGCGGAGCCTCGTCGGCTGCGCGCTCGACCTCGTCAATGGTGAACATGCGGGTCACGAGCCCCGCCTGATCAAGTTTGTTCACGAGGGAACGTTCGGGCCGCAGGTCTGCCCACTGAAGATCCATTGCCGCCAGGCGAGCATCGTCCCATCCCACTCCCGCGCGTTCCTTAAAACGGCGAAGGAGCTGGTATTTCGCGACCCATTCGATTTCGGTGGCCACGGAAAAAATGTCGGTGCGCATTCGGTCGAGGACGGACTGCCAGGTTGTCAGGGCGTGCTCGTCCTCGGCGCTGGGAACAATCCCCAGGCGGTCGTAGGTCCGCCAGACGAGGTCGAGGTAGAGCTGTTGAATGTCGAGGGCTGTCAGGGAACGGCCCGATGCCGTTGACATGGCGTAGTCCAGGTTCGGGGCGTGGGAGACGTTCCAGGTTTCCTCAACGGGATCGTCGAGAGTCAGTCCGTCCCATTCCATGCCAATGCCCTGTTCGATCGCCCATAGGACAAGCGATGTCGTGGCAAACTTCAGGTAGAGCGAGGTATCGAAGAGATTTCCGTCGCCACCGATCACGTGGAATCGGCGGAATTTCGCAGGATCGGCGTGCGGTTCGTCTCGCGTGTTGATGATGGGACGGTTGAAAGTTGTCTCAAGACCAACGGTGTTTTCAACAAAATCAGCGCGCTGGGAAATCTGGAAACCCGGACGCTGCGACTTCTGGCCAATTCCAACGCGCCCCGCGCCGCACAGGACCGGTCGGGTGACCATGAAGGGAGTCATCCCTCGGATGACGTCTTCTAGGTCAACGTCGCGGCGCATCTGGTAGTTTTCGTGCGTCCCGTAGGCCGCCCCTTTGCCGTCCGTATTGTTCTTTACGAGGACGAGCTCCGGCTCGCCCATCGTCGTCACGGCCGTCATCATGCGGCGCGCGATAACATCGCCCGCACGGTCCCAGAGAACAGCGTCGCGCGGCCCAAGTGTTTCCGGTGACGAATACTCCGGATGGGCGTGGTCAACATACAGGCGCGCCCCATTGGTGAGAACAGCCGTTGTTGCACTTGGTAGAGCAAGCTCCTCCGGCGTTGGGCGCGCCACCCGTTCCTGCCCACCCGAGGGGGCCAGGTGATAGGGATCGTCGGTGAGTAACGAGGGGTCGGCGGCCGCACGTGACATCCGCATTCCCCGAAGGTCGTTGAGCGGATCCTCTGCCGTGTAGTCCCATCTGACCGGAGGAACATCTGTGCCGAGCATGCACCGGGATTGCTGCGCATAGGCGCGAACAGCCAGGGCAGAAAGCGCGATAGGATTCGCCCAGGCATCTGTGGGCCGATAGATTCCGTACTCGGTTTCCGTGCCGATGATGCGCTGTGTTCCAGTAGTGTCGATGCTCATTCGTCTCCTCGCAGCATCCGAATTGCTGTGACGTCCTCGCTCAGTCCGATAGTTCGGGCCCATTCATCTGCGCTGGTCGTCGCAGCCATGTCGATGGACTCACGCATTTCTTCTTCCACTCCTGTCAGCAGGTCACTCATGGACAGTCCGCGTCGAGTTCCGTCAAGAGCGGCCTTGATGGCATGTTTCTTTGCACGTTCAACGGTTCCGGCGATCATGGCTCCGGAAATGATGTCGTGCACATACACCCGGGTGATTCCACCCGATCGGACAGTGACATCGAAGAGAGCCGTCGACGCGTCCTCGCGATAAAGAACATCAACCGCCCGATCCTTCATGCGGTCGATCGCTTGTTCCACCGATCCGGCCTGACGAACCTCGTCCTCGGCAATAGGAATGTCAGTCGTGAGGTATTTTGAGAAAATATCGCGCGCGCCGACGCGATCAGGCCGTTCAACCCGGATTCTCACGTCGAGGCGACCGGGACGCAGAACCGCCGGATCAATCATGTCAGCTCGGTTGGACGCACCAATGATCACCACATTGTCCAAGGACTCAACCCCGTCCATTTCGGCCAGCAGCTGAGGGACGATCATGGTCTCAACATCGGAGGACACGCCCGTTCCTCGGGTGCGGAAGAGAGCTTCCATTTCGTCAAAGAAGATGACAACAGGAACGTCTCCCGCGGCAAGGGACCGCGCCCGAGCGAAGATCGCGCGAATCTGACGCTCCGTTTCGCCGACAAACTTGTTGAGAAGTTCAGGACCTTTGATCGAGAGGAAATACGAGTGGGAACCTCCACCGCGGCGCGACAGAGAATTCGCCACGGCCTTGGCGATAAGAGTTTTCCCAGACCCGGGAGGCCCGTAAAGAAGGATTCCTTTAGGCGGGCGAAGCCCGTAGGCTCGGTACATCTCGGGATGTCGCAGCGGCAGCTCAACGGCGTCGCGGACCTGCTGAATCTGACGGTCCAGACCCCCGATGTCCTCATAGGTTGTCTGGGGGATCTCGGGCGTCAAAAGTTGTTCAACGTCTGATCGAACGATACGTTCAAGGGCGAGGCCCGCTCGGATATCAATAACGAGTGAATCGCCGGGACGCAGGTTGCCGTGGCGCAGAGGGCCGGCAAGCTCAACCACGCGTTCGGCTCCGCCCTCGGCAGTGACGAGGACGCGGTCGTCTCCGAGGACTTCACGGATCGAGGCAAGCGAACCCGTGCGCTCAAATCCATCGGGAGCGACGGCAACCATTTTGTCGTCAACGCGGATGAGCTGGCCAACTGACAAGGCATCAACGTTGAGGTTGGGAGCCATCGCCAGCCGCATCCGCCGGCCGTTGACAATAGCCTCAACCTGACGGGCCGACAGGTCGGCTCGCACAAAGGTTGCCAGGCTCAGCGGCGGGCGATTGACTTCTTGGAGCTGCGCCTGCATTTTGACAAGCTGTCCACGCACCTGTGTCAGTGCCTGCGAGAGTCGTTCATTCTTCTGCTCAAGACCGGCGATGATTCGTTGCATCTCGTCGATCTGCGTCTCATGGAAGTTCTCACTCATGAGTTCTCGTCTCCTTGATGCGTGTTCTCTGCGTCGTTGATGTCGCGGTTTTGGGCGCGATCTGCAACCCAGGTATCTGCCTGTGCAACAACATCACGGCGGACCTTACGGATTTTTCGTTCCGTTGATTGGCGAACACCAACGGTGTCGATACTCCAGGAGTCTTCCGCATCCCATTGCCCCCCAAGCCCCTGCGCTGCCTTCGCCGGGCGCGTTGTGCGCGTCAGTGGTTGAACTCCGGGAGCAAGACGGCGGGCAATCATGAGGAAGCCGGTGTGTGCGACCATTCGATGCTCAGGGCGAACTGCAAGACCATCAACATGCCATTGACGACGCATATCCTCCCAAGCAGTCGGCTCTGTGAACTTCTTCGTCTTCCTCAAGTCCTCAACTAAACGAGACATCTGGGTAACGGTTGCGACGTAGCACAGGAACACTCCTCCCGGTGCCAGGGCATGAATAACGGCGTCGAGATTCTCCCAGGGGGCCAGCATGTCGAGGACGATGCGATCGACACTTCCCTCATCCATCGACAGCAAAACATCCTCAAGGTCACCGACACGCAGATCCCACGCGGGGTGGTGTCCACCAAACCACAGGTCAACATTTGCTTGGGCAATCTGCGCAAAATCTGGCCTGCGTTCAACGGAAATGAGGTGTCCACCCGTGCCAACGGCGTTAAGCAAAGCCATTGACAAGGCACCCGATCCTGCTCCTGCCTCAACGACTCGCGCTCCGGGGAAGATATCCCCCATATGAATGATCGTTCCGGCATCTTTTGGATAGACAACGGCCGCTCCGCGCGGCATCGCCATGACGTAGTCAACTTGAAGGGGCCGAAGGATCTGGAATTCGCGTCCCTCGTCGGTTGTCACAACCTGCCCGTCAGGACATCCGATGATGTCGTCGTGGTTAAATCCACCGCGAGTCGATTGGAAACGTCCGCCGGATACGAGGATCACCTGATGCATCCGCCCCTTCGGGTCACGGACTTGAACACGGTCCCCTTCGCGCAGCACCCCGCGCCGCGTTTCCTGCCCGAGTGCGGGCACGTGGTTTTGCTGTGTCGCTTCGCTATTCATCCGTTGAATCCTATCGCGATCTGTCCACAGTTCCTGTGTGAGGTCCGCACATGCAGATGCCACAAGCTAGCGTTATCCCATGAGCGAATGGAAACCCGCGTTATCTGCGTCGCGTGCGAAAGAGTACGAGCGCTGTCCCTTGCAGTATCGGCTCCACGTTGTTGACCGAATCCCAGAGCCACCAACTCGTGCAACAACAATGGGGACTCTCATTCACTCTGTCCTTGAGCATCTTTTCGATGTTGCTCCGGCCGAACGCACGCCCGAGCATGCCGATTCTCTGGCCACAACAACCTGGGAGCAGATGCGCGAGAAAGACCCCTCTCTTCTCACTCTCTTTGATTCTCCGCAGGATCAAGAATCATGGATGGATCAGGTGAGAAAGATCTTGAAGAACTATTTTTCCATTGAAGATCCGCAATGGCTCCAACCCGCCGCGCGCGAACAGCTCATCGATGCCGTCACCGACGAAGGAGTCCGTATCCGTGGCTTCATTGACCGCATTGACTGTGCCCCCGACGGGGCTTTACGCGTCGTCGACTACAAAACAGGTAAGGCCCCGTCCCCGCGTTTCCAAGAGGAAGCGCTGTTCCAGATGCGCTTCTACGCCCTTCTTCTCCAACTCACCCGCCGCCTGCCCAAACGTCTTCAACTGGTGTATCTCAAGGCCGGGCAGATCCTCACCCTCGACCCCACACCTGAGGCCATCGCATCTTTTCGGCTCCAGCTTTTTGACCTGTGGACACGTATCGAACGCGACGCCCAACGCGCTCACTTCGACCCTCGCCGAAACCCGCTGTGCAATTGGTGCGGAGTGCAGAGCATGTGTCCGTTATTTGGCGGAACCACTCCCCCGATCCCCGAGGAACGCATCGAATGGCTTCTTCAGACTCGCGTCCACACGTAAGCCGGGTTCAGACACACAGATGCCCTACGTTGACCGCTGTGTAGCCCTTATCAATGCGCTCTTGCTCTGCCTTAAGCCGCGACTGTTCCCATCGCGGTGAGGACCCCGGTGCCCAGGAGCACCGCAACGACGATTGCCAGGACGATTCGATACCAAACAAACGGTTTGTAACTCTTCGTGGACACAAGTTTGAGGAACCACACGATGCAGGCCCAGCCAACAACGAAAGCAAGGATCGTTGCGACGATCGTTGGCCCCCACACCACCTGGTTATCCCCAGTAAATACTTTGACAACCTTGTAGAGGCCGGAAGCAAAAACGGCGGGCATCGCCAGGAGGAATGAATAGCGGGCCGCCGCTTCTCGGGTATATCCAAGGAAACGACCCATCGTGATGGTGCCACCGGATCGGGACACACCTGGGATGAGTGCCAGTGCCTGAGCGAAACCAAAAGCGATCGCATTCGGCCACGTCAGGTCAGTTAATTTCTTCCGCTGAACACACGCCGCATCAGCCCACCCCAGGAGAAGCCCAAAGACCGCAAGCATGACAACCGTGATCCACAGGTTCCGAAATGACGTGTCGATCCAGTTTTCTAAGAGAAGTCCAAGGATTCCGATGGGAAGCGAACCGATGATGATCATCCACCCCATGCGGGCATCCGGGTCGGCAGAAGATAAGCGCTGGGAGGGAGGACGCACAGGCAGTGCACGCGCCCAGCGAGAAATGATTCGCACAATGTCTTTCCAGAACACCACGAGAACGGCTGCTTCTGTTCCTAACTGGGTGATCGCCGTGAAAGCCGCGCCCGGATCCTCCGATCCAATGAGTTCACCGACGATCCGCAGGTGAGCGGATGAGGAGATGGGAAGAAACTCGGTGAGGCCCTGGACAATACCGAGGACAATTGCGTCAAACCAATTCATGGGTCAACCCTAAGACCTCCCTAAGCCCCATCCAGGAATCCGCGCACGAACACTCCCTGTGGGACAGCCCACGACGGCGCGACGTAGGATGTCCTCATGGATGAACGCCAGTGCGGACACACAGGGCTTCGGGTTTCCGATCTTGGACTTGGAACCTATACGTGGGGACGTGACACAGACCCACTTGAAGCAACTGACATGCTCACCCACTTCGTCGATGCGGGTGGAACGCTCGTTGAATGTGCACCAACACACGGCGACGGCATGGCAGTTGACGCCCTAAGTCAGGCAATGACAGCGGTGGGGCGCCACCGCATTATTCTTGCGTGGCGCGGAGCCTCACGCCCAACCTCGGCTCATACGTGGGTTCCTTCCGCTGGTCGCGGCGACATGCTGCGTTCTCTTGACGACACCTTGTCACGCTTAGGCACCGACTACGTTGATCTGTGGATCGGGGAATTCGATCCTGCGATCCCCATTGAGGAAACTCTTGAAACACTTGAAGCTGCGCGCAGATCTGGTCGGGCTCACTATGTTGGACTTTCCCATCCCTCGCAGTGGGACTTCGCGTGTTCGGTCACGCGCGCAGCCCTGAATGCGGGTCCTGCGATCACAGTTGTCGAGGACGAGGTCAATCTTCTCAATGCCCAGCGCACCCGGCCGCTCATTGATCGGGCCACAGGCATGGGGATTGGCGTTTTCGCTCACTCTCCACTGGCAATGGGAGTGCTCACCGGAAAGTACAGGCATTCCACGCCACCGGATTCACGGGCCGCTTCGCCCCACCTCCGTCACCTCGTTGAGCCGTATCTTCAGCCTGAATTCCGTGGAATTGTCGAGGCAGTTGTGCGCGCCGGAGAAGGTCTTGAACGAACACCCACTGACGTCGCCCTCGCATGGGTGCGTCACGCTGCGGGGATTACATCAACAATTATCGGGCCACGCACGCTGCGTCAGCTCGATCCTCTCCTTGAATCAGAAGTTTCGCTTCCCGATCCGATTCGTCAAGTTCTCAACGAAGTTGCCGGCCTTACAGGTACACAGAAGCACTAGTTAGTGGATGACCGTCGCCTGTTCTCCACCTGTCACCCGTTTGCTGTCCTCAGCGCAGATCAGTCATCAACGTCGATGAACTCAACGTCCTCATCGTCAAGGTCTTCGTCATCGAGGTCAACGAAATCGACCTCTGCGTCCTCGTCCTCGTCCACGATGTCGAAGGGAAGCTCCGCATCGAAGCGGGTGAAGAGAACATCGTCGTACATGAAGAAGGCGTCGGAGAGAATATCTTCGACGCGGGCGAGTTCTTCTGGATCAGCGTTCTCACCCTGAGAGGCAATCGCAAGATGCCCCTCAAATGCGGAAATAAGACGATCAAGAGCGGTGCGCGGATCCATAGCCATGTCTGACATCCTACCCTGAAAGGTGGTACAGGTCACGGCAAGTTGAGTTGCGAGCGGATAACAGACACCATGAGGTCAGTTCCCTTAATCTCCGCTGTCTGGTCTGCGCCGATGATCCGTGCTTTGCCATCAGCGTCAATGAGCTGCGACGCCCCCATATTCGGCCCAAGAGGAAGAATGACCCATTCCTTCGTCGAATGGTACGCGACGTCGGGTTCCTCACCTTCAAGCTGGGCCGAGATATTGGCGATCACCACTCGTGCCTGCTGGCGAGCAGCATCAGCGCGCTTCGATTCGCGTACATCCGTCACGTCACCCACGGCGTAGACGTGATCGTGGCCGACCACCTGCAGATTCTCTTCAACCTGAATTGCCCCGTTGGGACGCAGAACAGCCTCATACTCGGTTCCGTAGAGGTACCCGGAGTTTGCCTGAGCGCCATAGCATTGGAACCAAATGTCGCCTTCGACCTCGTCCCCGTTCTTCGTCTGAACATGGAAGTGGCCGAGTTCACCGACGTTGTGAGGCGGAAGGAAAGCAAGCTCTGATCCCGTGATCACGCGAACGCCGAGTTCCTCAAGTTGGACGAGGATTTCTCGACGAAGTTCATCCGTGTATCCCGGAGTTGACAGGATCTCATCAGCTTTTTCAACGATGGTGATTTCAATATCGGGGAAAGCGTTGGCCAGCTCTCCCGTGAGTTCGATCCCGACGGTCCCCCCACCAACGATCATCGCCGAGTGCGCACCCGCCAGGCTTTCGTGGAGTTGATCGAGGCGCACCTTGGCCACCTGTGACCGCGAAGATGAGTGCTTAGCTGGGAATGGATAGGTTGAACCGGAAGCAAAAACAACGAAATCCGCTTCAATCGGGTCACGCCCGAAAACATGAACCGTTGTTCCTTCGACGCGTGAAACGGTGCCCTGGATAAAGGTGCCGCGCCTGAGGAGGTTGGTGTAGGGCATGAAGATCGTATGCTCCCAGACGTTGTCAACCGCGGCCCGTAAGGCGGCCGCATGGTGAACAAATTGATCTTTCTGCTCAATGAGAACAACATCCGCAATGGGGTCCAGCCCCTTAGCGACGGTGATACCACCGTATCCTCCGCCGACCACGACTACTCGTGTCACGTTGTCCTCCTTCGATTACACCTGAAGGTTATTTTCTCATTGATGGTGATGCTGCGCACGGGACGAACGGCCGGGGCGTCACTGATCCGCGGGCAATGTCAACACTACGCTCCTTGCGCGTCAAAATCTCCTGACTACGGTACACAAGGGGCAGGCTCTCTCCAACCGGTCCTCGTGAGCCTGAGATCGACGCCCAGCGAAAAGAAACCCCGGGACTTAGGGAGCAGTTCCTACTGATCGTCGTCTTCAAGCCCGAGCGCCCGGGCAATTCGCGGGGAGAAGAAGTTCGGTCCCTTGAGAACTTTCCCGTCCTCGCGAAGCTTGACGGAACCGTCGGGCATGAGTTTCGACAGGTTCGATGCCTGCACTTCACCAAGAACACGATCGAGATCAATCCCTGATTCAATGGCCATCCCGTAGATGACATAGACAAGGTCCGCCAGCGCGTCGGCAGTTTCAACGAGGTCACGGGACCCATCGTCCTCTAACACCGCACGGGCGCTCGCTTCCTCCACTATCGCACGCGCCTGCTGGCCGTACACGGCCCCCATGAGTTCGGCGAACTCCTCGCGAATCAGTGACATCCGCATATCGAGGCGCTCATAGTCGAGAGTTGGAGCTTCCCCCGTTCCCAGGCGAATCGGCATCGAATAGGTCTCGTGGAATTGCTCGACGAGTTTTTGCGGTTGTGAGGGATCCAGTTGCTGCATCAGTGTTCCTTCGATGATTGTTCCCACGCCGTGGCGAGGATATTGCGCATTGCGGTGACAGGTTGATGATCTTGGACAACAAAGGCCCGGTCAAAAAGATAGGTCGGGATCAGGTCGATACCCATCTGGACACCGATCTGATAATCGGAGAACACCTGAGAGGCCCACTCACGTGAACTCAGAGCCTCAAGGATCCGCCGGGGATCCATGCCGATATCTTGCCCGCACCCGATAAGGACCTCGGGGTCAGCGACATTCAACCCCATCTCGAAGTATGCGCGTCCAAGCGTCTCAAACATCCGCAGTTGCGTCGTCTCTGGCCCCATCACCGTGTCGGCCTCGAGATCGATCTCGTGGGCGAGCGAAACAGTGCGGTGGGCATTGGCAGTGGGAGCAACAACAACGCGCGCAAAGTCGAAGTCCACCCCTTCAGATCGTCCAAGAGACCTCAGGCGCTCCTCATGGTCGATCACCTTCTGTGCCGTCATTCCCTCGGTTTGCAAGAGATAGTCAGCACGCGAAATGTCGAGCGGTTCACTCAGTTCCGGATCGAGAAAATACGCGTGAAGAAGGACCTCGACCTCGTCCCTTTGAGGAAACTCCCGGAGAGCCTGACGCAAATGCCTGATCCCCAGGTAGGACCACGGGCAGGCAATGTCGGCCCAAACGTCAATGTGCATGGGTTCCTCCAGAACGTCAGGTGATCTCAATGCGGTGGCCGATATAGACGAAATCCCGGAGCGAAACCGCCCCGGGACTTCCAATCGTGCGCGGAGGGGGACTTGAACCCCCACCCTCTAATACGAGGACTAGCACCTCAAGCTAGCGCGTCTGCCTATTCCGCCACCCGCGCAGGTGACACGCCCTCTGGAACTCATGAGCCCTTCAAGCGAAGCGAAAAAGAGATTAGCACGCCGAAACCGCCAATGGCCAATTCGCAAGGTGAGGCTTAGATCGCATTGGCGTTTTCCGTTGCCATTGTGCGATCTTCGTGGCCTCTGTGCGGGTCAAGCCTGATCAGCAAAGAAATCACCTGGTCGAGTTCCTCTTCGGAAAGATGGGTGAGAAGGGCCTCATTGATGACTTTGCGATGGAGCTGTATTCCAGCAGTGACAACTTTTCTTCCCTCATCGGTCAGATGTGCGTCAAAGCTGCGTCGATCTGAGGCCGAAGGAACTCGGGAAACATACCCTGCATCGGTGAGATGTGACACAAGGTAGGTGACGCGTGAGGGCGAATAGCGCAGCCTCTTGGCTAACTCCCCCATGCGTTCACCGTGATTCGGCCTCTCCCACAGAGCCAGGAGCAGGTTGTAATCGGAAATCGACAGACCGAGTTCCTGTTTGAGTTCCTCTTCGACAACGCCAACGAGATGCCCCGTCGCCTCGAGGAATACGTTCCACGCTTGGCCGCGTTTGACCAGCATGGCATCATCACGATTCGATTGAGTGTGCTCCATCCAGATCTTGACCCCTTCATGTGGTGTCATTCAACGACAGTTGTCAAGATCATAGGACACGTATGAACACAAATCGGCAGAGGAGAAAATGTGAGTAATACGTTCGCAAAAGGTGACGACCGTTGGACGTGTGTGCTCTTTGATGTTGATGGAACACTCGTCGATTCTGCCCCGATGGTCATTGATTCCTTCGTCGCAGCCTTGTCTGGCGCGGGACTTCCCGTGCCAGATCGTGCCCATCTGTCGCGTTACGTTGGCCCACCGCTATGGTGGTCTTTCTCTGACCTGGGATACGACCATGACACCTGCGCTCACCTGATCACAAAATATCGTGCGATCTATACGAAAACTTTCCTTGATCCTCAGCCTTTCCCCGGAGTGACGTCGCTGATCAGGCAGCTCGCAGATACGGGTCTTCCCCTGGCAACCGCGACGTCGAAACAGGAGTTCATGGCCCTGCGCCAAATGGAGCACCTCGGCCTCGCCCCGTATTTCCGCGTCATTGCGGGGGCAACACCGAGTCCGGATTCCACTAAAGCCACGGTGATCGCAAGCGCACTTTCTCAGTTGGCGGATCAGGGAGTGGATGTGGCACGTCCCGTTCTTGTTGGAGATTCCATCTGGGATGTGACCGGTGGCCACGAGGCGGGCGTCCCCGTTATTGCCGTTGAGTGGGGATATGGGGACGAGGACGGACTTGCCGATGCAGACATGCGGGTATCAACCCCGGAGGAATTGCGCGATCTCCTCGACCCACGCTAACGGAAATCCCTTGATCGGGGCGCAAAAGGCATGGGTAAGGTTTCGAGGCTTTCAGCCTGGATACTGACGGCTCCGTCTGCCCATTCAACACGCCCGGTGACAATGAGAGCGTGTGAGTCGACGGCCACTCGATCAAAAGCCTTCCATACCTGAGGCATGCATGACACGTTGATCCATCCGCTTTCGTCTTCGAGGGAAAGGAACGTGATTCCCCCTCCGGTCGCGGGTCGTTGTCGGTGCGTAACGATCCCGGCTACAGACACGATGTGTCCGCGTGCTGGCTGACGGACATCGCATACACGCCAGACCGCGCGTGCACGCAGGGTTGGGCGAATGAGGGACAGTGGATGATCTGCGGGCGTAAGCCCCATCGTGTTCATGTCGGCAAGGAGTCGGTCCGTCGGTGTCATATCGGCGAGGACGGGGCTGTCAGCTCCCACCTGCGTTCCGGGGATCATCGGCTGATACCAGTGTGCCTGTCCTAGCGCTCCTGCTGCCCACAGGGCACTGCGTCGCGTCTCCCCCAGGCAATCAACGGCCCCCACCGAGGCCAGCTTTTCAATGTCACGGGCTGAAAGCTGAGCTCGCCGAGCCAGCTGAGCAAGGGATGTAAAAGGGCCGTCTGTGTTTCGTGCGTCAACGATTCTCTTCGCCGTTGCGGCGCTGAGTCCTCGGATGCTCAGCAATCCGAGACGAAGAACTTCGGTGGGATGAGCATCAACCCGATGGGCGCGCTCGCCCACAGGTTGAGGCTGGGTTCCGTGATACGGATGGACGCTCGGGGCGATCAGGGAGTGGTTGACGTCGGGCCCTTCGACGCGGATTCCGTGGAGACGGGCATCGTGAATGAGGGACGCCGGCGAATAAAACCCCATCGGCTGTGCCCCGAGGATTGCCGCGTAGAAATGCTCCGGGTAATGCACTTTAAGCCACGCGGACGCATAGACGATGTGCGCGAAAGAAAAAGCGTGTGATTCGGGAAATCCGAAGTCTGCGAACCCGTGAAGTTGCTCGTAGATGCGTTCGCGCATCTCACCATCCACTCCGCGCGCCGCCATTCCTTTCATGAGTGCAGGACGCAGAGCCTCCATGCGTTCGCGGGAGCGTTTTGCCCCCATTGCTCGCCGCAGCTGATCAGCCTGAGCCGGAGTAAATCCAGCAACATCAATAGCGATCTGCATGAGCTGTTCCTGGAAAAGAGGAACTCCGAGAGTTTTTTCCAACGCGGGACGCGCAAGGGGGTGGAAATACGTCACGTCTTCGCGGCCCTGCCTGCGTCGAAGGTAGGGGTTGACTGCGTGCCCCTGAATGGGGCCCGGACGGATGAGTGCGACTTCAATGACGATGTCGTAGAAACACCGGGGAGCCAACCGCGGAAGCGTGTTCATTTGAGCGCGGGACTCCACTTGGAAAACTCCGACGGTGTCGGCCGCGCACAGGAGGTCATAGACCCGAGGGTCTTCGGGCGGCAGCGAATGCAGCCCCAAAGGGGCTCCCCCATGTCCGCGCACCCCCGCGTCTGTCAGCGCCGAGAACGCCAGACGCAGTGCTGTGAGCATTCCCAGTCCGAGCAGGTCGAATTTCACCAGTCCCGCATCCGCGCAGCTGTCTTTATCCCATTGGAGGACCGTACGCCCCGGGGTTGCTGCCCACGTCACCGGACAGATCCACGACACAGGTTCTCGAGTGAGGACCATTCCACCCGAATGGATCCCCATGTGACGGGGCAATGAGTGGAGCGCCTGTGCGATATCCCTGACGAGCGGGGGGATGTTATCGCGGGATGTTGCCCCGTGGGGTCCCCCGGTCTTTTGTGCCCACACGGCAGCCACTTCCGGAGAGTATCCGAGTGCTCGGGCGGCATCTCGGATCGCTGAACGCGAGCGATAGGACATGACATTAGCCACTTGGGCCGCGCATTCGCGTCCGTATTTTTCATAGACATACTGGATGACTTCCTCTCGGCGACGGGCTTCGATGTCAATGTCAATATCGGGAGGTCCCGAGCGTCCAGTCGAGAGAAATCGCTCAAAGAGAAGCCTGTGGCGCACAGCGTCAACAGCTGTAATTCCCAATGAGTAGCAGACCGCAGAGTTCGCCGCTGAGCCACGTCCCTGAGCGAGGATTCCTCGACCAGCACAAAAGTCGATGATGTCTTTGACAATGAGGAAATATCCGGGGAATCCCAGTGCTTCGATGACCTCAAGTTCATGGTCAATGGTCCGCCAGGCCTGCGGATGTTCTTCCCGGCTCCCGTATCTTTCGTGCGCACCTCGGTAGGTCAGTTCACGAAGCCACGAGACCGGAGTGTGACCGTCGGGAACGTGAGTGAGGGGAAGGTCGGGAGCAACCAGTCGTAGGTCGAAGGCCACATCCTCGGCAATATCTGCGGCTGTTTCCACTGCGCCGGGATGTTCGCGGTGAATCCACGCCATTTCTTTGCCTGATCGCAGGAACGCTCGCAAAGCCGGAAGATGGGGCTGTGCCTCGGTGAGCGTCATATTGAGCCGCGTGGCCGTAAGAACGTCACCGAGTGCTTGTGACGAGGGCGAGGCCCCGCGTGCGCCCGTTGTTGCCGCCAGCGCAAGATGACGCTCTGCGGCCAGCTGAGCAAGAGAATCACCGAGTTCACGCGGACTACTTGGCATCAATGTTGATTCGATGACGACGTGTTCGCGTCCAAAACATTCGATGAGAAGATCACGCACCACACGCGCTGCCTCTAGTCCTCCGGCATGTAGTGCGCGCCTGAGTGGCCCGCGGCTTGTCCCCGTAAGAACGATCCAGTCTTCGTGAGCTTTGGCCAGTTCGCGCAGATCATGAAGGATGGTTCTCTCCCCCGGATTCGCAAGAATATGCTCGCTCATCATCCGGCACAGCGCCTTGTATCCCAAAGGTGAGGTTGCCAGGATCGGCAGGCGAGTTCCCGGGTCTTCTGCTCCCACCGGAAGTCCCCATCCGTCCTCGCCAATTGAGGGGACGAGGGCGAGCGGGGGCATGGCAACGGTGAGTTCACTGCCGTGGACGATGGCAAGTTCCTGTTCACGCGCCGCTGTCATCGTCTCGATCGCCGAGTACATGCCATCGACGTCAAGAACTGCCAGTCCTTCGAGCCCAAGTTCCACGGCACATCTCACGAGATCTGTTGGCTGTAACGTGCCGTCAAGGAATGTGTAGGCCGAGTGCGCGTGGAGTTCTGCGTAACGCATGTCAGGGGCATCGAGAAAGTTCACCCAACCAGACTATCGAACATCTGTTCGATAGTCGTGTTATCCACAAGGCACTCAGGGTGAGAATGAACGCTGCGCGCACGCTCTAGTCGTCAAGCAGATCACGTAGATCCTGGACATTGATCCTCAGGCTTGTTTCCTGGCCGTCAATAACGGAGGAAACCAAGGCACGTTTACGTTCCTGCAGGTCAACGACCTTCTGTTCAATCGTGCCGGAGGCAACAAGTCGATAGACATTCACTTTCTTGCGCTGCCCGATCCGATGGGCACGATCAACGGCCTGAGCCTCAGCTGCGGGATTCCACCACGGGTCCATGACGTACACGTAGTCGGCCTCGGTCAACGTCAAACCTGTCCCCCCGGCCTTGAGGGAAATGAGGAACACCGGGGCCTCGCCGCTGCGGAACTGATCAATCACCGCATCCCGGTTACGGGTTGTTCCGTCGAGTTGAACGACCCGCATATTCCTGCGTTCAAGAGTCTGACGGATCCGGTCAAGGAATGATGTGAACTGGCTAAAAATCAAGGCCCGGTGCCCCCGAGGAACAATTTGGGCCAGCTGGTCGGCAAGGTATTCAACTTTCGCTGATCCCACGTGGCTCATCTCTTCCGACACGAGCGCAGGATCAAGAGCCAGCTGACGCAGTCGCGTGATCGCCGCGAGAACATTCATGCGATTCTTACTGAAGTCAGACATCAGCGAAAGAATTTTTGCCCGCTGTTTCGTGAGGTACTGGTCGTATAGTCGACGGTGTTCTTCTCCCAGGTCGATGTCGATAATCGATTCGACCTTGTCGGGGAGGTCTGGGGCAACATCTTCTTTTGTCCGTCGCAACATGAACGGTGCAATCAGACGCTGGAGCCTCTCAAGAGGTTCCTCTAATCCGTCATTTTCAATCGGTCGTCGGAAACGCTCAACGAAGGTTGTCCACGTAGGAAGCAGCCCCGGCGTTGCCAAAGCAAGAATGGACCACAAGTCACTCAAGGAGTTTTCTACCGGTGTCCCCGTGACGGCAATACACCATCGGTACGTGAGATTATTCAGGGCCTGATGAATTGCGGTCTTCGGGTTCTTCACCATCTGAGCTTCGTCAATGATGAGCCCAGCGAACGCCATCTGCGCCCATTCCTGGGCATCCAGACGGGCAATGGTGTACGTCGTGACCACAACATCCGCTCGAGCGCAGATCTCGGCAAGATTCTCAGTTCTTCGGGCTCGCGTTTCCCTTACCGTTTCAACACGCAGATCAGGGAAGAATCGTTCCGCTTCCTTGCGCCACGTCGACACCACCGACGTGGGAGCAACAACGAGGACGGGCCTCGCACTGCTTACCGAGGCCGATTCGGAGGCTCTCGACGAGGCCGAGTCTTTTTCACCGGCTTCTTTCATCGACGCAATGAGCGCGAGGACTTGAAGTGTTTTCCCCAGACCCATGTCATCAGCAAGGATCCCTCCGAGCCCAAGGCGGGCTCGTTCGGCAAGCCAGGTGTGACCATCGATCTGATAGGGACGCAGGGTGGCTCGACACTGCGGCACATCAATGTCGGAACTGTGGTCTGTACGCGTCAACGATTCGATCCGTTCGCGCCATTGCTGCACGGCGTTCGTTGTGTCGGCGATGTCTTCGAGTTCATCAACGATTCCCACATGAAGCGCAGAGAGTCGGATGGGCCCCTCGTCCTCGTCCCCGGTCAGTGCAAGGACCTCGTCAAGAAGGGACTTGAGTGCGGCGATTCTTTCTCCCTCAAGTCGGATCCATCGTCCCTGGATTTCCAGGTATTCCTCTCCCTGGGCAAGTGCTGTGAGCAGCTGCGTCATCGGGATGGGCTGGCCGGCAAGTTCCACCTGTACCCGCAGGTCGAACCAGTCTGAATCAGCGGAGGTAATATCCAAAGAAATCGTCGTTGCGTGGTCATCGACATCAATGACCTTGACTTCGTCTGCGATGTCCCACACGAGGTCCGGGTCGTCAATATATTCGATGACATCGTGAAGGAATTTCGGGGTGTGCCACGCAGGAAAACGGATCACTCCGGGAGGCCTGTGCCACAGGGGATCACTAAGTGTTTGTCCTCGCGCATCGATTCGCTGGAAGATCTCTGCGACGTGCGCATCCTCGCGAACCTTGTGCGCGGGAACTCGGGAGGTGACTTTTCCCAGGGAATACTCCACCCACCATCGCACGGCAATGGTTTGCGGACCGTCACATCGAACGGTTGCGACGACGTGCGGGAGGGTATCTGAAAGGTGGTCAAAAGAGCCATCTCGTGAGGTCACCGAGTAGATCCGACGCAATCGTGGCAGCCAGCTGGCGCGGAATTCCGCGAGGTCTTCGGCGGGAATTGTCAGGCGGCCCCCGTCTGGGAAATGTTCAAGTGTCGATGCCCCATTGATTTCCGCGAGACGGGTCCCTCCGTCAAGGACGAGCATCGAGCATTGCGTGACGATGCGAGGGGTCGTCAGATGCGTTTCCCCGTTACGTGCGATCGGATTGAGGTGGAGTCCGTCATCGGACACCGCCGCATCAAGGTCAAGATCCCATGTTGTTGGGTCAAGAGTCAGGTACGTCAGCGGGTCGGTATCGGCAAGGAGGTGAACTCCCGCTCGATGGAGACGACGAAGCCACGCAAGCCCATGACGACCAAGGGATTCGAGACTCACTTCTCCGCGTGATTGCCAGGTGTTCGACTCTCGTGACAGACGGTATCCTTCGCGGATGAGCGCAAGATGAGTCGGGTTAATTCCCTCGGTCACAGATTCCCACTGCGTCGACGTCAGATCTGGCCAACTGGCACGTTTAGGTGACCACGCCACGCGCATCCCTGGTCGTAGAGGAGTAAGCCAGATCGGTTGGTTCGGATCGTGAGCGTCGACAAGAACTGCGAGCGATTCACCTTCCGTAGGTGAATCACCGAGGATCTCGTTGAGGACTGTTTTCCAGGTGAGTTCCTGGTCTTCCTCCTGTTCATACAGGTCTCGCATCGCCAAAACCAGCGCCACGCAGTGATGACAGTCCCGACCGATCCTGCACGCACACGTCATATCCATGCGCCCCTGCACATCAATGATCGTTGCTTTATACGAGAGGCCGGACTCGCGAATACGCCCGATCAGGCTCCCGGACTCGTCGAATTGCGGATCAACAACGGCTCCCGAACGCCACGTCTTGAGGCCTTTCGCCCACGTTGCCGGCCCCACCTGCGCCATGAGATCAGCATCGGACAGGGTGCGTATCCGCTCTGTGAAATTCAGCGATTTGACCATCTTGCCAGTTTAGAACACGACATCGCGTTCTGGAATAACCCGTGTGTTCTCAACTCCCCCATCCCCTCTCATCCCCTCGCTTATCTCCTCTCAGTTCCTCTCATCCTCGTGCTCTCAAACCGGCGTGCGAGCCACCAGCGGGGTGGCTCGCACTTCATTCACTCTTCACGTTCTCAAGCCGGTGTGCCGAGGTTTCATTGGTACAGATTCCTTCGATAGCCCATCCCCCTTTCCGGAAAACAAGGAGAATATCCACTCCTTGGGCTGTGAGCACACGGATGTATGCCCTCTTTCCTTCCACGTCATCTTTCTCTTCTGTGGTGTTTGCGTCTTCCCACCATCGTCCGTGAATTACCCACGGCCCGTCCGTCATGGTGATCGGGGTGGTCGAGCGCCCCGCAAAAATCTCGTCATGCAATACGCGCTCAGCCCAAGCGGCGTCTTCCCTCTGAGTTTCCTCAGAATTCTGTGCGCCCGACCTGGCACGAAGGACCATTCGCTCAGGTTCTCCCGTCAGCATGCCTCGTCGGTCCACACGAACCGCCGGTCGCATCGACCGAGGAAAGACCTCAACGGGGATGGGCCGATCACACAGCGTGTCGGGAGCTTCTGTCACGCTCCCCTCCCACTCGCCCTCTCGATGACCGAGGACGGGCGCGCGGGTTCCCCACGGAATCTGGGTGATCCGCGCTCGCGGGTCCATTCCTCCGTGAAGATGTGGGACCGTCAATCCGTCAACGCCCAGAAGAGATTGAATACGTTCTCCAGTTCGCAGGATCTTCTCATGCGAGTCTTCCCTTCCCCACAGCGTTGCCATATTCACCGCGAGGCGTGGGCCTGAGGCTGTGAGAATGACACGTGATACCTGCGCTGTGGGGGATTCTCTCAGGTTTTCCGCCCACCCTTTGAGCTGCCATCGCACCCGATCTGTGATCGTGTCGACGTTCATGAGATCCGGAGACTGCCAGGTGCGTGTGCGAGTATCACCGTTTTCACTGATGACTGTCACGACGAGAGTGTCTGAGAACAGGGACTGTGCATCTAAGGCGTTGACGAGGTCGGCGGCTCCCCGGCGCAGAGGGAGGGCGAGCGAATCAATCGTGTTGCTGCCCTGCTCAATGAGTACCTCAATAGTGATGTCGTGGAGGGGCGAGGGTGCCTGCGGGAGAAAAATTTCTCCACCGGAACACAGCGTGAAGAGCACCTGCCCCGCTGCACCAAAGCGCGTGACGAGGGCACGTTTCCCCACGTTGACGAGCTGGGCGCATGTGCGCACGCCCAGCGTCTCCAAGGTGCGAAGCGTTTGCGCGCACTCATCCTGAAGATCAGAAGGAACCAGTCCAAGCGTCCGATTGAGTGGGATCTGCGTAAGAAAAGTCTGAGTTTCTTCTTCAGTAACAATCTCACCGCGGCGCGCCGCCTCAATTGCTGCTAAAGGTCCTGAGGCAACACCGACGAAACATTCGATTCCCGTGGCATCTGTGACTGTTTCGATGACCTTTTCACAGGCTTCATATTCTCCCCCTGCCCAACGAGCCGGACCGATGGCAGGCGCCCACGCCAAGCCCGGACGAATGATTGCGGCACGTGCGGCAACCTGAGTGAATGCATCAAACACTCGATCGAAGGCCACGGCTTCTCTGTCGGGATCACGAGGAAGGTCAATAACTTCGGGGCACAGGAGTTGAGCCGTTGACACCCGCATATCCCTTCGGATACCTCGTCCTCGTGCGGCATGATTCATCATCAGGACTCGCCCGTGCCGGGTCACAATGACCGGGCTTCCCGGCACGCAGTCGAGGCTCAGGGAATGTGTTGGCCAGTCGGGCACCCACAATACGAGATATCGCATCAGACCGCCCTCCTCGATCCTTGGGTGTCAACCGTCTCAGCCCTAGATCGCATCGCTTCGACCGGCCATGCGGGTAATTCACCGGACCAGGGCCGCGAGATTCCTGGCCACGCGCACGTTGTCATCACTGTGCGTCCATCGCGACGGGCCCGCGCCGCCAAGCGGCGTCGCTGAGGGAGACGAATGTCCACCTCGCCAACGCACACAACATCAAGGGCGTCAAGCATGAGAGCGCAGATCTGCGCACCCCACGTCCCCGGATGACGAACGACAAGCACTCGAGAAAGATCAACCCCTCGTCTATAGGCAGCCTCCCATCCAAAATTGGGAATGCCAACAAATCCCACCCACCCCGCAGGTGGCACAATGTCGATGAGGCACCGAATGATGCATAACCCCACCGGAGGAACGTGGATGACTGGCGCATACACAGTTCCCGACCGTTCAGGCAATATCGACGATTGCGCCGGTGAACGCACCCCTAGTTGACGTTCCGCACGCTCAAGAGCCAACCGCGCAACGCGCAGTTTTTCCTCAGCTTCCCCTGTCTTCACGGTGTCCACTCCCCGACACCGCCCGTCTATCAGCATTGTGATTCCTCCTACCAGTCGAACATCTGTTCGATATGGTAGATCCTCGCATCGGCATCTGCGTCCACATGCCCCTCATCATCCATGCGCACCACGCCCATCCTGCGTATCCTCTTCATACACGCAGCTTCATGACCGAAACTCACGATGGGCGTGCACGCCACGTCCTCGCACACCCACTCGCTCTCGTCAATCTCAATGGCCAAACACACCACCGGATGAAGGAACTCCCTATGGACATTTCCACGCGCCCTCTCGCAGCAAACCCCTACGATGGTCTCCCTCCGCACGACACTTTCACACTGACGTCAAATGACCTCGTTGACGGCACAACGATGCCTGCCATCCACACGGCTTCCGGCGGGTCCCTTTCCCCGCATCTGACATGGAGCGATTTCCCTCAAGGAACCGAGAGCTTTGTTGTCACCTGCTTCGATCCCGACGCTCCGACGCCATCGGGCTGGTGGCACTGGACAATCGTTGACATCCCCGCAGACCAGACGGAACTTCCCCAAGGCGCCGGCGCATCAGACCTCGAACTTGACGGAGCGGCTTTCCATCTACGCGGCGATCACGGTGAACCAAGCTATTTCGGAGCAGCCCCTCCCGCGGGCGACCGTCCTCACCGCTACATCTTTACTGTTCACGCGCTGGATGTGGATTCCACCGGACTGGATGACGAGGCAACACCCGCGGCATGCGCACTCACCATCCTCACTCACACCCTTGCACGAGCCTCTCTCACGGTGACATTCAGCAACTGATCCGACCGTTATTCGTTGCAATCGCCCTCACTGCCCGTCTCACATACGGGCGCCACTGCATCGAAACATCGCCTACTGACCACCCACTCCGACTTTGTCGCGATGTGGGTGGCACAATAGGCCCGTGCTTCACGTGATCTTTTGCGAACCAGAAATCCCTGGGAACTCCGGGGCGGCAATCCGACTATCGGCGTGCACCGGCTCAATGCTTCACCTCGTCGAACCCCTCGGTTTCGACATGGATGACACGAAGCTGCGTCGCGCAGGTCTGGATTATCACGACCTCGCACACGTGAAGGTTCATCCGAATCTTGACGACGCCTTCGCGGAGATTCCCGGGCGAATCTGGGCTTTCACCGGTCACGCATCAACGATGTATTCAGACATTCGCTACGAGGACGGAGACGGTCTTCTCTTTGGACGTGAGTCCGTTGGCCTTTCGGAAGACGCGATGCGCCATCCGCGCGTTAAGTCGTGTGTTCGCATCCATATGATGCCCGGGATTCGTTCGCTCAACCTCGCAAATTCTGCGTCAATTGCGCTGTATGAGGCCTGGCGTCAGCTGGGGTTCTCCGGGGCTGTCTAACGATCGGTCAGCGCCTCTTCACGCGGTGTGTGTTGACCGAATCAACCTGCTCGGCGATTTCAACGATGCGCCGTGGGTTTGAGTACCACATCCACACAAGTCCGATTACTGAGATGACGATCGGTAGGTAGGCGAAGTCCGATCCAAAAGTGGTCCATGCCGAACGTACGGCAGATAGTTCAGGGACCCCCAGGGATGCAAGTGAGACGATGAACGATCCAACAAGTGCAATCCCACAGCTAATCCACCCAAGGATCCGCATGCGTCGGCCATTGTGTGTGATCGCCGCTGCGGCAAGGAGATAGACGATTCCCGCCAGCAGAGAGACAACGCGAATTCCCAGGGGAGAAGTAGCGGCCACTGAGCTATGAGGACGCAGAAGATCAAGCACTGCCACGACGGTCACCCACAGGCCGAAGAGCCAGTACATGGCGATGACGATGCGCCCAAGGCCCAGCGCCGGAGGCCGCGTGTCCTCTACTCCCTGGGCTGTTGACGGGAGGTCAGGCTCCCGATCATTCGCCATACGATTGTCTCGATCCACGTCACTGATCCTAGTGTGTACTGCGTCAAGGGATGGACAGACGCACGCTGAGTTTTTCGACATCCTTGCCTATTGCTAAGAAAAGCGACATCTATTATTGGGAAAAGCAAAATGTACTGTTGAGGAAAGCGAAATGTGCCACGCGTGAATTTCCCCAAGTTGACGTGCAAATCTCTCATCGAGTGGGACAATGGGCCTAGATGAGCGCACCACGCTGATTAAACAACACGACACCAAGGAGTGGATTACGTGAGCGAGTCCGTCTACGACATTGTCATTCTCGGAGCGGGATCCGGGGGTTACGCTACCGCACTTCGAGCCGCACAGCTCGGGCTGAAAGTTGTTCTTGTCGAAGGTGACAAGGTTGGTGGCACATGTTTGCACCGCGGCTGCATTCCAACGAAGGCATATCTTCACGCCGCTGAAACCGCCGACGCTGTTCGAGAATCCGCAGCCTTTGGAATCCGTTCAACGTTCGAGGGGGTCGACATGGGAGCTGTCGGCTCCTATCGCGATTCCGTGATCAATAAGATGTACAAGGGTCTTCAGGGCTTGCTCTCATCACGCAAGGTGGAGATCATTCAGGGATGGGGACGACTCACCTCGGAGAACACCGTCGAGGTGAACGGTCAGGTTCTTCAAGGAAAGAACATCGTCCTCGCCACAGGATCGTATTCACGTACGATCCCCGGTCTTGATATTGCTGGGCGGGTCATCACCTCCGATCAAGCTCTTGCGATGGACTGGGTTCCGTCGTCGGCTGTCATTCTTGGTGGCGGGGTCATCGGCCTTGAGTTCGCTTCCGTGTGGCGCAGCTTCGGCGCAGAGGTCACGATCATCGAGGCCCTGCCGCATCTGGCAAATAACGAGGACGAGGCGATCGCCAAGCAACTTGAGCGTGCCTACCGTAAGCGCGGCATCGCCTTCCATACGAACACGCGTTTCTCCTCTGCGTCACAGGACGATTCCGGAGTCCACGTGACAACCGAAGATGGAAAGGCTTTCACCGCGGATGTCCTCCTTGTCGCCGTTGGACGCGGCCCCGTGACCGAGGGACTCGGGTATGAGCAGGTCGGAATTACTCTGGATCGTGGCTTCGTGATGACTGATGAACGTCTCCACACGGGAGTCGGGTCGATCTACGCCGTCGGTGACATCGTTCCCGGATTGCAGTTGGCACATCGCGGCTTCCTTCAAGGCATTTTTGTCGCTGAGGAAATTGCCGGGCTCAACCCAACGAAGATGGAAGAAACCAATATCCCGCGCGTCACCTTCTGTGAGCCTGAGATCGCATCCGTCGGTCTGACGGAAAAACAAGCGCGTGAGAAATACGGTGATGCCGTCAAGGCCGTGGAATACAACCTTGCCGGTAACGGTAAGTCCACCATCCTGGGCACCGCTGGAATCATTAAGCTGGTCTCAGTGGAAAATGGACCGATTGTCGGATTTCATGGAATCGGTTCGAGGATCGGCGAGCAGATCGGTGAGGGGGAGCTGATGGTCAACTGGGAAGCCTACGCAGATGACCTTGCATCCCTCATCCACGCTCACCCATCGCAGAACGAATCCATCGGTGAGGCCGCAATGGCGCTGGCCGGCAAACCCCTTCACGTCCACAACTGACCCCTCTAATATCTGGGAGATACACAATGGCAACCGCAGTAACAATGCCCGCCTTGGGTGAATCCGTGACGGAGGGTACCGTCACCACCTGGCTGAAGAATGTTGGCGATACCGTCGAGGCCGACGAACCAATCGTTGAGGTGTCCACCGACAAGGTCGACTCGGAGGTGCCCTCCCCCGTGGCCGGTGTGCTCGTGGAGATTCTTGTTCCCGAGGACGAGACCGTCGAGGTCGGCACCGAGATCGCTCGCATCGGCGACCCGTCAGAAGCATCGCAATCTCAAGCTCCGGCGGAAAGCTCCACGCCGGCAGCTTCCGAAGCTGCACCCGTCAACAACGCCCCCGAAACTCCGGCCCCTGCGCCTTCCTCCGCTGCTTCCTCGTCGAATTCCGCGGCCGATGGCGTTGAGGTGACGATGCCCGCGCTGGGTGAGTCCGTAACAGAGGGAACTGTCACCACCTGGCTGAAGAATGTCGGCGATCCCGTCGAGGCTGATGAGGCTCTTCTGGAGGTATCCACAGACAAAGTGGACTCGGAAGTTCCCTCCCCCGCGTCCGGTTTCCTCGCTGAGATTCGCGTTCAGGAAGATGAGACTGTCGAGGTTGGAACCGTCGTCGCGATCATTTCCTCAGGCGAGCCTTCATCAGCTCAGGAACCCGCTCAGGACGAGGCACCGGCCACGCCCGCTGCCCCCGCTGAACCCGCTCAGCCCGCTGCTCCTGTAGCACCGGCTGCGCCTGCCTCCCCCGCTCCCGCGCAGGTGCAGGCTCCCGCTGCACCGGCGGCACCCTCGTCCCCTGCAGCGCCGCAACAGGAAAAGTCGTTCCCCACGGCACAGGATCTGAGCCCGGCGGCTTCTCAGGGGTCGCTTGCACGTCCAGCTCCCTCATCTACTCAGGGAGTTCCTGGCGGCTACGTCACGCCGATCGTACGTAAGCTTGCTCGCGAAAAGGGCATTGACCTGGCCGCCGTCAAGGGAACCGGTGTCGGTGGACGCATTCGCCGTGAGGACATCGAAGCTGCTGCCCAAGCTGCCACTCCCGCTCCTTCGGCTGCGTCAGCTCCTCAAGCGCCTGCCGCCGCTGAATCCCGCGAACCTTCGCCGCTGCGTGGAACCACTGAAAAGATGTCCGGCCTGCGCAAGACGATCGCTCGTCGCATGGTGGAATCACTTCAGACCGCAGCTCAGCTGACCACAGTTATCGAGGTTGACGTCACGAAGGTTGCGCAGCTGCGTGCCCGTTCCAAGAATGCTTTCGTTGAGAAGCACGGAACGAAGCTGACGTTCCTCCCGTTCTTCGTCAAGGCCGCAACTGAGGCGCTGCTCTATCACCCGAAGATCAATGCGACGATTAACGGAACAGAGGTCACATACTTCGATCACGAGAACATCGGTATCGCCGTTGACACCCCGAAGGGACTCTTCGTTCCCGTGGTGAAGAATGCCGGGCCGCTGTCGATTCCTGAGTTGGCGCATTCGATCAACGATTTGGCTGCCCGGACCCGTGATTCCAAGATCGCGGCCGATGAGCTGTCCGGTTCGACCTTCACGATCACGAATACAGGTTCCGGTGGCGCACTCTTCGATACTCCGGTTCTCAACATGCCTGAGACGGCGATTCTTGGCCTTGGCGCGATCGTCAAGCGTCCCGTGGTTCTTCAGGGGGCCGACGGTTCCGATGTCGTGGCGATTCGCTCGATGGCTTACCTGTCGCTGTCCTACGATCACCGACTGGTCGACGGCGCCGACGCTTCGCGTTATCTCATGGACGTGAAGAAGCGAATCGAGGAGGGTGCGTTCGAGGCCGACCTGGCACTCTGATCCACCGTCTCGTGTTCGGTACCTAATACCGAACCATCGGCCATGAACGCGCGGATCGTTCTCGCGTTCGCGACCTCGTGAGAGGCTTTCCGGGGGCTGTGTCCATTGTGGGCACAGCCCCCGCGGCACAGTCGATCCGTTTTCACGTTTGACTCACTTATTTTCTGCTTCAATACGGATCACCATCAGCGGCTCCCCTGCCAATTCGATCCGCATCCATTTCCCTTCTTTCGGCGCAACCGTTGCACACTGATCCCCTCTGCACAACTGTGCCGTTTTCTGGTAGATCAACGCTCTGATCGTCATCTCATCAACCGTGCAGGTAAGAACTTCGGGGTTCGCGATCACAGTTGTCAGCTGCCGCACCTTGATCCCGTTCATCTCAAGAGCCTGGATCCGCTGCTCGTCCTCGCTGCGCGCACGGCCACTCATCATCCCGTCGAGCAGCTCGCTTTTCCCAGCTATCACGGCCTCGTCCCGTTGGGTGGCGATGTCGCGGAGTCGAAGGAGAGCTTGCCCTTCGCCCAAGCAGTGACGATGCGAATCAGCGGTCGATTGTTGAGCATCCACGTCCTCGGTAACCCGTTTCTCACCTGTATCCCGACCGGTCCGGCTGCCTCCCATCGCGTCGCTATTGGGCACGTCCTTACGCGTACTCTCAGCGACGATGCCGCTGCTATTTCCCCACTGATCGCTGTGTTCTTCCCCCATTTTCGCTATGGCTACGCTCCCCAGCCACACGCTCATACAGATGACGACAATTCCGCATATGAGGGCCGCGGTAACGATGACCCACGATCTCACCACCCCACGATGAGTATCCCCAGCCCGCGCGCCGATGCGTCGTCGAGTCTTGTGTCGGTGCGTTCTCTTCTGCTGCACCCTGCCCTGCCGTGCGGTTTCCTGACGCCCAGCCCGCTTCGCTCCTCGCCGATCAGCTCGTCCTCGTCTCTTCCCGCGATGACGGGCCCGTTGCCGATGTCTCATATCTTTGCTCAGCCGCACTGTTTCCTGACGTCCGGCCACTGTTCGCAAAACGTCCATCGTCTGCGCCGGCTGTTGGGCAAGGAGAGCGCTGAGTTTATCCAAGATCCCCCGAGGAGATTCCCTTAGACCGTCTTCGCGTAAGGACCAGCCCAGCGTTCCTTCCCCAGGAGCAATTTCATCGAGGAGATCAACGAGGACGGCTCTGCCTTCCTCGGTGACAACGATGTTCGCAGGACTGATGTCAACGGAATCAATGCCGACGCGGGCAAGTGCATCAACGGCTGCGGATATGTCCGCAACGATACGGTCACGAATCTGTTGGGGACGCAAGTCGGGCGTGCCGATCAGTGTATCGAGGGGACGGCCTTTGACGTGTTCCTCAATGAGGACCCAGCGGCCGTCGTCGCTCTGTTCGACCGAAAGCAGACGCGCGACCTGTGGGACATTGATGTTCATCAGTGCGTCCCATCGTTTCTTGAGCACGGAGGCGTCCGATGGAGGACGAATCATCATGAGTGCAGCTTGGCCGTTAAACTCTGTGGCCCAGAGCGGACCGCTCGCCGTCATGTGAACGATTTCACCCATCCGGTGTCCGTGGATTTCCATGCGTCCACCTTGAGTGACCTGTGATGGATCGGGCAAGACCTCTGCGTCAACCTGTGGATGCGGGCAGTTCGTGTCGAAATTCGGGTGAAAAAACAGGTACAATCGGCGAGTTATGAGCGAAAAGAATGCACCTGAGAAGAAACGGCGTTGGTATCACAACGTCGCCGACGCATACCGTATCTCCAAGCGCACGTACCCGTGGGTTGCGTGGGCTCTGGCAGGAATCTGGATCGGGGCGATCTGCCTTGCCCTCATTGTGTGCGCACTCACCCACGGCAACTGGATTCTCTGGTCCATTCTGGGCGTGTTCCTCGGTGCAACCAGTGCGATGGCACTGTTGTCTTTCTTAGTGCGTCGCGCGATGTATGCCCAGATCGACGGAACCGTTGGCTCGGTGTACGCAGTGCTTTCGCAGATTCGCACCGGGTGGATCATTCCTGAGCAGCCAATTCAGGTCACCCGTGAGCAAGATGTCGTGTGGCGTATCATTGGTCGCCCCGGCATCGTCTACATCTCCGAAGGCCCCTCGTCGCGCGTGAAGGATTTGCTCAACCAGGAGCGTCGTCGTGCGTCCCGCGTTGTCAAGAACGTACCGATTCATATCATTCAGGCAGGTAAGGGCGAAGGACAGGTTCCTCTTCCAAAAATTCAGGGGCGTTTGCGCTCCTTGAAGAAGGTTTTGACGAAGGAAGAGGTTCCCCAGGTTGCCGCCCGTTTAGCTGCGGTGCAGTCCACGGCGTTGCCGATTCCCAAGGGCGTTGATCCGATGAAGGCACGTCCGAATCGTCGAGCGATGCGGGGTCAGTGACCCTGATTTAACTGGCGTCCCTCGTTCTTTTCCTGATACACACAAGCTCCCGCGTAGCCCACACGCGGGAGCTTGTGCATAGGCGGGCACCTGTCTGAAGGCCCTCTGATCTTGACTTATCTAGGCTATGGGACCGCTCGCTAGGCACGTGGCTGAGATCTTCATTGACGAGGACCCGGTCACATTTCATGGATAATTCGCCACCAAAGATGCATATTATGCACTCCTATGCATAAACTATATGCATTGACATACCCGTTCCTATTCCGAAGAACATGGAAGGCAGATCATGTCCTCTCTTCCCAAAATTCTCCCGGCATTGACCGCAACATGCGCCCTCGCTGCGCTCACCCTTGCGGGATGCTCCGATCCTGACGGTGCCTCAAAGTCTGGCCCTTCCTCGGACAGCTCAGACACCTCACAGTCTGACATGTCCCAGATGGGCACTCGCGACATCATGCCCTACGACATGTCCGAGATTCCCACAGTTGACGAGATCGCCGCCCTCGTCCCCGATGCAGTGAAAGAACGCGGAGTTCTACGTAATGGTGCGTCCACCGATTACGCCCCTGCCGAATATCGCGCATCAGACGGCCAGACCCCCGTTGGTTATGACGTTGATATCACGATGGCACTGGCAAAGGTCATGGGCCTGAAAGAAGGAACCACCAAACACGCAGAGTTCCCAACGATTATCCCCGCACTGGGAACGAAGTTTGATATCGGCATGTCGTCGTTCACCATCACCGCCGAGCGTGAGAAACAGACAACGATGATTTCCTACGTCGAGGTTGGATCAGCATTCGCTGTGGCCAAGGGCAATCCGAAGAACTTCGATCCGACGAATATCTGCGGAACAACGATCGGTGTTCAGAACGGCACATTCCAGCAGGAATACGTCCAGAAGATCTCGGAGAGCTGCGTGGCCGACGGCAACAAAGCGATCGCCGTTATGCCGCATGATGTTCAGACCGACATCACAACAAAGGTCATCGGTGGACAGTATGACGCAACTTTCGCTGATTCCACGGTCATCGGCTACACCATTGAGCTGGCGAAAGGACAGCTGGAGCAGGTCGGCGACGTCATTGAGTCAGCCCCCCAGGGCATCGCGCTGAACAAGGATGACGCCCAGCTCGCTCAAGCCGTTCAGAAGGCAATGCAGTACCTCATGGATGAGGGGTACCTGACGAAGCTCCTCGCTCCGTACGGCGCAGAGAATGCCGCTCTTGACACCGCGGAAATGAACCCCGCAGTCTGAGCTTCAATTCTAGTTGCTGACGCAATGTTCAAGCCGGCATGGCCTCCTCTGCGAGGTGGCCATGCCCTCAGCGAATTAAAGGATTCCCGTGGCTTCAGCCAAAGTTAAAAACGGTGTCACTCTTTTAGACTCCACACCGGTTCCCCGACCCGGCCGATGGGTGTCAGCCGTGATCGTCGCGTTGATCGCGCTCATGATGCTTCACTCGCTGGCAACAAATCCGAACTACCAGTGGAATGTTGTCTGGCAGTGGCTCTTTTCCCGAACCATCGTCACCGGTGTGATCTACACGCTGATTTTGACGGTCCTCGCGATGGTCATTGGCACAGCTTTGGCGATCACGATGGCCGTGATGCGTCAGAGCATCAACCCGATCCTCAGGTGGGTTGCAACAGCCTACATTTGGTTCTTCCGCGGAACTCCGATTTACACGCAGTTGATTTTCTGGTCACTCATTCCCACGCTGTATCCGACCATCACGATTGGTATCCCCTTCGGACCAACGTTCGCTCAGCTGGAAACCGCAGCGTTCTTCAGCACGTTTTCAATGGCTTTCATCGGCCTCGGCCTCAACGAAGGCGCCTATCTTGCAGAAATCATGCGCGCGGGCCTGCTCTCCGTTGACAAAGGACAGTGGGAGGCGGCAACAGCGTTGGGGATGCCGCGCTCTGTTATTTTCCGCCGGATCATTCTTCCCCAGGCAATGCGAGTGATCGTGCCGCCGATCGGTAACGAAACCATCTCGATGCTCAAAACAACATCCCTTGTTGCAGCAATTCCCTACACCCTCGAGCTGACCTTCGTCGCACGCACCAAGGGCCAGGAGCTCTTTGCCCCCGTTCCTCTCCTCATTGCCGCTGCCCTGTGGTACCTCGTCATCACCTCGCTCCTCATGTGGATTCAGTCCCACATTGAGAAGCACTACGGCAAGGGCTTCGACACGCGCGACAGCGCCAACTCTTCATCAAACACTGCTTTCCTGGACGTGACCCCATGACTGTTTCTCACTCCACTCCCCAGTCCTCCCACATGGTCGATGTGCAAGGCGTCCACAAGTTTTTCGGCGATCTCCACGTACTCAGAGGTATCGACCTCCAAATCGGCCGTGGCGAGGTCTGCGTCATTCTCGGTCCGTCAGGCTCTGGAAAATCAACGCTGCTGCGCTGCCTCAACCAGCTCGAAGAAATCAGCGCGGGAAGTGTGTATGTCGACGGTGTTCTCCTGGGACATCGAGTCGACAAAGAGGGGAAGCTCCACGACCTTCCCGATAAGGAGATTGCCGCTCAACGGTCCCGCATCGGCATGGTTTTCCAACGCTTCAATCTCTTTCCACATAAGACTGCCTTAGAAAACGTCATCGAGGCCCCGATCCACGTTGCGAAGAAGTCGAAAGCTGAGGCAACCTCACAGGCCCTTGAGTTACTGGACCGCGTCGGCCTGCGTGACCGTGCAGATCACTACCCTGGTGAGCTGTCTGGCGGACAACAGCAACGCGTCGCGATCGCCCGCGCGTTGGCTATGAATCCCGAGATCATGCTTTTCGATGAGCCGACCTCCGCCCTCGATCCCGAGCTCGTTGGCGAGGTTCTCAGTGTCATGCAGGATCTGGCAAAGTCAGGCATGACAATGGCCGTCGTCACCCATGAGATCGGTTTTGCCCGCGAAGTCGCCGATCACGTGGTCTTCATGGACGAGGGCGTGATCCTTGAATCAGGGACTCCCGACGACGTCATCAACCATCCCCGGAACCCGCGAACCCGCGAGTTCTTCTCCAAGGTTCTCTAAAGGTTTTCCCTCACGAAGATTCACCCGAATCGTTCAGTGAAGTGTTCGTCGTGATTAACGAGGACGAGGTGACATGACTCTCCCCTTCCACCCTATGGAAGCGCAAGAATTTCTAACATCCTGATCACACCCCATCACTTCCGAGCATTAAGCCCGTATTAAGTGAGGGTAACAAGGTCAAGGTAGGAATCATCCCAGAGGTCTTCATCCGCGTCAGGCAAGATCAGTACCCGATCGGGCCCCAGAGCGGTAACGGCACCCGGATCGTGGGTAACGAGAACGACAGCCCCCTCATAGGTGCGCAGCGCGGACAGGATTTCCTCGCGGGATGCGGGGTCGAGGTTATTTGTCGGCTCGTCAAGAAGAAGGACGTTCGCTCCTGAAACAACGAGGGTGGCCAGAGCAAGACGAGTCTTTTCCCCTCCTGACAAAACGCGCGTGGACTTATTGACATCGTCTCCGATGAAAAGGAATTGACCCAGGACGTTACGCAGGTGCGTGTCGTCAAGGTCCGCAGCGGCGTGCGCCATGTTGTCACGGACAGTCGCGTCAAGGTCGAGAGTCTCATGTTCCTGGGCGTAGTACCCAAGTTTGAGGCCGTGCCCCGGGGTCACCCGACCAGAATCGGGCTGTTCAATCCCGGAGAGTAGACGCAACAGCGTTGTCTTACCGGCACCGTTGAGCCCCAGGACAACAACTTTCGCTCCCCGATCAATAGCCAGGTCAACACCCGTAAACACCTCAAGCGACCCGTAGGACTTCGACAGCCCCTCCGCGGTCAAGGGGACGCGGCCACACGGCTGAGGTTCAGGGAAACGCAGGCGCGCCACCTTTTCCTCTTGAATATCTTCACCCGCCTGAGCAACAAGTTCCTCAGCTCGACGGAGCATCTGCTGAGCGGCAACGGCCTTTGTTGCCTTCGCCCGCATTTTCTCGCCCTGTGCACGTAGCTGCTCAGCCTTCTTCAGCGCCTGAGCACGCTCCTTTCGACGCCTACGCTCGTCCTCTTCACGCTGCTTGAGATATGCGGACCAGCCGAGGTGGTAGATATCGATGTGCGCACGGTTCGCATCCAGATAGAACACCTGGTTGACCGTTTCCCCCAGCAATTTCACGTCGTGGGAGATCATCATGACGCCACCGGGGAATGTTTTGATCCAGTCGCGCAGCCAGATGATCGAGTCGTGGTCAAGGTGGTTCGTTGGCTCGTCAAGCAGAAGAACATCAGCGTCGGAGAAGAGGACGCGGGCCAGTTCGACGCGGCGACGCTGCCCACCTGAGAGAGTATCGAGGGGCTGTTCCAGCACGCGGTCCGGTAGTCCCAGCGAATGAGCGATCTGAGCTGCCTGCGCGTTCGCAGCCCATCCTCCCTGGTTCGTAAATTCTTGATCGAGGCGCACGTAGCGTTCCATCGCTTTGATCTGCCGTGCCCCTTCAGAGGTTGCCATTTCGCGCTCGGCTTTGCGGATCCTCGTGATAATTGAGTCAATTCCTCGTACCGAGATGATCCGGTTGCGAGCAGTGATCGATTGGTCCCCAACGTGGGTGTCTTGCGCGAGGTATCCCACGGTCGAGTTCGAGGTCACAGTCCCCGAGTATTCCGCTGCTCCCCCGCGGTCGGCTTCCCCCGCAAGCAGCCGCATCGTCGTTGTTTTCCCCGCACCGTTTCGTCCGACAAGACCGATTCGCATCCCCTTGTCAACACGGAAGGAGACATCACGCACAAGTTCGCGAGCGCCGATTCGCAGGGAAAAGTTCTGGACGTTAATCACTCACGCCATCTTAGTGGCCAACAAGTTGTACGCGAGGATGCACCTCGCCTGCACGGGCGTGCGTTTCCTCATGGACGAGGACGAAGCGCCCTCCTCTCTCTCACCCCGCGTGACCACCGCGTCGCTCCTGATGAACGAGGACGAGGTGTGTGGTCGGCTCCACCCCACCACCTCCCGAGCAACTGAGGAGATCCAAGGCAAAATACTCATATACCTGACGACAGAGCAAAGGCTTTCGATGAACGCGACAATCGACACCGAAACTCCCGTATCCACGCAGACACAAACACCCCGTATCCTCGACATCATTGCCGTGATGTTCGTGGCGTTCCTTCTCATTTCCAACATCGCAGGAACAAAAGTCACGGCGCTGGATTGGGGACCGATTCACCTGGTGTTTGACGGCGGAGCGATCCTCTTTCCTCTGACCTACATCCTCGGCGACGTCCTCTCCGAGGTGTACGGCTTCAAGCGAGCACGCCGCGTGATCTTCATGGGATTTGCGGCATCCATCATCGCCTCCCTAACCTTCTGGATCGTTCAGATTTCCCCTGTCGGTCCCGGATATGAGAATCAGGCAGCCTTCGAGGCTGTTCTCGGTTTCGTTCCCCGCATCGTCCTGGCATCCATCACCGGATATCTCATCGGTCAACTAGTCAACGCTTTCGTCTTAGTGAAAATCCGCGAAAAGTGGGGCAAGAACCATCTCTGGGCTCGGCTCGTCGGGTCAACCCTCGTGGGCGAATTCGTTGACACTCTGCTCTTTTGCACGATCGCTTTCTTCGGTGTGATTCCCGGAATGGAATTCCTGAACTACATCGTCACCGGCTACGTCTACAAAGTCGGCGTTGAAATCGTTTTGTTGCCCATCACATACCGTGTAATCTCATGGGTCCGCCGCCGCGAAGGGTTAGCAAAAGATGAGGTGCTTGCCGCATGAGTTCCCCTCACGCAGGCTCCGTCCTCGCCAATTCCTGGCTCGCTGCGCCACCTCCTCGCGCCCTTGCGGATGCGCAACCACTGGGCACTTTCTCAGGTCGTGATCGCGGTTTCGATTGCGTCACCCGCCTCGACACCGGTCTGGGATTAGGTCGAGTCGGAACGATCCACACGGCTCATGGCACAATCCATACCCCTGCATTTATTCCCGTGGGAACAAAGGCCAACATCAAAGCATTGGTCCCTGAAATGGTTGAGGCTTTGGGTGCTCAGGCCGTCCTCGCGAACGCCTACCACCTCTTCCTTCAACCAGGATCCGACCTAATTGACGAGGCCGGAGGCGTTGGGTCTTTCATGAACTGGCCGGGACCGACCTACACGGATTCGGGTGGCTTTCAGGTTCTGTCGTTGGGCGCTGGATTCAAGAAGGTTCTCTCCCAAGAGTTTTCCGGAGGGGCCACAGACGATCCACGCATTCGGATGCAGGCCGTGAAAGCATCAAACGCCGTCGTTGACGATGACGGCGTCGTTTTCCGTTCACACATTGATGGCACGAAGCATCGTTTCACCCCTGAAGTCTCAATGAGAATTCAGCATGAGCTGGGGTCTGACATCATGTTCGCTTTTGATGAGCTGACGTCGTTACTCCATCCTCGTTCCTACCAGGAATCCTCCCTTGAGCGCACCCACGAGTGGGCGCGGCGCTGCCTGAGAGAACATGCTCGACTGACCGAGGTCCGCGTGGGTAAGCCTTACCAGCAGCTGTGGGGCGTGATTCAGGGTGCCCAATATGAGGATCTTCGCCGCCACGCCGCTCGCACCATGTCCGCAATGGACGAGGACGGAATCCGCTTCGACGGTTTCGGTATCGGCGGAGCCTTAGAAAAGGAAAACCTTGGGACAATCGTTGGGTGGGTCAGCGAAGAACTCGGTGAAGACCGCCCCCGTCATCTCCTGGGGATCTCAGAGCCGGAAGACTTCTTCGTTGCTGTCGAGGCCGGTGCGGACACCTTCGACTGTGTGAACCCGTCACGCGTGGCACGCAACGCCGCAATTTACGCTCCCAGCGGCCGTTTCAACGTGACGAATAGGCGTTTCAAGCGCGACTTCGGTCCCCTTGTTGACGGGTGCGGCTGTTACACGTGCACACACTATTCAGCTGCGTACGTTCATCACCTCTTCAAGGCGAAAGAAATCCTCGCATCAACATTGGCCACAATCCACAACGAATGGTTCACTGTGCGTCTGGTTGACACGATCCGCCAAACAATCCAGTCAGGAGACTACGAGGCTTTCCGTGACGATATGCTCGGACGCTACCAGCGAGGCTAATGTCCTGGCCATGAACGGATTGTTGTCAGCACATCGGCGCTGTGACGATCCCAGACTTTACCGGCCCACAGTAGCCCAAAGTGAGCAACGAGCACCGTCCACACGAGCCCAATAAGGACAACGGCCCACGCCGGAATGATCCCCACGGTTCCCAGGACATAGGAGACGATGACGGGCAGGCAGACAACACCAGCTGCAAGCATTGTCCCCAACTGGATCACCATCGTTGACATCATGGAGCCGGTGCCTCGCGCCGACATCGGTGATGTCCCCGGAGGCTGCACCGGGTACACCCAGCGCGCACACACAATGAAGGTGACGATCGACGACGAAACGAATATGCCGCACATCAGCGTCAGGAGCATCGCGCTTTCTGAAACAGACAGACCCTTGAAAACTGAGAACACCACCGTGCCGAGGATGAGCAACCCAAGCATCAGCGGCAGGGAGCCAACAAATCGACCGCGTCTCTCCTGCCGACCTGTGATCGGTGATGACACGAGAATCCACAGTGCCGTTGAGTCGTATTGTGCAAGCGATCCGACAGACGTTCCCACAAGGATCGTCATCAAGAAGATGAAGAACCAGCCCATGTCCGGTCCCGCATCGGCGGGCATCAGATGGCTCCACATGAGTGCGAAGGCGAAGAAGAACACAATGGTTCCTGCGTTGACAAGAAGTCGGGCGTCGCGTAGCCAGTAGCGCGCCGTCCGTGCGGCCAACGAGGCCGTTGGTGCGCTCAGGCCCACACTCTGCCACCGCTCAACCCGTGGAAGGGACGCGGGAATTAACGAGGACGCCGCTCGCCCTCGTCCCCTGGGCTCCGGCGCGGTGTCTGCTGAGGGATCAATGAGGTAGCGTCCCTGCGCGATGGCTTCCTTGGCCTCGTCAGATACCGGCTGTGCCACACCGCCCATCACCGAGGACAGGGCACGCCTCCACAGCCACATACCGGCAACGACAGTGACAACGGCGATTGCCAGCCTGGCAAGGGCGACAAGGATATTGCCGTGTGCGAGGGCAGCGGAAACTCCGAATACTGCTCCAAAGGGGGTCCAGCTGACCACAGTCTGAGTCAATGAGACGAACGACGGATCAAAGTGACGCGTCAGCCAGTTGAGCCACAGGCCTGTGGGTGCAACAACGACGATGAATATCAGGCTCGAAACGGCAGCTGAGAGGTCTCGGCGCGTTGACGTTGCCTGAAGACGGATACCCATCCACGTTGTCAGAGCTCGCGCCCACGTAAACGCCGTCAGCAGCGCGAGCGGAATGAGAATGAAGGAGACGATTGCCGCGAGCCACTGCCCGTTCAACGCCCAGCCAAGAACGGGCAGAAGCATGACGAGCGCCGTGACAATTCCGCCAACACCAACACCTGTGGCCACCGCCATAGCCAATGCCAGTCGCTTTGACGGGCCAACATAGGGAGCAAAACGCTGGGGATCCAAGGAATTATCCATCCCAGAGAATGTCATGGGAATGATCCACCAGCCAAGAACGAGGATGCCGCCGACGAGGGTGAGCATTGACTGCGTGACCTCGACGTGTCCGTCGAGAATGGAGAAGACCACGCCAACGGTGATGCCAGCTAACATGCTCAGCCCGTAGAGCAGACCGAGAATCGTCATGACGAGCACCCACGTCTGACGCCGTATGGTGTTCCAGACGATGCGTGCTTTGAGGGACATCAGTTGCCGAACCACGAGAGCCCCTCATCTGTTCGACGTCCACCGACGAGCTGCGCGAAGCGTTCCTCAAGTGTGGAACCGGCAGCAACCTCAGCCGTTGTTCCCGAGGCAACAACACGACCGTGGTTAATCACGGCAACATGGGTGCACAGACTCTGAACGGTCTCCATCACGTGACTCGAAATAATCACCGTGCCACCGTTGAAAACAAAACCCTTGAGGATCGTTTTGATATTTGCTGCCGACACCGGATCAACCGCCTCGAAAGGCTCGTCAAGAACAACAACTGAGGGGCCGTGAATGAGTGCGGTTCCCAGCGCAACCTTCTTCATCATGCCCGCAGAGTAGTCACCCACGAGCTTGCGTCCTGCCTGCGTCAAGTCAAGGACCTCAAGCAGTTCAGCGCTGCGTTCACGCGCTGTCTGCCGATCAATACCGCGGAGCATGGCAACATGTGTCAGCAGGTCCGCACCTGTGAGCTTATCGAGGAGGCGCATACCATCGGGCATGACACCGAGCATGCTTCGGGCTTTGAGCGGATCGTTCCACACATCGACACCGTGAACATGCGCGGTTCCCTGGTCGGGCCGAAGCAGCCCCGTGGCCATCGTCAGCGTCGTCGTTTTGCCGGCACCGTTGGGGCCAACGAATCCGTAAAAGGCACCCGAAGGAATGTCGAGCGACAGGTCGGCGACGGCGACCAGGTTACCGTAAACCTTGACAAGATGACGCAGAGCAAGCGCCGGCTGATCGAGGGGCTGAAGATCGTTCATATTTTATAGAGTAGTTGATGTTGTCTGCGTAATCTGGTTCCACCCGCATGACGATGGAAATACGCCGCCCACGGGAAACAATCCCGGGGCGGCGTTTTCTCAGACGTTGAAGCCAATGGCGCGAAGCTGTTCGCGCCCGTCCTCGGTAATCCGATCTGGCCCCCACGGCGGCATCCACACCCAATTGATACGGACATGGGGAGTCAGCGACGAAAGAATCACCTGAGCCTGACGTTCAATGACATCGGTGAGAGGGCAGGCTGCCGAGGTCAGCGTCATATCGAGACGCACCTCGTCTTCAGCGTTAATGACGATGCCGTACACCAGGCCCAGGTCAACGATGTTGATTCCCAGCTCCGGGTCGATGACGTCTTTGAGTGCCTCCAACACGTCAATGGCAGCAAGCGAACCGAACTCCTGAATGTCCGTGCCGTTGATTGACTGCACTGGGACCTCAGCTGCGGTAGCGGACTGATCCGCCTGTGTGCCCGGTACCTGGAAGCGCTGTTCCACTGGTTCGGACTGAGCCATCGGGTTTGTCATTGTCCTTCTCCTGCAATATCGGTTCCAAGTTTTGCCAATGCATCCCGTAGGGCGTACCAGCCCAGTAGCGCGCATTTGACGCGATTGGCAAATTGTGAGGTTCCCTCAAGGGCCGCTCCGTCACCAAGAAGATCAAGAACCTCATCATCAACGCCCTGATTGCGCGAATGCATCATCGTTTCCATCGCCGCGTACAGACGGGAAACCTCCGTGGCCGATTTCCCTTCCGTCAAGTCGGAGAGGATCGACAGGGATGCCTGCGAAATCGAGCATCCATCCCCGTCCCACACGAGATGGTCGATGTGCCCATCCTCGGCCAATGACACACCGAGAGTCACCTCGTCACCGCATGTCGGATTAACCTGATGCGAGGACGACTGAACGCCCTCAACTGGGCCGCTGCCGTGACGCATGCGCGAATGGTCGAGGATGACCTGCTGGTAGAGCTGTTCAAGACTTGACATCACACCCCTCCAAAGTAGGAACGAACACGAGATAGGGACTCGACAAGCCTGTCAACTTCGTCGCCGGTTGATACGAGCGAGGCCGAAGCCCGGGCTGAGGAGCGCACACCGAAATGCGTGTGGAGCGGAATCGCGCAGTGATGCCCAACGCGCACCGCAACATCCTCGCCGTCCATGACCTGACCGACATCGTGGGGATGCACCCCCTCGACTGCGAAGGCGACAACTCCGATGCGGTTGGTCTGGCTGAGGGGGCCAAGGATGCGCACACCGTCAACTGAGGAAATTCCCTCCAGGAGCCTGCGGGTGATCGCTTCCTCATGGGCCACAACCCGATCCATGCCGACGGTTCTCAAATAGTCGAGGGCGGCTGACCATCCAGCAATCTGCGCGATGGGCTGCGAGCCAGCCTCAAAACGCTCAGGCGGAGGCATGTACTCCGCGTGATCCATCGTCACGTGGGCGATCATTGAGCCACCGGTGAGCACCGGCGGCATTGCGTTGAGCAATTCGCGGCGTCCCCACAGTGCACCAACTCCCGTGGGACCGAGCATCTTATGAGAGGAAAAAACAGCGAAGTCCACGCCCAGTGAGGCAACATCCACCGGCATGTGAGCGGAGGACTGGCAGGTATCTAAGAGGACGAGGGCACCGACGCTGCGGGCCTTGGACACAATGAGATCCACCGGCGAAATCGCACCCGTAACGTTGGAAACATGCGTGAAGGCAACAAGCCGCGTATTCGGGGTGATGACATCGAGGCAGTCCCCGTCAATCGTCCCATCGGGCAAAAGGTTCAGCCACGTAAGCTCCGCGCCCGTTCTCGCACACAATTCCTGCCACGGAACAAGGTTGGCGTGATGTTCGGCTTGAGTGACGACGATTCGATCACCCGGACCGATCGCCAGCGAGGTTGCTGCCTCTCCCCCGCGTCCACAGCTCGCGTGCCCGATCGACAGAGCAACAAGGTTGATCGCCTCCGTTGCGTTCTTCGTCCACACGACCTCGTCGGATCGACCGTTGATGAACGCCGCCAGCGAAGCGCGCCCGTCCTCGTACACCGACGTTGACTCATCCCCGAGGAGGTGAGTTCCCCGGTGAACAGCTCCGTTGCGGAGTCGATAGAAGTCGGCTTCGGCGTCAATGACGACATTCGGTTTTTGGGAGGTTGCCGAGGCGTCAAAGTACGCGATCGGCTGTCCTCCTCTGCCGATCCGCTGAAGAATCGGGAAATCGGCACGCAGAGCAGCCAATTCCTCGTCGCTGAAATCCTTCGCGCCGTTTCCCATGATCATCACGCCGACAGGTACTTGTCGTAGCCCTCTTCTTCGAGCTGATCTGCAAGCTCAGGCCCACCCTGCGCGGCAACGTGACCGTCAACGAAGACATGCACGTGGCTGGGCTTGATGTAGCGCAGGATACGCGTGTAGTGGGTAATGAGCATGATGCCACATCCCGTGGCCCCATGAACCCGGTTAACGCCCTCGGAAACAATGCGCAGCGCGTCAACATCCAGCCCTGAGTCGGTCTCGTCAAGGACGGCGAACGACGGTTGAAGCAGCTCCATCTGGAGGATTTCCAGGCGTTTCTTCTCACCGCCGGAGAAGCCGACGTTGACGTCACGCTCAGCGAAAGTCGGATCCATCCTCAGGTTTTCCATTGATGAACGCACGTCTTTAACCCACGAACGGATCTGCGGCGCTTCGCCGTCGATCGCCGTTTTCGCTGTGCGTAGGAAGTTCGAGACTGAAACACCGGCAACTTCCACCGGGTACTGCATGGCGAGGAAAAGCCCCGCCTTCGCACGTTCATCAACGCTCATCTCGGTGATGAGCTGATCGTCGAGCCACGCTTCGCCCTGCGTGATCTCATAGTCGGGGTGTCCAGCCAGGGCGTAAGCCATCGTTGACTTCCCCGAGCCGTTGGGACCCATGATCGCGTGGATCTCACCGGAATTAATTGTCAGGTTCACGCCCTTGAGGATTTCCTTGGGGCCTTCGGTTGTTTCCACGGTGACGTGGAGGTCCTTGATTGTCAGTGTCGACATTGTTGTGTTCTCCTCGACGGCTCTTGTCAGTGCCGAATCATTCAGGTCTGGGATGGGGGCCGGCGCCACAGCACCGCGCGTGACTAGCTACGTGCTCGGGCCAGTTCTGCCTCGATCAGTGCCATCAGGTGATCTTGTAGCTGGGGCACTCCGATCTGGTGAATAAGTTCCGCGAAGAAACCACGCACCACGAGGCGACGAGCTTCCATTTCCGGCACCCCGCGGCTCATCAGATAGAACAGCTGCTCGTCGTCAAATCGCCCTGTCGCCGAGGCGTGCCCCGCGCCTTTGATCTCACCGTTTTCAATTTCCAAGTTGGGAACTGAGTCGGCCTTCGCGCCCTCGGTGAGGACGAGGTTGCGGTTGAGTTCGTAGGTGTCCGTGTCATCGGCGGTGTTCTCAATGAGGCAGTCACCGATCCACACGGAATGGGCATTCGCCCCCTGCAACGCTCCCTTGTAGGTCACGCGCGAGTAGCAGTTCGGCTGCGAGTGATCCACAAAGACCCGATGTTCAAGATGCTGTCCCTCGTCAACGAAGTACAGGCCGAGCATCGTCAGCTCCGCACCGGTGCCACGGAAGTCCGTGTCGGCGCTGATACGCACGAGGTCACCACCGAAAGTGACAACGATGTGGGTGAGTTTCGTGTCTTGACCAACCGCGATCCGATGATTCGATGCGTGGAGAACGGACCTATCCCATTCCTGAACGGAGACGACGGTCAGCTCCGAGGCTTGCGCAGCATCGATTTCAATTGTCTGGTTGAGCGCGGCCTCGGCTGATCCCGTGTGCGAGATAATCACAGTGGCCTTGGAGAGTTCTTCGGCGCGAACCATGAGGTGCTGCGTCCGAGTTCCCTCCACCGCATCAATCGTGATGACGATCGGGGTATCCACCTGGCAGTCGCGAGGAATCGTCACGAGGGTGGATTCGGCGAATCCGTTCCACGCGACAACGGCGGTTCGGTCGCCGGGTGCAAGCACCGTTCCCAGACGCTCATCCCCTCGATTGACCTGTTCAACGAGGACGACATCGGGGGCTTCCACCGTCACCGGCGCGTCTGCCTCGTCGTAGTTCTCCGGTTCGAAGAGTCGTTCAATACGACGCATCGGCGTGAAACGCCAGTCCTCTTCGCGTCCTCTCGGAGTGGGAATATCCTCCAGTCGGAACGACGTGGGACGGTCGCCGCGCGACGCGTGCTCACCTTTGTCCACTGCTCCGTGAGAGTGTCCCTGTGCCATTGCGTGTCCTGTGGTCATATCAGCCGACGGATCCTTCCATCTGCAGTTCGATGAGACGGTTGAGTTCGAGCGCGTACTCCATCGGGAGTTCCTTCGCAATGGGTTCAACGAATCCGCGAACAATCATTGCCATTGCTTCGTTTTCTGCCATTCCACGGCTCATGAGGTAGAACAGCTGATCGGCGGAGACCTTCGAGACAGTTGCCTCGTGTCCCATTTCGACGTCGTCGGTGCGCACGTCAACATAGGGGTACGTGTCGGTCCGCGACACCTGATCCACGAGCAAGGCGTCACACAGAACATTCGACTTGGAGTGGCGGGCTCGGGAGTTCACCTGAACGAGGCCGCGGTAAGAGGTGCGCCCTCCTCCTCGTGACACCGATTTCGACACAATGGACGAGGACGTATGCGGCGCCATATGGACCATTTTTGCGCCGGTATCCTGATGCTGCCCCGGCCCCGCAAACCCAATCGAGAGTGTTTCACCACGAGCGTTGTCCCCCATGAGGTAGCACGCCGGATACTTCATCGTGATCGCCGACCCCATGTTCCCGTCGATCCATTCCATCGTGGCACCCTCTTCAACGATGGCCCGCTGGGTGACGAGGTTGAGGACATTCGTCGACCAGTTCTGGATCGTCGTGTAACGCACGCGCGCATCCTTACGAACAAAAATTTCAACAACCGCAGCGTGCAATGAGTTCGTGTCGTAGATCGGCGCCGTGCATCCCTCGACGTAGTGAACGTAGGACCCTTCATCGGCGATGATCAGCGTACGCTCGAATTGCCCCATCGCTTCGGTGTTGATGCGGAAGTACGCCTGAAGAGGAATCTCGACGTGCACGCCCTTGGGAACGTAGACGAACGAGCCCCCCGACCATGCGGCAGTGTTGAGGGCAGCGAATTTGTTATCACCCGAAGGCACGGAACGTCCAAAGTATTCCTTGAAAAGCTCCGGATACTCACGCAAGCCCGTGTCGGTGTCCATGAAGACAACGCCTTGGCGTTCCAAGTCTTCCTGAATCTGCTGGTAGACAACCTCAGACTCGTACTGCGCGGCAACTCCGGCAACGAGGCGGTTCTTCTCGGCCTCGGGAATCCCTAGCCGGTCGTAGGTCTCGCGAATATCTTCGGGAAGGTCCTGCCAGTCCTTGACCTGCCGGTCCGTGGGATTGACGTAGTACTTGAAAGCGTCAAAGTCAATATCCGACAGGTCAGGTCCCCATGTGGGCATCGGTTTACGCTCGAACATTTCAAGGGCTTTGAGCCTGCGTTCAAGCATCCACTCGGGTTCGTTCTTGTGCGCAGAGATCGAACGAACGACGTCCTCGTTAATGCCGTAGGGAACATCTTTGGAGTAGTCGTCGTTATCTCGCCATCCGAACTCATAGGCCCCAATAGAGTCGATGATCTCGTCATCGGTCATTGGACGGTCCTGTGAGTCCGGGACCGGCGGTGACTGCGTCATAGTTGTGTCAACCTCTCATTACTGACGTTATGCGCTCTCGCGATTACTTGCGAAGCGCAGCACGAGCTGCGGGACGAATCACCGGCATTCCCACAGGGATGTGCGTTGTGCACACGTGTTCGCCCCCTGCCAAAGTTGCCAGCCGTTGGACATGGACGTTGAGTAGCCGTCCAAAGGCATGCGTCTCGGCATCACACAGCTGCGGGAAATCATCGGCGACGTTCTGAATCGGACAGTGTCCCTGACACAGCTGGACAGCGAAATCACCGTCCCCGATTTCTCTGACAGTCGCCGCATATCCGTCTTGGGTGAGCGCGTCGGCAAGGGCTTGGGCTCTGACCTTCGGATCCGTTCCCGCATCGCGAATGATCGGCGCGTAGCGGCGCTCGATCTCACGCGACCGCGCAGCCGCGAAACGCTCAATCGCTTCGCCGCCTCCAACCTGCCCAAGATAACCCAACGCCTTGACCGCAAGATCGGAGTATCCATCTTGCAATCGCATATGGGCTCGCTCGGTCGCCACATAGTGACGTGCCGGCCGTCCTCGTCCTCGTTTCCCTGAATGCCCGGGCTCATGCTCGGCAATTTCTTTGGAATCAATGAGGATCGTGATGTGACGACGAACAGCAGCGGTGGTCAAACCAAGAATTTTCGCGATCGTCGACGCGGTCACCGGCCCTTTTTCGACAATTAAGTCAAGGACACGGTCACGCGTATTTGCGTCCTGTAGTTCCACCACCGTTCCTCCGATCGTCCCGACATCGGCTCGGTCACTCAGTCTACTGCATTTTCGTGACATCATCGTTTCATAATGTTGCCTGGTGTCGCATGACACGGGTAACACCTAACGAAACCAGGGCGCATCCGTTGTCCGTAACGTCCGCCACCCCTGCGCACGACAGGCGAAGGCCGCGAGGATCCCCGACACGGAGTTTGGGTTATGAATCCGCCCAGAAAAGACCAGATTCACCGCCTCATCAAGCGACACCCACGTAGCTGTCATCCCCGCTTCCTCGTCTTCGCGCTCGAAAGTCACACCCGTAGGTATCAGATCTCGTGCCAAGAAAATCCGGATTGACTCATTCGATCCGCCCGGCGAGGTGAAGTAATCCACAAGGACATCCCACCGCTGAGCCTGGAGATCAACTTCTTCAGCTAATTCCCGCTGCGCTGCAACCAGAGGGTCCTCACCGGCGATATCAAGAAGCCCTGCGGGAATCTCCAAGAGTTCGCTGCGCACAGGATGGCGATACTGTTTTTCGAGGAGAATTTGCTCCTCGCCCTCGTCCCCGCGAAGAGCAACAATCGCCACAGCACCGGGATGAACAACGTACTGTCGGGTCACGGGATCCTGACCATCAACAACCCGGACCTCGTCCTCGGCAAGGCCCATCACTCGACCACGCCAGATCTCTGCGGAGCCAAGCACTTCGCGATCAACGTGACAGTCACTCAGCTCACCCGGCACCGCGACTAATCCTGCATCGGCACCACGGATGTTCGTGTGCTCCCGCTCCCCTGTGTCACACGTGGTCTCTGGGACGTTGCCATTGTTGTGCGCGTTCATCGGCACTTCCTCTCTGAACATGATGAGTCGTCGGGGCACACAAAACCGCCTCGCAAAAACGCGCCGTCGTCGCGCCCATAGGAGCGGAAGCGCCCAGGCGATATCACTGCATTCGGATCAATGACACGAGGACGAGGCCGTATCTTGTCCCGAAGAGATCCCGCATCCGATCAGCAGGCGCAGTCGCGTCAGTGCACTCCGAATCACAGATTCATCGGGCACCGCATCCACGCGACGGTGAGGCGATGATCGCCTACTTGAGTGACGGCAAAGCGTTGGCAGCTCCGACCCCAACGCCAAGTGCCAGCGGGGAATCTCCGGCCTGAGCGACAGCCAGGGCAGCGTTGAGCGCCGCAAGCGTCGACGCGGGAGAATCCACCGTTGATATCGGTGTATCGAGTGCGCGCAGCTGCGCAACCATTGAGGAATCCTGCGAAGCATCGCCCACAAGTACCGAACGCGGTGCCACAGCGGCAATAGCTTTCGCCGTTCCCACCCATGCATCAAGCGCACGCGCGCTCGTGTCCTTGGCATGGGAATCAGCCTGTGCAGTTTGCACCGAACGAGCACCAACGAGGACGAGAGCCTGTGCGCCACCCTTGGGGTCCTCGGAAATTTCAAGAATCGGTGTTGAATCATCGGTGATGATGTCACGAACAAGATCTGTTTCAGAACCAGTTGTTGTCAGTACCTGAGCAATCGCATACCCCACAACACCATCCGCCGTTGTGTCGGCAGGGATATCCGCGTTCGTATGCGATTCCAGCGGGGTCGCCAAGGTCTGACGATAGGTCGACATGGAGGTCGAATCCCACTGATCTGTCAGCGCAACCGCGCCGACAAGTTTTGCTCCAGCTTTCTCAAGCGCAGCACGCACACGCTGAACATCCGACTCATCCGCACCGGGAAGAGCAACCGTAGCTACTGCAACATCAGTGAGAGTCCCCGGAAGGAACTGCGATTCAATCTGTTCAAGTCCCTTGGCCTCAGTCGACGCCATTGCTTTGGCCGCCGCAAGCTGCGAAGCAGTTGCGCCGCCGTCGCTGTCTTTCGAGGACTCGAGCGCCGTATTGAGACGCATCTGGAGCGGCCCCGCCCCCAGAACAACACCGACCGCCAGGGCAGCGAAAACAGCGATGAGGGAAATCAGGTGGTAACGGAAGTTAATCAACGGAGCCTCCTCAGCCCGCCGCCCCGCCCGACGAGGACGAGGAGAGATTCAAGAGATCGGCAAAAAACGAGGTGAAAACAGTAAACGCGTCGTGTCCTAAGGGAGTCGACCAGAAAGCAACACCACAGGTCGCAAGCACGACGCATGCGAGGAGGACGACGAGTCCCGAAGAAATTCGCGGCCGATGCGTCGCAGCAACCGATTCGGCACTGATCAACAGATCTGCCCCGAGCAGACGAGCGAAGAATGAGGGAGCCATCGCACCGCGTCCCTGGTCAACGAAGTCGTCAAGGGTGTGGTGTGCTCCAACGGTGACGATCGAACTCACTCGGGAATGAGCAGCAATTACCGTGGCAACATCTTCGCCGTTGCCGGACATCTCGATCGTCGAATAGTCGATACCCATGCGGTCAAGGCGTTCTTTACCCGGTGCTGTTCCGTCACGTTTCTGAGGGACAACCAGCTGAGCGCCCGAACGCAGCGACTTTTCAGAGACGACATCCATGTTGCCCACAATGATCTCTGGCTTCAGATGTGCAGCTCGGGCCACATCCGCCCCTGAATCGACGCCGATGACCACCGGATGGGTGTCACGAATCCATCGTTTGAGGCGTTTGAGCTGGGCAGCAGAGTCCTCGGAATCCATGACGAGCAGGACGATCTTGTCTTCGATCGACGGTGTTACCTGGGGAATACCTCGCCCTCGAACAAGAACATCTCCCTCAGTTTTGAGGAATTCCTCGATGGCGGCGGCGAAGGAAACAACCTGAGTGCGTACGCTTTCAGCTTCAACAGATTCACTGCGCAGTTCAGCGGCGAAAAGACGCGCATCAGCGATAACGTCATCTCCGCGCCGGATCGTGCCATCGATGATCTCAATGATGTCGCCTTCGCGCAGCGTCATCACATCTTCGCCGAGGTCATCGAAGAGGAGGATGCCGGCGTCCACAAGCATGTCCGGTCCGAGAACCTTATGACGCCCCGTCTGTGAGGGGGCAGCGTTGAGAACCGCAACCGGTTGGGCCGCGATGAGGGCCTGCGCTGTTGAGCGGTCAATATCGGGGTGGTCGATGACCGCGATATCTCCGGGTTCAAGTCGACTTGCTAGTCGCCGCGTCTGTTCGTCCACGCGCACCCGCCCTTCGAGGCGTGGTGAGCGAGCGGAATCGTCACGTTCGGTAGTACTCATCATCACTGAGATTGTGGCACGGTTGACCCCAGCACCTCGATAGCGTGCCGGCGCGCCGCCTTTGAGTGCGGATCACCACCCATCATTCGGGTGAGTTCGGCGTGGCGTTGCTCGCCGGTGACCTCTGTAACAGTGGTTAAACCATCAGCCTTTGAGACAACGAGGTGGCGCGACGCAAAGGCCGCAACCTGGGCGAGGTGGGTGACAACAATGACCTGACGTTCCTCGGCCAGGCGCGCTAGACGAGCCCCGACTTCCGTTGCTGTCTGGCCACCGATTCCCGCATCGACCTCGTCAAAAATAAAGGTTTCGGCCGTTGCGTCGCGCCCGAGAATCACTTCGAGAGCCAGCATCACACGAGAAAGCTCACCGCCGCTGGCTCCCTGTCCCAGGGGACGTTCGGGGGCTGACGGATGAGATTGAAGAAGAAAAACAACGTCTTCGAGGCCGTGCGATGAGGGTTTCGCCGAAGGAAGGTCAATCCGCACGTGAGCATCAGGCATAGCCAAAGCATGCAGTTCAGCGTCCACGGCCGTTGACAAACGATCAGCAAGTGCCGCGCGGGAGGCAGAGAGTCTTTTTCCAACGTCAAGGACTCGTTGCTGAGCAGCCGTGAGTTCCCGGCGAATCGATTCGGGATCAGATCCCGGACGCGTCAGTTCCGCCAAACGTGCGCGCGCTTGCTCGCGCCATTGAAGGAGTTCGGCGATATCTGAAGCGCGTCCTTCCATGAGACGCCGCAATGTTGCACGCCGGTCCTGGACCTCGTTGAGCCGCGCAGGATCGGAATCCAAGCCGCTGAGATATGACGACAGATCATCACGCAGACCTTCTACATCAAGCAGATACGACTCAAGCCGGTTTCCGTATTCTTCGAGGGAACCGTCGAAACGCTGAGCCGAGCGCACCTGCCCACCCGCGTCGCGCAGAGCACCAAGGGCTCCGTGTCCATCATCTGAATCAATGAGGCCAATCGCTGTACCGATGAGAACACGCAGGTCCTGAGCGTTTGTCAGCCGACGAGCAAGATCAGCAAGCTCATCGTCTTCGCCCTCGTAGGGGTCCGCGCGATCAATCTCATCAAGTGCTTCGGTCAGTGAGGTGATGTCCTCCACACGGCGATCATGATCCACAGTGGCCGCGTCGAGCTGCCGTTTGAGCGTGACCGCCGCCGACCACGCCTCTGCATAGTCAGCGAGGATCTGAGCGTGCTGCGATCCCCCAAATTCATCCAGAGCCGTTCGCTGAGCCTGGGGAGTGGACAAACGAACCTGATCGGACTGCCCGTGAATGGTCACCAACGGACGCAACACCTGTCCCAGAGTCGCAGCTGGAACAGGCCTGGACCCCACGTGTGCTCGTGAACGTCCGCTCGCTGGAACCGTACGGCCGACAATCAGTTCCCCATCCTCGACAATCCCACCGAAATCTTCGACCTCAGTCTGTGTTGACTGAGGGACCGTGAAAATCCCATCGACACTTGCCTGCTGCGCTCCGCGACGAACGAGGGCGGCATCGGCCCTCCCCCCGAGAAGAAGCTGAACGGAGGTCAGCACCATCGTTTTCCCCGCACCTGTTTCCCCCGTCACAACGGTGAGCCCTGAGCCAAACTCCAGGTGCGCATGTTCGATCACTCCGACGGCAGAAATATCAAGAGAAGAAATCATGCCAGTCCGCTCCGAGGGGACTTCCACCCGCGGATCGGCAGATGGAACTTTTCAACAAGACGCGTCGAAAAGGGCGTTGAATCCAAACGAGCAAGACGGATGGGTTTCTCACCCGCCCGAGCGATCACACTTGTTGCCGCCGGAAGCGTTGCCTGACGAAGACCATCGCACCACATTTCAGGTGCAGACCAGATGTTCTCCAAGATGACGATTTCGATATTTGACTGCGGACTCACCACGAGGGGGCGAGCAAAGAGGCCGTGGGCAGCCAGAGGCGCAATCACCATCGCCTGAGTATCGGGCCAGACCACCGGCCCTCCGGCTGAGAACGAATAGGCTGTTGACCCCGTCGGGGTGGCAATGACGATGCCGTCCGCACCATAGGTGGAGACATCCTGGCCATCAACAACAAGCGCAACATGCACCGGATGAGCGGCATCCGTGTGAATCACGACAGCCTCGTTAAGTGCCCAATCATGAAGTTCCTTACCGGCGGGCAGTTTCACCGTGATATCGAGAGTTAAACGCTCCTCCACGATGAAGTCGCCGTCGGCAATCCGCTTGGCTAGCTCGTCCACTCCCTGCTCGGATAGCTCAGCAAGGAACCCCATATGTCCCATGTTGACGCCGAGCAGAGGAACATCGTGTTCTCGGGCATGAGTTGCCGCCGAGAGGATCGTCCCATCGCCCCCCATTGCGAGAACAAGATCAACGGCTTCGTCTTCGCCCTCGTTAATGATGCGTATTCCCTGACGCACCAGTTCCTGCTCAACCTTTTCAGCGGCTTCAATGGCATTTGACCGATGAGTGTGCTTGACAAGCATGACCTGATGAATCATTGGTACCCACCCTTCTTTAGCCTTGCCGGACCGCGCGAAACAGCATCGACAATGCGATGGTGAAGCTCATCCTCACCGATACCCCCGCCAGCTTGACGATTCATCAGAAGGAAGTATTCGACGTTCCCCGCCGGCCCTGGAAGAGGTGAAGCCTCCACCGCATTGATCGACACTCCCAATTTCAACGCACTCTGAGCAACCTTTTCAACCGTCTCCACGTGATGTTGTGGATTACGGACAACGCCTCCATGACCGAGGCGTTCTTTCCCGATCTCAAATTGAGGTTTCACCATGAGAAGGAAGTTCGCGTCCTCCGTTGCCACGCCCACGAGCGCCGGCAAAACCAGTGTGAGCGAAATAAAGGACAGGTCACCGACGATGAGCTCTGCGCGCCGACCAAGTTGGTCAACGGTGAGTGTGCGCACATTCGTCCGGTCGTGGACCTCAACGCGGGGATCCTGCTGTAGTCGCCAGGCGAGTTGACCATAGCCAACGTCAACTGCCATCACGAGGCCAGCGCCTCGGCGAAGAAGAACATCCGTGAAACCGCCCGTCGAGGCACCCGCATCAAGACAGATCGCTCCGTCAATACGTGGGGCATCCTCCCCCAGAGCCTCAAGCGCGCCGGCCAGCTTATGTGCTCCCCGTGAGACGTAGTCGTCCTCGTCTGTTTCGGTGATGACAATCGCCTGGGCCGGGTCCATCTGCCGAGCGGGTTTGAGGACGACCTGTCCATCAAGGAGAACCCTTCCGGATTCAATGAGTTCCTGTGCGTGGGTGCGCGAACGCACCAGTTGGCGTCGCACAAGTTCCGAATCGATACGTCGCAGTTTCACGATGGCCTCGATGCCGACAGCATGTGCCGCAGCGACTCATCAACGTCACGAAGAACCTCAATGCGTTGCTGAATCGACATGTCTTCACATGCACGTATCCTGACCGCAAGCCGTGAAAGTGCACGCTCGTCCTCGTCCCCTAAATTCCCCGGGGACGAGGCGAGGTTGCTCGGATTCGGTACCTGAGTGGAGCTCATAGGCCTGACTGCGCTTACTCCTCGTCCTGGGAGGGCTCTTCCGCATCGGAATCGTTGCCCTCATCCAAGGCGTCATCGTCAAGGTCTGCGGTCATTTCGAGGAGTTCCTCAAGTTCCTCCTCACCGGGAAGGAACGTCACGGTCTCTTCTGAAGGTTCGTCCAGCGCATCCGCTTGAGATCCCAGCGAGGAATCCGCGTCGTCAAATCCATCGGATACTGGCGCGTCATCGGTTGGTTCCTCAACAAGAGGTTCCTCAACGATGCCCTCGGGATCGTCATTGTCAACGACACGCAGGACCGGGCAGCGAACGTCGACACCGTTATCCGCGGCATCCCACGACGCCACGGCAAGGGCTCGATAGGAATCCAAGGAAATCGTTGTTTCCTCAGTGAGTTCCACTCCATCAAGACTGAGGACGCCGTCGCGCGACACCTTCGCCGACTGAGAAACGCCGCACGTCCAGGTGCCGTCAACGTGGTGTTTGGGACGCGGATGCTCCTGAAGGACTCCAAGCATATTGAGTGCAAGGTACGCCGGACGTTGACCACGCGGAGCCACGATGATATCACGGGCCTGATGCACACCGGTGAGCACATGCATCGCCGGAATACCCGCCGCAACGGCACCCATGATGTCGGTTTCCAGACGGTCGCCAACTGCCAGCGGTTTCTCCGCATGAACGAGTGCTGCGCCACGCAGATAGATCCCGGGCTCTGGTTTTCCAGCAGCGATCGGCCGCTTACGGGTTGCGTGCTGCACCGCTCGAACCAACGAGCCGTTACCCAAGGCCTGGCCCCGCTCCGTGGGAAGGGTTGCATCGAGGTTCGTGGCGAAGAACTGCGCGCCGCGTTCAATAGCGAGCGCACCCTCGGTGAGCATGCCCCATGTGACATCCCGGTCGAGGCCCTGAACAACAGCGGCGGGTTCGTCATCAGCCGAGGCCACGAGTACATAGCCCGCCTCGGTCAATGCGTCACGAACCCCCTGACCGCCGATAACCAGGATCTTCGCACCCGGTTCAAGATGTTCCTCCATGATAGCGATGACGTCCATTGCGGAGGTCATGATGGTGTCGGCCTCAGCCTCAAATCCCATTGACGCCAGCTTGTCAGCGACCATCTGCGGGGTACGCATCGCATTGTTCGTGATGAAGCCGGTGCCCATTCCCAGGTCACGAGCCTTTTCAATCGCCTCATGCGCACCGTCAATCGGCTGCGATCCGGCCCATACTGTTCCGTCAAGATCAAGCAGCATGACGTCGTATTCCTCCGCCAGCACCTGGTTCCCTCCGCGCAACGGGGAGCGCTGGTGGTCAACATCAGCATCGGCGAATAGAGACAGATCAACGATGTCGGGATCGTCAATTTCCTGCGGAATTGATGCTTCAACGTCATCGGCTTCTTCTTGACGGTCAAGCTCACGCAGGCGATCAACTTTGACGCTCATCAGGCGCCGAACGAGTTCCGTATCCGCATCAGTCGGTAGCGCCGCAAGTGCATCATCAACGAGGACGAGGCCGACCTCGCTTTGTCCAAGATCTGCACGCGCTCCCGAGGAGACGAGGATAAGTTCGACTTGCTCGGCAAGATCCATGCCCTGTGTGTCTGTCTGGTCGATGATCTCAACGGCTTTTTCCGGATGCCCAAGCCCTCGTTCGCAGTCGGCTTCCACAGCCCGCAACGAGACATCGCCGCGCATACGTCGCACCGCGCGCACCTCGCGAAGTGCTTCCTCGTAGCGCCCAGATGCGTAGGCTGTGAGCGCCGCCGCTTCACGTACCACGTCGACACGCCCGGCGCGTCCCGTAGCAGCCACTGCGTGCCGATAGGCTTCCTCCGGTTCAAGATCAATGAGCTGGCCCGCCATCACGAGGTGACGAGCAACAATGTCCTTGTTGGGGCCCGAAAGAGTTGAGAGCGCACGCAGAGCATTCGCGTCGAGTTCTTCAGCTGAAACACCGGCGGGAATCGTCGGTTCATTGCCGTGAGGTGAGACGTATTCCTCTGTCGATGAGTAGGGACGGTTCGTGCGATCGTCCCGGTTCTGGCCGCCGCGAGGCTGATTTCCTCGACCCTGGTTTCCCCTGCCGCCCTGCCGGTTTCCTCCGCGTTCGAAACGACCACCGCGATCGTTAGTGCGTTCTGTCCGCGGGCCCCTGGTGAAACGGTCATCACGCTCTGTCCGGTTGCCGCGATTGTCGCGTAACGACTGTCCTTCACCACGGTCTGAACGAGAATCTCGCGAACCGTAGTTTGCACGGCGATCGTTGCCGTACCGATCATCTCCGCGTTCCTCGCGACGTCCTCGGTCAAAACGGTCACGCCTTTCACCGTTGCCTCGGTAGCCGTTCCGGTCTCCTCGGTCGAAGCGTCGCTGGTCGGAATAACCGCCCCCGCGCTCACCATTGCCCTCGCCGTATCGGGAACGAGGACGAGTTGGCGAGTTCTCTCCGAAGTCCTGGCCGCGTCCAAAACCCCGATCGTCCCTCGAGCCGTAGCCTTGACGACGGTCGTCTCCGTATCGGTTACCGTCGCGACGCTCGTTTCCTTGACGTCCGTTACCGAAGCGACCCGAACGCTCGTGATCGCCGCCGAACCCACGACCGTCACGACTATCGCGGGTGTCGCGCTGGTAGTCACGGTCACCATATCCGCCACGACGATCACCACCGTAGGTACCTTCACCCTCCGAACGGCGATCACGATAACCCCCGCGGCGATCGTCCGAGTAGCCGCCAGAGCGACCGTTACCGCGTTCTTTGCCACGCCAGGAACGGTCACCGGAATCACGCCATCTATTTTCGCGGCGCTGGAATCCACCACGGCCTGATTCTGATCGTCGCTGTTCATCTGCCATAGTGAAAACCTCTATTCTCGCGCAACGCGCACATGTCATCTCAGTCGCGCATTCCAATTCGTGCGCTGTTTAACCACATTGATCATACCCGCTGGCGTTGAGGTCACGCAGACTGAGTGTGAGAACCTGTGTGTGAGCTAACTCGGCTCTTGGGCATCACAGAGACCATCAAAGTCCCACTGCCCGGACGCTGATCTGTCGGTAATCGTTACCCGTAATATAGTGTGAATTGTTCTACTCAAACGGTGCTAGAACAGCTACGACAAGAAGAGAAGGACCTAGCAATGCTTACACCCCCCCAGAAATTGAACCGACAAACAGCCCAAGCTCCGGACGCGATCGAGGATTCTTTCGATCGATAGCCGATTCAACCAAGAAGAAGTTCAGTGACCGCGAACGGGAACACGAAGAACAGCTCCAAAAGGATGCTGAAATAGCGCGCATGGCCGGCCCAGCAATGACGCAGGGCGTATTTGGAGGCACAACAATCACCATTTATAAAAATGGATACGTACGTATCAAAGAGGGTGAGGAAACTTCTGATCTCGCCCGCCGAAACTCTGCAACAATCCGTGGGTTGACCGACTAAAAAAGGCTGTCAGCGCTTACGCTGACTCTCCGTTCGAAAAATTGCTTGACATCAACTTCGTTGACGGAACTGAACAGACGGCAAACCCAAATGGAACAAATGCTTTCTCTCAGGTTGCATCGCTGGTCAGCATGGGATTGAAGGCAAACCCTGTGGGTCTTGCGCTTGCTGGGGTTGAACATTTTATCAAGGCAACTTCAGGTAAATCGATTCTCACAATCACTACAGAAAATAGAGTGTATGCCTTAAACAACGCAAAAGATGATCTACTTAAAATCGTTGATCGCAGCCAAGTTGGTGTTGGTAAAGCACTCGAAAAGGTTGGCCTGGAAGTACTCGGCCGCATCAAGGAATCAGAAGAAGAGACGCCTATTCAACCGCAAGTTCAATCCGACCTGTCAGCGGATAAAGAATCCGCACTAGGCAAACTCCGAGACATTTCACTCCTCCATGACCAAGGCATCCTCGACGACGAGGAATATCGGGCAGCGAAAGCAAGGATCATCGAGAATATATAAAAAGTTTCTCCACACTGATCGCTGCGCGCCGACAGAGTCAATCATCATCCATCGTTACGGGGTTGGTGTGCCTTGTCCCGCGTGTGGTTGGCTTGTCCGTCTGTGTTTCCCAGTCGTATTGCGCGGTCACGGCTGGGTGGTGCCGTGTGTGTCGGCGCCCCTCTTGTCCCGTGTGTGTTGTGGTGTCCCGTTTTGTGGAGGCGTTCGTGGTTTACGCGTGGTTATGTGTGTGTGAGCCGGCACCCCTTGGGGGGTGTCGGCTCACACGGTTGTTTTGTTGTGGCGGTGTCCTACTCTCCCACACTCTCCCAAGTGCAGTACCATCGGCGCTGTGAGGCTTAGCTTCCAGGTTCGAAAAGGAAGGGCTGGGCGTTTCCCTCACGCTATGACCACCACAAGACTATTGGTCCACACACACTGCCCTAACCCCGTGTGTTGGGGTTTGGCTCTTGTTGTGTGGGTTGTGGGTGATTCGTATAGTGGTTGCAAACACAACACTCATTGTGCCACACACAATAATTGTGTGTGTGTTGTTGTTTAGTGTTGGCCCATTAGTACCAGTCAGCTCACACACCTCTTACAAGGCTTGCACTTCTGGCCTATCAACCCAGTAGTCTCCTGGGGGCCTTCCACCACCAAAGGGTGGTGCGGAAACCTCATCTCGAAGCAAGCTTCCCGCTTAGATGCTTTCAGCGGTTATCCCTCCCGAACGTAGCCAACCAGCCATGCACCTGGCGGTACAACTGGCACACCAGAGGTTCGTCCATCCCGGTCCTCTCGTACTAGGGACGGCCCTTCACAAGTTTCCTACGCGCACAGAGGATAGGGACCGAACTGTCTCACGACGTTCTGAACCCAGCTCGCGTACCGCTTTAATGGGCGAACAGCCCAACCCTTGGGACCAACTCCAGCCCCAGGATGCGACGAGCCGACATCGAGGTGCCAAACCATGCCGTCGATATGGACTCTTGGGCAAGATCAGCCTGTTATCCCCGGGGTACCTTTTATCCGTTGAGCGACCACGCACCCACGTGCCATGGCCGGATCACTAGTTCCTGCTTTCGCACCTGCTCGACCCGTCGGTCTCACAGTCAAGCTCCCTTGTACACTTACACTCAACACCTGATGACCAACCAGGCTGAGGGAACCTTTGAGCGCCTCCGTTACATTTTAGGAGGCAACCGCCCCAGTTAAACTACCCACCAGGCACTGTCCCCAACCCGGATCACGGGCCAAGGTTAGATGACCGCTCCCACCAGAATGGTATTTCAACGACGACTCCACCACCGCTAGCGCGACAGCTTCACAGTCTCCCACCTATCCTACACAAGCGAAAGCGAACACCAATACCAAGCTATAGTAAAGGTCCCGGGGTCTTTCCGTCCTTCTGCGCGAAACGAGCATCTTTACTCGTACTGCAATTTCACCGAGTTCACGGTCGAGACAGCGGAGAAGTCGTTACGCCATTCGTGCAGGTCGGAACTTACCCGACAAGGAATTTCGCTACCTTAGGATGGTTATAGTTACCACCGCCGTTTACTGGGGCTTAAATTCAAACCTTCACCACACAAGTATGGTTGAGTCTTCCTCTTAACCTTCCAGCACCGGGCAGGCGTCAGTGCGTATACATCGTCTTACGACTTCGCACGCACCTGTGTTTTTGATAAACAGTCGCTTCTCCCTATTCTCTGCGACCCCCAACCACCACCACACCGCATGGGCGTGAGACCGCCGGAGGTCCTCCTTATCCCGAAGTTACGGAGGAATTTTGCCGAGTTCCTTAACCATGATTCACTCGAACGCCTCGGTATACTCTACCTGACCACCAGAGTCGGTTTAGGGTACGGGCGCGTAACCCCCTCACGTCGAGGCTTTTCTTGGCAGCATAGGATCACCAGCAGCCAACCACAACGGCCAGCCTCATCAGTCCTCACCCACAATGTCACCCGGATTTACCTGAGCAACAGGCCACAACCTTAAACACACAAACCACCAGTGTGCGCCAGCTACCTTCCTGCGTCACCCCTGTTAACACGCTTACCTACACACCAGCAGGACCCCACAACCACCACAACACCCAACCCCAAAAGGGAAAGGCGAGCAGCGGCAAATGGTTAGCACACCAGCTTCAGCACTTGTCGGTTATTACGCGGTACCAGAATATCAACTGGTCACCCATCGACTACGCCTGTCGGCCTCGCCTTAGGACCCGACTAACCCAGGGCGGAAAAACCTGCCCCTGGAACCCTTAGTCAATCAGCGGACGGGATTCTCACCCGCCAAACGTTACTCATGCCTGCATTCTCACTCCCACACGCTCCACCAACCATCACCAGCAGGCTTCACCGCGAGCAGGACGCTCCCCTACCCACCCACACAACCCAAAAGGCTTTGCCCCTCAGGTCTTATACGTGTGAATGTCACAGCTTCGGCGGTACACTTAAGCCCCGCTACATTGTCGGCGCGAAACCACTTGACCAGTGAGCTATTACGCACTCTTTCAAGGATGGCTGCTTCTAAGCCAACCTCCTGGTTGTCACCGCGATCTCACATCCTTTCCCACTTAGCGCACACTTAGGGGCCTTAGCTGATGATCTGGGCTGTTTCCCTCTCGACTACGAAGCTTATCCCCCGCAGTCTCACTGCCATGCTCAACCTAATGGCATTCGGAGTTTAGCTGACGTCAGTAACCCAAAAGGCCCATCAGCCATCCAGTAGCTCTACCTCCACCAGGCAACACACAACGCTGCACCTAAATGCATTTCGGGGAGAACCAGCTATCACGGAGTTTGATTGGCCTTTCACCCCTACCCACAATTCATCCCCCCCATTTTCAACTGAGGTGGGTTCGGTCCTCCACAAAGTCTTACCCTTGCTTCAACCTGACCATGGGTAGATCACCCCGCTTCGGGTCCAGAACACGCGACACACGCCCAACAATATTTCAGACTCGCTTTCGCTACGCATCCCCCACACGGGTTAAGCACGCCACGCATCACTGACTCGCAGGCTCATTCTTCAAAAGGCACGCCATCACCCCACAAGGCTCTGACGGCTTACAGGCACCCGGTTTCAGGCACTATTTCACTCCCCTCCCGGGGTACTTTTCACCATTCCCTCACGGTACTATGCACTATCGGTCACCAAGAAGTATTCAGGCTTACCAAGTGGTCTTGGCAGATTCACACGAGATTCCACGAGCCCCGCACTACTCGGGCACCCAACCCGTCCCATCATGTCACGGTCCGCCTACACGACTATCACGCACTACGGTCACCCATCCCAGAATGTTCAACTCCCACAACACAACAAAACCCCACCCCGGCAGAGATGGAACGATCGAGCCCCACAACACCGCACACGCAACGCCCGCCGACTAATCACACGCACACGGTTTAGCCATCATCCGCTTTCGCTCGCCACTACACACGGAATATCTTTTCCTACGGGTACTAAGATGTTTCACTTCCCCGCGTTCCCCCCATCACCCTATACACGTTCAGATGACAGTAACCCCACACAACCAGGGCTAGGTTCCCCCATTCGGACACCCTCGGATCCAAGCTCGCTCGCCAACTCCCCGAGGCATATCGCAGGCCGCAACGTCCTTCATCAGCTCTTGATGCCAAGGCATCCACCGAATGCCCAACAAAACTAAACACAAACACAAAACACAAAAAATAAAGATGCTCGCAACCACTATACAAATCACCAACAACCCACCACACACCCAAACAACCACAGTAATAGCAGTCCAGATGCAAGCCACAGGCCACACAATGTTGAACCTGAACCCGACAGCATGCTCATCCATTACCTACGCCTGCAACCCCAAAACGCGCCCACACCCACCACACACAACGCATGATCAACAAGCATGAACACAAGAAAACACCACACACACAAACACGCGCGCACAGCATTCCCCAAAACGAGGCTCCCTAGAAAGGAGGTGATCCAGCCGCACCTTCCGGTACGGCTACCTTGTTACGACTTCGTCCCAATCGCCAATCCCACCTTCGACCACTCCCCCCAAAACGGTTAGGCCATGAGCTTCGGGTGTTACCAACTTTCGTGACGTGACGGGCGGTGTGTACAAGGCCCGAGAACGTATTCACCGCAGCGTTGCTGATCTGCGATTACTAGCGACTCCACCTTCATGGGGTCGAGTTGCAGACCCCAATCCGAACTGAGACCAGCTTTAAGGGATTCGCTCCACCTTACGGCATCGCAACCCTCTGTACCAGCCATTGTAGCATGCGTGAAGCCCAAGACATAAGGGGCATGATGATTTGACGTCATCCCCACCTTCCTCCGAGTTAACCCCGGCAGTCCCCCACGAGTCCCCACCACAACGTGCTGGCAACATAGGGCAAGGGTTGCGCTCGTTGCGGGACTTAACCCAACATCTCACGACACGAGCTGACGACAACCATGCACCACCTGCACACCCCCAACCAAATGCACCACCATCTCTAGTGGCTCAGGGCGCATGTCAAGCCTTGGTAAGGTTCTTCGCGTTGCATCGAATTAATCCGCATGCTCCGCCGCTTGTGCGGGCCCCCGTCAATTCCTTTGAGTTTTAGCCTTGCGGCCGTACTCCCCAGGCGGGGCACTTAAAGCGTTAGCTACGGCGCAGAAACCACGGGTGGCCCCCACACCTAGTGCCCAACGTTTACAGCATGGACTACCAGGGTATCTAATCCTGTTCGCTCCCCACGCTTTCGCTCCTCAGCGTCAGTAACGGCCCAGAGACCCGCCTTCGCCACCGGTGTTCCTCCTGATATCTGCGCATTCCACCGCTACACCAGGAATTCCAGTCTCCCCTACCGCACTCAAGCCAGCCCGTACCCACCGCACTCCCCCAGTTAAGCCAGGAAATTTCACGACAGACGCAACCAACCGCCTACAAGCCCTTTACGCCCAATAATTCCGGACAACGCTCGCGCCCTACGTATTACCGCGGCTGCTGGCACGTAGTTAGCCGGCGCTTCTTTACCCACTACCCTCACCCAGGCCCAAAACCCAGACTTGACCATGAGCGAAAGAGGTTCACAACCCGAAGGCCTACATCCCTCACGCGGCGTCGCTGCATCAGGCTTTCGCCCATTGTGCAATATTCCCCACTGCTGCCTCCCGTAGGAGTCTGGGCCGTATCTCAGTCCCAATGTGACCGGTCACCCTCTCAGGCCGGCTACCCGTCAAAGCCTTGGTAAGCCATCACCCCACCAACAAGCTGATAGGCCGCGAGCCCATCCCCCACCACAAAAGCTTTCCACCAACCCCCATGCGAAGGAAAGTGAATACCCAGTATTAGCAGCCGTTTCCGACCGTTATCCCAAAGAAGAGGGCAGGTTACTCACGTGTTACTCACCCGTTCGCCACTAATCAACAGCACAAAAAGCACCGCATCATCGTTCGACTTGCATGTGTTAAGCACGCCGCCAGCGTTCGTCCTGAGCCAGGATCAAACTCTCCGAACAAAAAACTCGAAAAAACCCAAACCAACCCAACCACAACAGCCAAGCCAGCCCAGGCAATCCCAACCAAAAACAACTCAAAAACAAAAAACAGGCATAAAAACAAACAAACACACTATCGAGTTCACAAACAACACCAATCACAAACCAACCCCAACCCCACAAACAGAGCCAAAGCCAGAAAGGACCAACCACCACCCAACCAACCACAAAGCCAGCCAAGCGACAAGAAAAAACACTACCCACCCACACAGCACACGTCAACTTCAGCTGGAGCGATCCGCCTCACACTCTGGAAGTTCCGTTAAATTCCGCGTAAGTTCGCTGGGGGACGAGGGGAAGACATGAGCATCTGGGCAGGACGGCACGAGCACAGCGGGGAGGAACCTCAGGATGAACGCGCCTTGTTCGGCATCGGTTCATAGTGTTCGCCGCCGAGCGCAGCGCGGGCGGGAAAGCCAGCGCGAGCGCGCCACGCTCAGCAGCGGACGTTCACGCACTCAGCGCATCGGTGTCACAGTCAGCACCAATGCAGCGCACCGCGCTCAGCGAACGATCATCGCATCTCGACAACGGCGAGATTTCGTCGTCCCTTGCGGATAAGAACGAGGTTTCCCGCAAGCAGATCATCAGAATTGATCGGCTTGTCCTCATCCTCCACCTTGACGTTGTTGATCGATGCACCACCGGAAGCAACGGTTCGACGCGCCGCGCCTCGTCCCTTTTCAAGTCCGGACTCCACCAGAGCGTCAACGATTGTTGCTTCGCCAAGTGTCAGCGATGCCCTCGGTAGGTCGGCAGTTGCCGCCGTGAGGGTCACCTCATCGATATCACGCAAGTCACCCTTACCCCACAGGGCTTCCGTTGCTCGCAGCACACGATCCAGTTCCTCACGCCCGTGGACCAGCTCAGTCACAGACGCGGCAAGTGCCTTTTGGGCGGCGCGCAGATGGGGACGCTCAGCGACCTCGGCTTCAAGAGCCTCAATTTCCTCACGAGACATGAAAGTGAAGATTTTCGCCAGGCGAATAACGTCGGCATCTGCAACCTGCAACCAGAACTGGTAGAAGGCGTACGGGGACATCATGTCGGGATCTAGCCAGATGGCACCGCCCTCGGACTTGCCGAACTTCGTCCCATCAGACTTCGTAATGATCGGCGTGGTCAGGACGTGGGTGTCGGCTCCCTCGACTTTACGAATGAGGTCGACCCCACCGACCATGTTGCCCCACTGGTCGTTTCCACCGGTCTCAAGGGTGCAGCCGTAGCGACGGAACAGTTCGAGATAGTCATTCGCCTGAAGCACCTGGTAGGAGAACTCCGTGTAGGAAATACCTTCCTCGGACTCGAGGCGGCGCGCAACAATATCTTTGCCGAGCATCGTCCCCATGCGGAAGTACTTACCGATTCCCCTTAACAGGTCGATCGCTGACATATCCGCTGTCCAGTCAAGGTTGTTGACCATGATGGCTGCGTTCGGACCGTCAAAATCAAGGAAACGTGAGATCTGGCTCTTGAGGCGTTCAGCCCACTGAGCAACCACGTCTGTGGAGTTGAGTTGGCGTTCCCCGGACTGACGCGGATCACCAATCTGTCCTGTTGCACCACCAACAAGCGCCAGCGGACGATGCCCGGCAAGCTGAAGGTGACGCATAAGAATCAGCTGAACGAGGTGACCGTGATGCAGTGACGCGGCAGTCGGATCATAACCGCAATAGAAAGTCACCGGTCCCGCAGCAAGCTGGGCTCGAAGAGCCTCAAAATCAGTGTGCTGAGCGATCAGTCCTCGCCATTGCAGTTCGTCGAGAATGTCGGTCACGACAAGCCCCTCTTTCATAAAGTCCAAACGATAGGGGTCCCTTTTCAGTGCCCGTCAGCCCGCGAGAGTGTCCGTTACTCTGCATGAGAGCCGGTTCGCGAACCGGGACAGGCACTCATCGGCGGCACATGACAAGCATCGCGCACGACCCCGGGGATGAGTCTAACGAATATCCCGACTTGCCCACGACTCTGCTTGGTCCACGGCCACGCGAATCTCCGCGAGCTGACTGCGAACCTGCTCAGGTGCAGTTCCCCCACGCGCGTTTCGCTGCGACACGGAGCCTTCAATGGTCAAAACGTTGCGCACCTGAGGAGTCACGTATTCCGATGCCTGCGCGAACTCATCGTCTGTGAGATCAGCCAATTCAACCCCGCGTGTTTCCGCGATCTGCACGCACCGGCCGGCGATCTCATGGGCATCCCGGAAAGGAATACCTCTCTTAACCAACCATTCGGCAATGTCTGTGGCCAGCGAGAATCCCTGTGGGGCAAGTTCCTCCATGCGGTCGAGATGGAGAGTCATCGTGTCAACCATTCCCGACACAGCAGGCAGGAGCACGTCGAGCGTGTCAATTTGATCGAAGACAGGTTCTTTGTCTTCTTGCAGATCCCGGTCGTAGGCCAAAGGGATGCCTTTGAGAACGGTGAGCAGAGCCGTCAGGTCACCGATCATGCGGCCAGCCTTGCCGCGAGCAAGTTCAGCGACATCCGGGTTCTTTTTCTGCGGCATAATTGACGATCCCGTGGAATATGAGTCGTCAAGCGTGACGTAGCCGAATTCCTTCGTGTTCCAGATAATGATTTCTTCGCTGAGTCGGGAGATATCTACGCCGATCATCGCCATGATGAATGAGAATTCAGCAACAATGTCACGCGAAGCGGTGCCGTCAATCGAGTTCGCCACGGAGTCAACAAATCCCAGGTCATGCGCGATTGCCTGAGGGTCCATTCCCAGAGTGTTCCCGGCGAGGGCCCCCGATCCGTAGGGCGACAGCGCCGCCCGTGAATCCCAGTCCGTCAGGCGCTCAACGTCACGAATAAGAGGCCACGCGTGCGCAAGGAGATGATGGGCAACGAGGACGGGTTGCGCATGCTGCATGTGCGTGCGCCCAGGCATGATTGCATCTCCCGCGGCTTCGGCCTGCCCGATGAGTGCGCGAACAACGTCGAGGACACGCGAGGCAAGGTGACGTGCTTCGTCTCGCAGATACATCCGGATGAGTGTGGCGATCTGGTCGTTTCGGGATCTGCCGGCTCTGAGTTTTCCTCCCAGCCCCGGTCCCGCGATCTCAATGAGTCCCCGTTCGAGAGCCGTGTGGACGTCCTCGTCCTCGGGTGAAGGAATAAATTCCCCCGTGGTCACGCGCCGATCAAGTTCGGTGAGGGCTTCGTGCATTGCCGCGCATTCGTCATCTGTGAGGAGTCCCGCCGTGTGGAGTCCATCGGCGTGAGCGTGCGACCCGGCGATGTCGACGTGGGCCAGACGGAAGTCGAAGTGCGTTGACACCGATAGCGCGGCAAGGGCTTGCGATGGTCCTCCCGCGAAGCGGCCTCCCCAAAGGCTAATGGACGAGGACGAGGACGACGAGTCTGCGGGCGTCATAGATTTCTAGGACCTTTCATGTACATGAGGATCTGTGGAAAGTTCGCGGCTGCGTGCGCCAAGCCACGTGGCGATGACGACGAGGAGAAGCCAATTCCCCTCGAAAAGAAGACGCGATTCCGAAAGGGATTGACCGATGAGTGTCACAAGGATCGTCACCGGCCACTGAGAGGAACGATCAACGTCTAGCCCAGCGAGCGCAATCCGCATCGACTGATAGATCATTACGGCGAGGATCGCGACGAGGAGGAAAGCCCCGACGATTCCCAGTTGGAATAGTGCCTCGATGAAGGCGTTGTGGGCCTGCGTCGTCGGAGTTTTGTCTGCGCGGGGAATGAGTGTGGCGAAGCGCGGATCCGAGGCGGGCCATCCGATGGTCCATCCCCATCCGAGGATCGGATGCTCCTGCCACATGGGGAGCAGTATGCGCCAGATTTTTCCGCGCCCAGTGAAGTCGGTGGACTTGTTCAGCAGCTTGGCGACGGCGGGATAGAAGATCACTAAGAGGGCCGCCAACACGCCGAGTCCGATAAGCAGCAGTGTTCCGACGCTGCGGCGCCGGGATTGTGGCTGACGCCTAACGATGGAAAAACACGCCATGACAAGGAAACAGGCGAGGACGCACAGCGTCGTCGTTGCCGAACGAGTCAGGGCGAGGGTGAGGAAACAGATCGCTGCCCACGTCAGGCTCGACGCCAACGACCGCTGCTGGTCGCGCCACTGCGCCCACAGGCAAATGAGGAGGAGAAGGGCAACGAAGGAGAAGGGGTTGCGATTGCCCATGAAGCCTTGGATTGCCCCGCCCTTGAAGAGGGCGTTGTTCACCCAGTAGTGGAGTTCTGGAACTGTGTCCATCCCCCACATGGGAATCGGTGCAAGCTTGTGTCGCAAAATCACGGCAACGAAAAGCTCGAGGGCGTAGGAGGCAATGAGGATCGCCTGGAAGGAGACGACGACCGACTGGATGATCCCTCGTAGCGTCAGGCAGGAAGCAATTGCGACGGCGGTGACCGTGGCGAACACCTGAACAACAGCGAAAGCCGCGGTGTGTCCTGGGTACTGTGACCAGATGACGCTCAGTGCGCACAGCAGAACGAATGCGGCGATGAGCGGCGGCGTGTTGCCCCAGCGAATTGTTCGGCCCGACATATACAGCGCCGCAATGAAAAGCGCGAAAACACCGGCCATGACGATGCTGGACTGATACATGCCGACGATGTTGCGGATGCCTTGACCGGCAAAGCCGATGAAGAACATCGCGACGATGCTCCACACCAGGATGTTCGACGCCACGCGTTCTCGCTGGCTCTCGATAGGTGAATAACTCCGTGGCTGCTCAAAGGCCACCGCGCCTTGATGGGGAGAAAAAGCGGCGGTGAAAAATCCGTGGACGGGAACCAACCCGTCACGAAGTGATTGAGTCACTCCGCTGACACTCACGCTCACAGAGTGTAGAGACACGTCATTCTCACCGCCGCTCAACAATCGATGCTGATGATCAGTGCGCATGATCTCGCACTGACAGCATCTTAGTATCCGCGATTCACACCCATCCGGACATCACGCGCAGCCGCGAGTTTCGACTGCAATCCGTAAATGTCAATGAATCCGCGAGACGACGACTGGTCGAAGGTATCGCCCGTGTCGTATGTGGCCAAGTTGAAGTCGTAGAGGGAGGCATCGGAGCGGCGGCCGTTGACCGTTGCGCGTCCCGCGTGCAAAACCATGCGGATATCGCCGGACACGTAGGTCTGAGTGTCTTCAATGAAGGCATCCATTGAGCGCTTGAGCGGCGAGTACCACTGAGCTTCATAGACGAGTTCACCCCACGTCTGCTCCATTTGGCGCTTGTACCGACGTTGCAGCCGCTCAAGGGTCACCGATTCAAGGGCCTGATGCGCGGCAATGAGGGCAACAGCGCCAGGAGCCTCGTAAATTTCTCGCGACTTGATGCCAACGAGGCGGTCCTCGACCATGTCGATCCTGCCGATCCCCTGGGCACCGGCGCGGCGGTTCATTTCTTGAATGGCTTCAAGCGGCGTCACAGAGCGCCCATCAATGGCCACGGGAATTCCCTTGTCGAAGGTAATGACGACCTCGTCGGGCAACGGCGGATAGGTCGGATCATCCGTGTACACGTAGACATCTTTCGTCGGCGCATTCCACAGGTCTTCGAGGTAACCGGTCTCGATGGCACGTCCCCAGACGTTCTGGTCAATGGAGAAAGGGTTGTGCTTCGTGGTTTCAATCGGCAGGTGATGCTTCTGCGCGTAGTCAATCGCCACGTCCCGAGTCAGGGCGAGGTCACGGACAGGAGAAATGCAGTCCATGTCAGGAGCCATCGAGGTAATGGACACCTCGAAACGCACCTGGTCGTTGCCCTTGCCGGTGCATCCGTGAGCAACAGTGGAGGCACCGAATTCTCGCGCAGCTTTGACGAGGTGTTTGACGATGACGGGACGTGAAAGCGCCGATACCAGCGGATATTGTCCTTCGTAGAGGGCATTTGCTTTGAGCGCCGGCATGCAGTAGTCCTCGGCGAACTCGTTGCGCGCGTCGGCAACGTAGGCTTCGACGGCTCCACAGTCGAGGGCGCGCTGGCGAATCACTTCGAGGTCTTCACCTCCCTGGCCAACGTCAACGGCAACTGCAACGACCTCGCGGCCTGTCTGCTCTCCGATCCATCCGATGGCAACGGATGTGTCCAGACCACCGGAGTAGGCCAGGACGACGCGATCTTTACTTTGCGACATATGTGTGTCCTTTTCGTGGAAGGTGTTATTTCCTGACGTGTGTTGTGTTGTCTTCCGGCTGGCGAGCCTCAGCTCCCCGCCTAGTCCGCGACCGCCGGAGTCGGGGACGAGGACGGATCAGCGAGCTTCATCAGTCGGTGCTCAACGATCTGTGCTTCTGCCGGTGTTCGGCAGATCACGAGGATTGTGTCATCTCCTGCGATCGTTCCAACAATTTCATCAAAACGTGCGGAATCGAGCGCGGATCCAAGGAGGTTTGCTCCGCCGACGAGCGTGCGGATCACCAGCTGGTGTTCGATACGGATCGCGGTGACGAGAAGCGATTGGCACCACCGAACAAGACGTTCCTGAGTGGCTTCACCGTCATGGGTTGGGACGCCATCAATATCGGGCACCGAATACTGCAGCACCCCATCGGCGGTCCGAATTTTTGTTGCCCGCATATCCATGAGGTCACGTGAAAGCGTTGCCTGAGTGACGTCGACACCCAGATCCACAAGCTGTGATCGCAGCTGTTCTTGCGATGCGATATGTGTCGATGCCAGGATCTCTCGGATCGCTGCTTGCCGTCCAGCGCGAGTCGACGGAATAGCGGGAGTCATTTCGAGTCCTTTCGCTCGGCCGAAACCATTGTCTGCGCTTGGCTGATCATCGACGGGAATGCGTCAACGAAGCTCGCTGCTTCGTCTTGGCTGAGGATCAGTGGCGGTGCCAGCCGCAGAACTTTCGCAGATGTTGCGTTGACAATGAATCCGGCGTCGCGAGCACACGCAACAATCTGTGGCGCGATGTCGTGCGTCAATTCGATGCCGATGAGGAGGCCTCGTCCTCGTACCTCTGAAATCATGTGGGGAGCGGCCTCTCGCAGGGCGCAGCGTAGCCAATGGCCGAGGTCGCGGGCGTGTTCAATGAGGCCCTCGGACTCAATGGTGTCGAGGACGGCCACGGCCGCTGCCGCGCACACGGGATTTCCTCCGAAAGTTGTCCCGTGCATTCCCGGTCCAAGGATTGAGGCCGTCTCCCCGAAGGCAACACACGCTCCGATGGGCAGTCCGCCGCCCAGTCCCTTAGCCAAGGTGACAACATCGGGAGTGATCGCGCTGTGATGATGTCCCATCCATGCGCCGGTTCGCCCAATACCGCATTGAACTTCATCAACAACTAGCAGCGCCCCGTGTTCGCGCGTCAGTTCTCGCGCGAGGCGCAGATAGTCGTCGTCCAGAACGTGCACTCCTGCTTCGCCTTGGATGGGTTCAACGAAGAAACCGGCGACGTCCTCGTTCATTGCTGTGCGTAGGGCATCACTATCGTTTGCCGGGATAAATTCGATTCCCGGAATGAGCGGCGCGAAGGGCTGCCGGTATGCCTCTTTCCATGTCAGCGACAGTGCCCCGAGGGTCCGGCCGTGGAATGCATGATCGAGGACGAGGATCCGTGTGCGCCCTGTCGATACGCCGTAGGCCTTGACGATCTTCAATGCGCACTCATTTGCTTCCGCCCCTGAATTGGCTAAGAAGACACGTGATTCCTCGGGTGTCTCATCGGTGGAGATGATGGATAGCAGGCGTTCTGCCAATTGGATATGCGGAGGTGTTGCGAAATAGTTTGAGACGTGACCGAGGGTGTGGATCTGCTCGGTGACCGCCGCGACAACGGCAGGGTGAGCCTGACCGAGGACGTTGACGGCAATTCCCCCCAGGAGATCAAGGTATTCCTTTCCTTCGTCGTCAACGAGGGTGCATCCGTGTCCACCGGTGAGGGTGAGCTGCGGGGTTCCGAAGGTGTTCATCACAGCTCCGGCATAGCGCGCAGCCCATGTCTCAGCGGCGTGTTTCGCGTGTTCGGGGGCCTGCCCCGTCGTCGCGTCGGCGACTGGGGTGGCGGGTGTCATCGGATTTGTCGGAGTATTCATGATGAGTAGGCGCTGTTTTCGTGAACGTAGTCGTGTGTCAGGTCGTTGGTCCACAGTGTGACCTCGGTGTTTCCTGCGCCGAGGTCGATGACAATCCGAACGTCCCGGCCGGTCATGTCAACCAACTCACGGGGCTCTCCCAGTCCGCCACCGCGACACACCATGACGCCGTTAATTGAAACATTCACGTGGTCCGGGTCGTAGGGGGCAACGTCTACCGGCACGGTGCCGACTTCGGAAAGGATTCTCCCCCAGTTCGGGTCATTACCAAATACTGCGGTCTTGAAAAGATTTGATCGGGCGACGGCTCGGGCAACGGCTTCACCGGCTTTCTCATCAGACGCATTCGTCACCACGATTTCGATGTCGTGTGAGGCGCCCTCGGCATCGGCAATCAGCTGCTTGGCTAACGCCCCGCACGCATCGCGCAGAGATTCGGTAAAGACTCCGGCATCGACCCTCACCCCGGAGGCTCCCGATGCCAGGAGGATCACGGAGTCGTTCGTTGACATACATCCGTCCGAGTCGGTGCGATTAAAGGTTGTCCGTACGGCTTCCGCAAGGATCTCCGTCGCCGATTCGGCGGGAAGGATCGCGTCGGTTGTCAGGACGCACAGCATTGTGGCCAGCCCGGGGGCGAGCATTCCCGCTCCCTTTGCCATTCCCCCAATCGACCATCCGGCCGGGTCTAAGTATTCGTAGGTTTTGGCCACGGTATCGGTGGTGCGGATGGCGTCCGCGGCGTTGAATCCGGCCTCAGCTGAGGACTCAAGGGTGGCGGCAGCGGTGTCGATACCGGCGATCAGCGCCTCCATCGGCAGACGTGTCCCAATCATCCCCGTTGAACACACGCCAACTTCCGTGGGGTCGAGGCCGAGTACCTGTCCGACGTAGCTTGCCGTTGTATGGGCATCTTCGGCACCTGGCTGCCCCGTACATGCGTTCGCACCGCCGGAGTTGAGCACAATCGCGCGCAGTGTCGCGCGGCTCAGGTGAGCGCGAGTGAGGGTCACCGGTGCGGCAACAACGCGGTTCGATGTGAAAACTCCGGCGGACACCGGGTGTGGTCCCTCATTGACAACGAGGGCGAGGTCTCTATTTCCCGTGGACTTGATTCCAGCGGCGACACCCTGCGCCCGGAATCCTTGGGGAGCGGTCACTGAGCATGTATCTGTCACGGCGTTACTCCAATCATGGGGATTCCAGTCCATTCATCGAGCCCGAGGGCGAGATTGGCACTCTGAATAGCTGCGGTTCCTGTTCCCTTGCCGAGGTTGTCAATTGCTGCAAGTGCAACGAGGACCCCTGCTCTGTCATCAACGAAGACGTTGACCTGTGCGCGGCCTGTGCCGATGACGGGTTTCGTTGTCGGGATTTCTCCATTGCCGAGGACGTCGATCGCCGTTTCCTCGCGGTAAATTTCTAGGGCGGCGCGGCATTGGTCCGGGGTGACGTTGGGGCGAAGCGGGGCTGTGACCGTGGCAAGGATTCCTCGGGATACGGGGACGAGGACGGGCGTGAATGCAACGCGAACGTCTTGGCCACCGGCAACGTGAAGGTTCTGGATGATCTCGGGGATATGACGATGGGTACCGCCGACGCCGTATGGGACGAGATTGCCCAGAGCTTCGGATGCCAGAAGCCGAGTGGCCGCTTTCTTCCCCGCTCCGGAGTAGCCGACGGCGAGGGTTGCGTTCAGCGCGCTGGCATCAACGATTCCCGCATGGACGGCTGGTTGAATTGCCAGGGTCACCGCAGTGACATTGCATCCGGGAACGGCGATTCGTTGGGTCTTGGCCAGGGCGGCGCGCTGCGCAGTCGCGGTGTGTTCTCCTGCGTGGATGAGTTCGGGCATGCCGTAGGTCCAGGCAGGGCTGAATGTGCTTGCGTAGTAGCGTTCCCATTCGGTGGCGCTGGTGAGGCGATGGTCGGCCGCGCAGTCAACGACGAGTGTTTTCGGGCTCTTTTGCGCCAGTTCCTCACCGATTTTCCCCGAATGTCCGTGAGGAAGGGCAAGGAAGACAACGTCATGACCGGCGAGCACGTCAACCGTTGTTTCACGGATACGCAAATCTGCCAGTGCCGTCAGGTGTGGCTGATGGTCAATCAGACGGTCGCCCGCTGTTGATGAGCCGGTGACCGTTGTCACTTTCATGTGGGGATGCTGCCCAAGGAGCCGAAGAATTTCTCCCCCGGCGTATCCGGAGGCTCCGGCAACTGCTACCGAAAACATCATGTGTATGATTATACGCTTCAACGCATGAAAATGAAATCAGCGTTTCATGTGACATACATCGAGCCCGAGCGCTCAGCTCGCGAGCCCCATGACCCTCTCAGACACGGGAAGCCAGCCTTTGGACACTGCCCCCTCAGCCGCACACACCGACAAACGGCGGCACAAACTACGCCTGAATCTCGTTCTTCCTCAAAGCAGCGTCAATCGAATCCGCCCACTCATTCACTGCGTCCCAATCGCGGAAATCTCCCTCAATGACACCCGCAAGACGCGCAACCGAGCGTTCACGAAGCGACAGCACAGCAGGGTTGTAACGACCGGCGAAGGAATGAAGGTCAATCGCTTCAACGCGCGTGAGAAGAGGTCCGATACGCGTCGGATCCTGAGGGGCATGTTTGGGAACACCGTTCATCCCCACGGAGAACGCCCACACCCGCGTGGTTTTCAACTGATCAGCGAAACGCTCCATGAAGTCGTGAGCGGCCTCCATCCACTGAAGGATGTACACAGCCGAACCAACAATCACCGCGTCATAGGTGTCGATCGACGTCACATCCGCAGGGGCCATGCGATCAACGTCGTGGCCCTTGTCGCGTAGGCGCTGCGCAATCGCGTCTGCAACGTCATTTGTTGAACCATGCTTGGATGCAGCGGTAACCAAAATGTGCATGTCCCTAGTGTGACAGAATCCCGGCTCGAAAACTGAGCCGGGATCCTCTTTTGCGTTGGTTACCACACGAAAGGACGAAAATCCTACGCCCGCAGTTGGGCTCCCAACTGTTTCTTCGCCATCGCAACGATTCCGTCACGCACACCAGCGGATTCCTCCGCCGTCAGCGTGTGGTCAGCGGCCCTCAGTCTCAAACTGAAAGCCAATGATCGTGAACCAGCCGCAACCTGATCGCCCTCGTAAATATCGAAGAGGGTCACTCGCTCAAGAAGCGCACCACCGGCTTTGCGGATCACCTGCTCGACGCGCGACACCGGGACATCCGCAGGAACAACCAGAGCAATATCCTCTTTGGCCAGCGGATACGTCGATACCGCTTTAACCTGGATCGGCTCGTCAGCCATCGACGCGATCAGAGCATCGAGGTCGAGCTCGAAGGCCACCGAACGCGAGGGCAAACCGAAAGCGCGGCATGCCGACGGTGAAAGCTCGCCGGCAAGGGCAATCGAACGCAACTCACGTCCCGCGCGAACGAACACGCGGGCCACTCGCCCAGGATGCCACGGAGCAACATCAGCGGGATTCGTTGCAGGCTCCGGCATTGGAGCACCACGGCGTTTCTCCACCTGAGGCATCCACGCACGAGTTACTTCAACACGCACCCCAAGGGCGCGAGCAACGGATCGGACACATTCAAGCGCATCCGCCCAATCAACGGGCCGCGAGGCTCCAAGAACACTCGGCATGTGCGCATTTCCTGTGAGGATCGCTCCCACGTGCCACGGCTGCGCCGGAGTACCAGCAAAGAGCGCGGCAAGCGTCTGGTCATCGGGACGATGCTCGGCGGTCGGGAGTTCACAAGGCACCGTGCCCTCAGGACGGGCAACCATTCCCATCTCAAACACCGCAGTGTTCTCGTTGCCTCGTGACACATTGCGTCCCGCGACATCTAAAAGCGTGTCGAGGATCGACGTGCGCAGCAGCGGCGCATCGTCAGCCATCGGGTTGCGCATCCGCAGAGCATGACGGCGCGGATCATCCTGCGCAAGCCCCTGACGGTCAAAGGAATCCGACACGAAAGGATAGGACTCAACCTCGACGAGACCAGACTGAGCCAGAACGTCCGCAGCGATACGGCGTGCCTTCTGAGCCTGAGTCAGGCCGCGACCGGCGGGGGCTGGCGGGAGAACCGAGGGAATGTTGTCGTAGCCGTCAAGACGGGCAATTTCCTCAACGAGGTCGGCTCCAGCCTTCAGGTCAGGGCGCCACGACGGAGGAATAACGGTGAGGACACGCGCCTCATCATCCGCTGACTCAATGGTTGCGCCGATGAGTTCAAGGACCTCCCGGATTCGATCGACGCTCAAGGACACGCCCGTCAGTCGCTGCGCTTCGCCGTAGGGAAGGGAAATCGTTGGAGATTCTTCGCGCTCATCAACATCGGTTGCTGCGTCGTCGGCAACTCCCCCGCCGTATTCGACAAGCAATTCAACGGCCCGCTGCGCCGCAACAGCGGGGAGCTGCGGATCGGTTCCGCGCTCAAAACGCTTCGACGCGTCCGAATGGAGCTTGTGACGTCTGGCGGATCGGGCAACGGAGACGGAATCAAAGTGGGCGGCCTCAAGGAGAACATTCGTTGTGTCCGACTCAACCTCTGAGTATTGCCCACCCATGACACCGGCTAAACCAATGATCCGGGATCCTTCACCCTCGGGGGAATCCGTGATGAGCAGGTCCTCAGGATCGAGGTCGAGCGTCTGCCCATCCAGGGTTGTCAGTGTTTCCTGAGGGCGTGCACGCCGAACAACGATCGGACCTTCGAGGGCATCGAGGTCATAGGCGTGCATCGGCTGCCCAAGGTCAAGCATGACGTAGTTCGTGATGTCAACAGCGAGGGACACGGACCGCATCCCCGCCATCTCCAGGCGCTCAACCATCCACCGAGGTGTTGGCGCATTCGGGTTGACGCCGCGGACCACGCGCGCAACGAAGCGATCAGCGCCACGATGACCACGGATCGGCGCGTCATCGGTAATGCGAACGGGGAAACCGTCGGCGGAAGCAGCCGGTGGGCACCCCCCGAGGGCTCCGGGGAGACCGGGATCCGTGAAAGGGGCACCCGTTGAATGGGAGTATTCACGGGCCACGCCGCGCATCGAGAAGCAGTACCCGCGATCGGGGGTGACGTTAATTTCAAGGACTTCTTCACCAAGGCCCAGCCAGGTCACAATGTCGGTGCCGGGCGCAGGGATTTCACGGTCGGGGAACATCGTGGGGAGCACGATGATGCCGGAGTGGTCCTCTCCTAGGCCCAGTTCCCGTGCCGAACAGATCATGCCGTCGGAGATATGTCCGTAAGTCTTGCGCGCCGCAATCGCGAAATCTCCGGGAAGCACAGCCCCCGGCAGAGCAACAACAACGAGGTCGTCAACGTCGAAATTGTGGGCACCGCAGATAATCCCACGACTAGGCAGCTCGGAAGGTTCTTTCCCTGTTCCCGGTGCGTCATTGAATTCACCGCAGTCAACACGGCAGTAGTTGACAACTTTACCGTTCGATGCGGTCTCTTCAACGCGAGACAGAACGCGGCCAACAACGAGCGGCCCGGTCACACGCGCGGGGTGGATTTCCTCTTCTTCAAGGCCAATCCGAACAAGGGCAGCCGCGAGGCTGGAAGCGTCAACGCCGGGATCAATCTCAACGTGGTCAGACAGCCACGACAGTGGAACCATTGGCATATCAGTGTCCCCTTCCTGTGAGGCCGAACTGTGTGGAGAAGCGGATGTCGCCCTCGACAATGTCATGCATGTCGGCGATGCCATGCCGAAGCATGAGCGTGCGTTCAATTCCCATACCGAAAGCGAAACCGGAGTAAACGGCTGGGTCAATTCCGTTAGCAATGAGGACATTCGGGTTGACCATGCCGCACCCACCCCATTCGATCCAACCGGGTCCACCTTTCTTTTGGGGGAACCACAGATCCATTTCGGCGCTCGGCTCGGTGAAGGGGAAGAAGGAGGGGCGCAGTCGTGTCTTCGCCTCGGGGCCGAACATCGCCCGAGCGAAATGATCGAGGACGCCTTTGAGATGGGCCATTGTCAGGCCTTTGTCCACAGCGAGTCCCTCAACCTGGTGGAAGACCGGGGTGTGCGTTGCATCCAACGCGTCGGAACGGAAGACCTTTCCTGGGCACGCAACGTAGAGAGGAACACCGCGAGTGAGCATGGCTCGCGACTGGACGGGTGACGTGTGCGTGCGCATCACGAGGTGTCCGTCAGCTTCCCCCTGACCTCCCGCGCTGGTGCCGTCGATGTAGAGAGTGTCTTGCATCTGACGTGCCGGGTGGTCGATGTCAAAATTCAAGGAGTCAAAGTTGAACCATTCGTGTTCAATTTCGGGCCCCTCGGCAATTTCCCATCCCATGCCGACGAAGAAATCTGCGACCTCTTCCATGAGGGTTTCCAGCGGGTGCCGCGCTCCGGCGTGAATGCGCTGGGTGGGAATCGTGACATCCACCTGCTCGTCAACAAGAACCTGTGCCTCATGTTCGGCTTCAAGAACTCGCTGACGTTCACTCAGCGCCTCGGTCAGGGCTCCACGGGCCTGCCCGAGGTTACGGCCCGCAACCCCACGCATTGTCGGGTCAAGCTGCCCGATGGTGCGGTTGGCGCGAACGAGAGGCGCAGAGTCTCCGAGGATGGATAAACGCACCTCCTTGAGCTCGGCCACGTTGTGTGCTCCCTCAATGTCTGCGAGAGCCTGGGTAACGAGTGTTGATACCGCGTGTTCGTCAAGCGGATCAAGCTCGGGGGCAGTGGAGGCCATGTCCTGCTTCCTTTGAGATGTCGACAGTGATGCGGAAATATCTCGCTTCGGGGCAATCATAATGCGCTTGCCCAATCTGCTCATATTGGCCCATGTTTGTGAACATCCCCGGTGACACTGATGAACGTCTCCCTCGTCCTTTGCGATCCGCCCCCAATGAGGACGAAAGTTCCTCAGCGCACTACTCTAGGTGCGAGAATCTCTTCAATTGCCGGCCCTCTGGGAGGAACTGTGTCCCATCTGTCATCTGACGCTCTCGATGCACCTGAGCTGACCCCGGTTACTCACGTTTCACCTACGGGCAGCTGCGCGCCTACGGGCGACTCAGCAGAACAGAGCGCGGCGTCGTCCTCGTCAATGACACCTGAATCCCCCGCCGTGGGAACCGCAAAGCGCGTGCGGATTCACCACATTGCGCAGGCGAAACGCGAGGGCACTCCGATCACGATGCTCACCGCCTACGATGCCCTCACCGCTCCCCTATTTGAGGCCGCGGGCATTGACATGCTGCTCATCGGGGATTCAATTGGCAACGTCATGCTGGGGTATTCAACGACCCTTCCGGTGACGTTAGAAGATATTGAGAGAGCCACGGCAGCTGTTGCACGGTCAACATCCCGACCGATGATCGTGGCGGATCTGCCTTTCGGTTCCTACGAGTCTGATGTGACGGCGGCTTTCAACGCCTCGTCCAGGTTAATGAAAGCCGGGGCTCACGCGGTGAAACTTGAAGGAGGTGCGCACCGCGCCGATCTGATCCGTCACCTCACGACCAACGGGATCCCCGTCGTTGCCCACATCGGCTACACCCCGCAGTCGGAAAACACGCTGGGAGGTCCGCGGATGCAGGGACGAGGAGATGCCGCAGATCGTTTGAGCGCTGACGTTTGCGCCCTTGAAGAAGCAGGGGCTTTTGCCATTGTCTTTGAGATGGTTCCCGATTCAATTGCAACGCGTCTGACTGCGCAGACGTCGATGGCAACGATTGGCATTGGCGCCGGTCCTCACACGGACGGGCAGGTGCTTGTGTGGTCTGACATGGCGGGGATGAGTGAGTGGACGCCCTCCTTCGTTCGTCGTTTCCGTGAGCTTGGTGTAGAGCTTCAAGGGGCCACGCGCGACTACATTGCTGCGGTGCGTTCGCGCGAGTTCCCCGCAAAGGGCCAATTCGCTGCGGAGTAGGTGTCGGTGGACGAATCCCATTGACGAGGACGACGCCGCACCTTCCCACGTGCTCCGCCGTGGCAGATGAATCTCACCTTGGGTGTGCGCATGGTCTGATCCCCTCTTAGCCCGCGTCGGGTTTAGGCTGATCCCATGATTGAAGCATCCGCACTGGCCAAACGAGCTCCTTTGGGCACCCTCACCCCCGGACGCGTGTCTGCACTACGCGCAGTTCCCGAACATATTGATCGCCCCGAATACATGTTCCATTCGGGCCCTGAGCGGGTGAGTGCCAGCGATGTGAAGAATTCTCAGACCGTGGAGAGGATTCGCCGTGCCGGTCGGATCGCCGCTGGAGCTATCGAGGCTGTCGGTCAGGCTATTGCCCCCGGGGTTACAACGGATGAGTTGGACCGTATTGCCCATGAATACCTGATTTCTCACGGTGCCTATCCGTCATGTTTGGGCTACATGGGTTTCCCCAAGGCGATCTGCACGTCAATTAACGAGGTCATCTGCCACGGCATCCCCGACGACCGCCCCCTCGAGGACGGCGACATCATTAACGTCGATATCACCGCCTACATTGACGGTGTTCACGGGGACACGTGCGCAATGTTCGAGGTCGGAACCGTTGATGACGAATCTCGTCTCCTCATTGAACGCACTCGCGAGGCGATGATGCGCGGGATTAAGGCGATCCGTCCGGGACGCGAGATCAACGTCATTGGTCGTGTTATTGAAAAGTATGCGGCGCGCTTTGATTACGGGGTTGTCCGCGATTACACGGGTCACGGTGTCGGCGAGGCTTTTCACTCGGGCCTGATTGTTCCTCATTATGATGCTGCTCCGGCTTACGACCTGGTGATGGAACCGGGAATGGTTTTCACCGTTGAGCCGATGCTGACCCTGGGTGCCGTCGAATGGGAGCAGTGGGATGACGGGTGGACCGTTGTCACTGCGGATCGATCGCGTACTGCCCAATTCGAACACACGGTTGTGGTCACCGAGGACGGGGCAGACATTCTGACGCTTCCCTGAGCGGGAGGAGATTCGGATGGCGCTGCCATTGTCACTCTTCCTCGTTTACCATATGTTTCACGACGTTTCTTAGGGCCCTGGAGGGAACATGACTGAGGTCGCATGCGGCATTGACATTGGTGGATCGGGTATCAAGGCGGCCGTGGTCGACCTCAGTACCGGTGAGTTTGTGGGTGAACGCGTACGCATCCCAACCCCTCAACCCGCAACCCCAGCGGCTGTCGCCGATGTGTGTGCTCAACTTCTTGAGCAGCTGGGCGTTGGCGAAGATATCCCGGTGGGTGTCGCATTCCCCAGTCCCGTTCTTCACGGCGTCATCCCGTTCATTGCAAACCTTGATCCGTCGTGGGCGGGAACGAACATTATTGATGTGATGAAAGAGCACACGGGCCGCACGATGGTTCCTCTCAACGATGCCGATGCCGCGGGCTTGGCGGAGATTGCTTACGGCGCCGCGAAGGGTGTCGGTGGCATCGTCATCGTCACAACTCTGGGCACCGGCATTGGCTCGGCGATTGTCAACGACGGGGTGCTCCTACCCAACACTGAGTTGGGGCATCTTGAGCTTGACGGTTACGACGCGGAGACCCGCGCATCCTCGGGTCAGAAAACAAAGCAGGACTTGTCGTGGAAGAAGTGGGCGAAGCGTCTCCAGCGCTACTACTCCCACGTTGAGATGCTCTTCTCCCCCGACCTTTTCGTTGTCGGTGGTGGTGTGTCGAAGAACCACGAGAAGTTTATGCCGTTGCTTGACCTGAAAACTCCGATGGTTCCCGCTCAGTTGTTCAATACCGCAGGCATTGCGGGCGCTGCGTGGTACGCGGCGCAGCAGACAGCAAAAGCACGAGAGTAGTGCCTTTGTCACCTCACATTGAGGTGAGTGCATCGTGAATGTGTCGCGGCGCGCATCCTTTCTCAGGGTGTGCGCCGCGACTGTTTCCCTGTGTTTCATTGACGAGGACGAGTTGCGCCTCCACGTTCCACAGATTCTCAGCCAATGTGAGGACCGCTGGTGTCCAGATGTTTCCAAATTCTGATACTCAGAAGATTCCCATGTAATCGGGTACTTGGTAATCTGGTGGTGGTCCTCTGTGCGCAGCGTGACGTTGTGGTTTCTGTGTGTGGTGTGTTCGCATGTGGTGCTGGGTAGGCGCTGCGGGGGGGGGTCGTCCTGTTTGGCCTTGTGGAAGAATTGGACGAGTGAAGACTCCGAAGAAAATGTGTCTGTGGCGGTTGCTGCGACTGTGTTGTTTCTCTTGCTGGGCGCCTATTGCGCACGCTGTAGAAGCTATTCCCCCTGCCGGGACGAAGGGGGTTCTGCTGCTGTTGGTGATCGGGCTGGTCAGCCGGTGCCCTCAGTCCCTACGCGAGGGGAGGTTGACGATGCAAAATCCGCCTCAGACTCAGCGTCTGCTACGGCTGCTAGTGCTGAGGATGCCTATAACAAAGCACAAGCGGACCTGAAGGAGGCTGAGGCTGGGAAGGCTCGGGCTCAGGATGCTTATGACAAGGCGTCTGCTGCTGCCAGTGAGGCTACAAATCCCAGTGATGAAGACATCACAAAAGCCTCTGATGCTGTAGGTGCTGCCCAGGCTGATCTTGCACCGCCCACAGGCGCTCAAAACAAGGCTAAGGGCGTGCTGGATGAGGCAGCTAAGAGTGATGATGCTGCTGTGGTGGCAAGGGACGCTGCTCAAGCTGGTGTTGATCAAGCGCAGAAGAATGCTGATGCTGCTGCTGAGGCCCTTGCGGGTGTGGAGGAGAGGATTGCTGCCGCAACCGCGGTGATTGATAAGGCGAAGGAGGTTGAAGGCAAGGTCGACGACCTGAAAACCGCTGCTGGGTCTGCGTCTTCTGAGGCCGACAGGGCGCGTGTGGCGAAGGAAGCCGCTGATGTTGCTCTTGAGGCAGCAAACACAGCGAAGGATGCTGCCCAACAGGCAGCCAACGAGGTGCGAGAGGCGAAGAACACAGCCGAATCCAACGCCCAGGACGCGGCTGCAACCCTGGCCACCGCAACAGCAAACCTCGAGGCCGCAAACACAGCAAAAACCGCCGCAGACCAAGCCCTAGCCGAGGCTCAACAAGCCTACGACGAACTCAACAACGTCAGCGATGAAACACCACCACTACCAGTACCAGACGAAGACACACTCAGAGCAGCAGAACAAGCTGTGACGAATGCGCAACAGGCTTACGACAAAGCTGTCAAAGATGTCGCGAAGGCAACGGAGGAATACGCCACGGGTTCCTCAGGATTCTTCACCCATAAGGGAGCAACGTACGCTGCCGGAATCCTTGACGGAACCGTTGAAACTTCGGATCGCGCACGGGAGATTCTCCCTTACACCCACATTGGTGATGAGAAGGATGCAACCAATCTGGAACAGATGAAGAAGGCGATCGAGTGGATCAAGACCTTCAACGAGAAGTACCGCACTCCTCTGGGGCTGCAACCGTTGAAAGTCACCGACCGTCTGATGGCTATTGCTCAGGTGCAAACCAACTGGTCTGATACGACTATCAAACATTCAGAGGCCTACAAGGGAGGCGAAAACCTCGCATGGGGATGGGATGATCCGTTCGAGGGCTGGTACACCTGGGAAAAAGAGCACTTTGATCGGTTCAATAATGAGTATGTTCCTGCTGGTAAAACCTGGGACGACTATCTGAAGGACTACCCGGATGCTCAGATTGGACACTACACAAACATTATCAAGCCCGAATACGCGTTCACTGGTTTCGCCGTCTCACATGAGGACATCTCTTCCGACATGAAGCCTTTCACTCACGGTCAGACCTTCGCTCTCTCCAGCGGTTTTGACGGTGAAGAGGCATATGACGTTGATGTGTATTACGAAGCATTCATGACCTATTACAACGACATCAAAACACGGATGAGTGATGACAAGGTCAACGACGCACGAACAGCACTCAATCGGGCGAAAGCAGACCTTGAAGCACTCCAAGATGGTCCTGGTGCGGCTCTTGCGGCGGCGCAGAAGAGGCTTGAGGATGCCAGTGCTGATGTTGTTGCGAAGGAGCAGGCTGTTGATGCTGCTACTGAGAAGCTTGAGGATGCCAGGGTTGTTAAGGCGAATGCTGATGAGGCGTTAAGGGATGCCACCGCAGCTGCCACCCAGGCCAACGAGAAGCTCACCGAGGCCACAACCCGCCTGGAAGCAGCCCAGCGTGAAGCTGATGAGAAGAACACAGCATTTGCCACGGCCAGCCAGAAAGCCCAGGTGGCCAAGCAGGCCTATGACGAAGCTGTTGCGGCAACTGAAGGTGTGGATCAGGCTCGCAGTGATCTTCAAGCCGCGCAAGCCGAGAAAACCACCGCTCAGGTGGCTCGCGATGAAGCCCAACGCACACTCACCGACGCCCAGGCAGGTCTCGATACGGCCAGGGCTGCTGCTGAGCAGACCGCTGCCCAACGTAGTGTTGCTCAGCGGGCTTATGATGAGGCGACAGCCCGTGTTGGCGTCCTCGCAGACAAGGTGGCTGTGGCCAAGGAGGCGTATCGTCGGTTGTTGGCCAGTCGAGAAGACTACGCCAACACACGTGAAGTTGTTGCGCGCGCTCAGGCTGATCTTGAGGAAGCAAGTCGCCTGCACGGCCAACACAGCAAGCAAGCCGAAGCTGCACGCCAGGTGTGGGTCAAAGCCAAAGCAGCAGCAGAAGAAGCCACCACCTACTACATGGCTGTTCTTGCCGCGTACACCGCCACACACCCCGAAACACCAACACCCAAGCCCGGCAACACCGAAACACCCACACCAGGCAACACCACACCCGGTGACACGGGCATGCCTAAGCCTGGTGACACGGGCATGCCTAAGCCCGGTGACACCGAAACGCCCACACCAGGCAACACCACACCCGGTGACACTGGCATGCCTAAGCCTGGTGATGCTGGCATGCCCACACCTGGTGATGCTGGTAAGCCTGGCAAAGCCGAGAATAACGGTGCCAATATGGGTGCAGCTGAGCACAAGGACAAAGGCAAAGGCAAGAGCAAGGTGGCTCGCGGTGCAGGGAAGACGCTGGTAGGAAAGAGCTCCACGGGTCTTGCTGCTACGGGAGTTGACTCATCGGATCTCATCATCGCCGGCGCTGCTGCCATCGCGCTCCTCGCATCCGGAGCCGTCATGAGAATCCGCCGCCGCTAACCAAAAGCCCCTCTTGTTCACGGTCTCGCTGATCGCCAGACCGTGAACAAGAGGGGACAGCAACACGAATTCACTCACTGACAACACCGTGGCGCGCACCCCACACACTCAGGGTGCGCGCCACACTCATACTCACACCAGATCAGCCGACGTTCAGCTGTCGGTGATGCGCGGAGCTATGATTGAGACTCCTTTTCTTGACTTCTCGATTCGGATCGACGAAGGAAATATCGGATAAAGAATCCCGCAAGATACGCGCACAACGTGAGCGTGGACGCGTACGTACTCACCGAGATCACTTCCACGTGATTATTTACGATAAAACCTATCATCATCAGAATGAAGAGAGCGAAGCCCTCCCAATGCTTTCCGTGAGCTCTCCACCCACTGAAGAATCCAAGAATCACACATGCAGCAGTGACAAACATGTCATTATTGTGCATTACCTAACAACTAACGACAAGGGTCCTGTGTAATACGTCTCACCATTTGGCGCTCAAGGAAGGGCTCACACAGGCCAGTTGAAGGAACTCCCCTCACGCAACGGCATCCACCGAATGCCCAAAGATGCGTGAGAAAATGCGGATGAGTCGGTCTGTACGCCGGGTTCTGTCTCGCAGTGCGTTACCGCGTCTGCGGTGGCGACCATCTATCTTGGATCTGCGTTACCGCAGACCTCACGCAACCTACCCGCAAGCATTGAACGGGCCGCCCTGCTTGCTGCTTGGTCTTGCACCGAATGGGGTTTACCGAGCCAACGCAGTCACCTGCGTTGCTGGTGGGCTCTTACCCCACCTTTTCACCCTTACCGCCCGAAGGCGGCGGTTTCTTTTCTGTGGCACTAGCCCGCGGGTCACCCCGGGTGGCCGTTAGCCATCATCCTGCCCTGTGGTGCCCGGACGTTCCTCAGGTGCTCTCGCGCCCGCGGCCGCCCGACCGGCTCATCCGCCCTGAAATTTTACCCCATCGAAGTTAGCGAGGTGCACGAGCTTCAGCTCTGCCCGCAGTGGCAAGCGTTAACGGTACGGGTACTCGCTCCCCAACTAAGTTCTAGTTCCGCTCGCTCGCTGTGGTTCGCACAACGATCTGCGACGTATCACTCGTCCAGTACAGCTCATCGTCGGGAGTGCGTCGCAACTCGTCAAGCTCAAGCGGCGAGAGGTCCGCGGCCATTCCAATGCCCACGCCGTCGCGCACCTCAAGCACCGCAAGAACACCGTTGCGACTGCGGGCATGTTCGTATTCCCCGAGGATCGCTTCACCCAGGGCTGCTGCAAGCTCCCGACGCGTAGCAATCACACCCCGGAGTTCATCATCAAGCTCCGCGGTATCTTCCGCGAAGCTCTTCTTCGTTGCCTCAACATCATCGCGAATGGCCTGAGCCTCGGTGGTCATCGCGTCCTTGGCTTTCTTTGCCTCTTCGATGCGTTCTTCCACGCCCAGCTGATTGTTTTCCAAAGAGGTCAGCCGCGCATCCATCTGCGCGATCTCGTGTTCCATAGAGGAAATATCACGCAGGGGAACCTCGTTGCGTTCAATGCGTCCACGCTGGCGTTCTCGTCTGTCCTGAACTTTCGTGATTTCGTCTTCGATGCGGGTGAGTTCGCGACCCAAATCGGAAATTACCGCCGACTGAGCAACGGAAGCGCGCTGAAGATCCTCTGCACGTCCGGCCAATTCACGGACTTTCTCGTGCGCGGGATGAGCGTTGCGGCGGTGTCGCAGGGCCGACTCTTTCATATCCAGTTCTTGCAGTTCAAGCAGGTTCAGCTGGTCGGCGTGCGAGACATTCATGCGAGTTCTCCTGAGGTCTCCAAGTGCTGGGTCCAAGGTTCGGTAACAATCGTAGAGACTTCGACGCTCAGGTCCACACCCTCACGCGCCGCTGCCTGAGTGAGTTTCTTCTCCAGTAGGCGCAGCCACGGCCATTCGGTTGCCCAGTGACTCCCGCACAAAAGGAACGGGCGTCCGGCTTCCATATGTTCAGATGCCGGATGATGCCGCAGGTCAGCGGTGAGGAACACGTCGGCTCCGCGTTTCCTGGCGAGATCAAGGAAGGAATCTCCTGCTCCCGGGGCCACGGCGATGCGTTCGACAGGAGAATCTGTGTCACCGCCAACGAAAAGTCCCGTCGGTCCCGCCGGAAGCACTGAAGCTACGTGGGCAGCGAATTCTCCGAGCGTTGTTGGGGTTACCCGTCCGATTCGGCCCATGCCGATGAGGTGACCGTCCTCGTCCTCGCCAATGAACTCTAAAGGCTCGGGGTCGCTTAACCCAATGAGGCGGGCGAGGGCGTCCGCTACCCCATCGTGAGCGATGTCGGCGTTCGTGTGTGCATTTAAGAGGGCGATGCCGCTGCGGATCAGTTGGGTAACGAGGGCGCCTTTGGGCTGGTCCTCGGGGAGGAAGGACACCCCGCGCAGGAAAAGCGGGTGATGCGTGATGATGAGGTCGGCGCCCTCGCCGTCTCCCATTGTGGTCGCTTGTCTGCCAACGCTTGCCACGGGATCAACGGCCAGGAGGACCCGGCGGACAATCCGGTCACGATCCCCCAGAATCAGCCCAACTTTGTCCCAGTCTTGGGCGTTGGCCGGGGGAAACCACCGGTCCATGAGGGCGCAGATGTCTCCGACGGTCCAGTTCGTCGCAGCGGAGGCTAAGTCGTGTGTCATTGGTTAAGAATATCGTGAAGCCGCACGAGGACGAGGGCGAACCCTCTGGCCAGCCCATGACTTACCGCCAAATTTTCGTTTAATAGTCATTCGATTGTAATTCGGAAGTTTAACGAAAGAGGACTAGGCTTTCAGCCGTGCAGGTCGTCAATCTTCTTCACTCGGGCTTCACCGACTACCGTGAGGTCGACGCAATGCAGCGCCGCCTTCACGCCGACACTCTCAACGGTGGCCCCGATTCCCTCATCGTCGCCCAGTTTTCGCCGACATGGACCGCTGGCCGTCACACGAAACCCGAGGATATCCGCGATCAGTCGCTGCCCGTGATCGCCGTTGATCGCGCTGGCTCAGTCACCTGGCATGGCCCCGGCCAGGTCGTGATCTACCCCGTTGTCCGCCTCAAGCAGCCCGTTGACCTGATCGCGTGGATTCGTTCCGTTGAATACGGTGTCATTGAAACGGTCCGCGAGGAATGGGGACTACCTGCGCGCCGCATTGAGGGACGCGCCGGCGTGTGGCTGACCGAGGAGGGATGCCCCGACCGGAAGATCTGCGCAATCGGACTCAAAGTCGCTCAAGGCTCAACCCTTCACGGAATCGCCCTCAATGTGTCAATCGACCGCGCCCACGCTTTCGGAGGCATCATCCCGTGCGGGCTCGCAGACGCTCAGGTGGCGTCCTTGAACTGGGAGGGCATCACGTCGACCGTCAGCGCCGCCGCAGACGCACTGATTCCCCGTCTTTTCCATTCCATCCGCCCCCAGCTAGCCACCCCCGACCAGGAACTTGAAACGAGGACGACGGCATGAGCACACTGCCAGACCCGGAAGGCCGCAAGCTTCTGCGCGTTGAAGTTCGTAACGCGCAGACTCCGATCGAGGTCAAACCTCCGTGGATTCGCACGACAGCGCATGCCGGTGACAATTACCAGGACATGCGTCACCTTTCCAAGAGCCGAGGCTTGCACACCGTGTGCGCCGAGGCAGGGTGTCCGAACATCTACGAATGTTGGCAGGACCGTGAGGCAACGTTCCTCCTGGGCGGAGCCCTGTGCACGCGCCGCTGCGATTTCTGCGATATCGCCACGGGACGCCCCACTGAATATGACAGGGATGAGCCACGTCGCATCGCGGAGTCCGTGAAAGAACTGGGTTTACGGTATGTGACGATCACCGGGGTAACACGCGATGACCTTCCTGACGGTGCTGCCTGGCTGTATGCGCAAACATGTCGTCTGATCCATGAGTATTCCCCCGGTACCGGTGTTGAACTGCTCGTTGATGACTTCCGTGGTCAGCCTGAAGCGATCGACAGTGTGGTTGCTGCCAAGCCTCAGGTGTTTGCTCATAACCTCGAAACTGTTCCCCGAATTTTCAAGAAGATTCGACCGGCGTTCCGCTACGAACGCTCCCTGGCAATGATTGACCGCGCCCACGCTCAGGGCATGGTAACGAAGTCGAATCTCATTTTGGGAATGGGTGAGACCCGCGAGGAAATTTCCGAGGCGATGCGTGATCTTCACTCGTCGGGTTGTGATCTGCTCACTCTCACACAGTACCTGCGTCCCTCTGCCCTGCATCACCCCATCGACCGATGGGTTCATCCCGAGGAATTCCTTGAGTTGGCTGCCGAAGCTAAGCAGATCGGTTTCGCCGGAGTCATGGCCGGTCCCCTTGTGCGTTCGTCGTACCGCGCGGGCCTCCTGTGGGCCAAGGGGATGCGTGCCCGAGGGTTCGAGATTCCCTCTGAGCTTGCCCACATTGAGGATTCCGGCTCCACTCTTCAAGAAGCCGGGTCTGTTCTTGCACGTCTCAAAGAACGCGAGGCTCATCGCCGCGAGGATGCGCAGGTGCGTCCTCGTCAATCTCAACAGGTGGCTCCGTGAGCACTGCCGAGCGGCACGCACCCACGGCGTCGGAGGGGCCGTCGCCTAGCCGCCGCCCGTCACGTGCGCCAGCGCCCTTGCCGGACCTTTCGCCGGCGCGTGCTCTCATGCGAGCAGCCGCGCAGCATCCGCAACGCCTCAGTCTGATTGACGCGGAAACTGGCATTTCGTGGACTGTGTCTCAGGTGGCACAACTGGTTCGGCGCACCGCCGCGTTCCTGTCTTCCCGAGGAGTCACTGCCGCAGATCGTCTGGTCATTGCCGCCGAAAATTCGCCCTGGCATTTCCTTCTTCATCTTGGCGCATCGTGGCTTCACGCAGTGACCGTACCGATTTCTCCTCGGCTTCCACCCCAGCGGCTCCACAGACTCTGCGACCAACTATCTCCCGCTCTGACAATCACTGACGAGGACGACGCTGGCCTTCCCCACGCAATCAGCCTGACTCATTTCGCTCAGGAGGTTGAGGCGACCAACCCCATCGCAGGTGACCCACCGGCGTGTCACAGCGAGGTCGCAGCGATTATTTTGACCTCGGGGTCCACCGGGGAGCCGCGTCGCATTGAATTGAGCCATGCGCACCTGTGGTGGGCCTCGCAGAATTTTCGTGACGGTTTCGAGTACTCCCCCGGTCATCACGTGGTCGGGGTCTGCGCACCGCTGACACATGTCGGCGGTTTCAATGGGACAACCCTCGATACGTTAAGTCACGGTGGCACCCTCGTGGTGATTCGCCGTTTTGACCCTGAGAAGGTTCTGCGGGCCATCGAAAGGTACCGCATCAATATGATGTTTCTTGTACCCGTGATGTGTCACGGTCTACTTGCCGCGCAAGAACGGTGTCACGCGGACCTGTCATCGCTGGTTAAACCCTTAATCGGTGGCGACGCTCTCTCACCGGCTCTGGCCTTGCAGCTTCGTTCACTTGGCCTAAGTCCCATCCATGTCTGGGGGATGACAGAAACCGGAGGTGCAGGGGCGTTACTCAGCGCGGATATCACCAACGCGGATGGGGCGATCGGCCAGCCCTTCCCCTATGTCACCATGCGTCTAGCTGGCGAGGAAACAGATTCTGCCTCGATAATCGCTACGGGTCAACGCGCAGCCGGGGAGCATGAGGCCAGGGAAATCCTGGTGTCAGGTCCGAATGTTGTTGGCGAGGACGAGTGGTTGCGCACGGGTGACCTGGGATACCGCGATGATCACGGGTGGATTCACATGGTTGGCCGTGCCTCGCGGTTGATCAACACGGGAGGGGAAATGGTTGCGCCCTCACCCATTGAGGAGGCGCTCTCAGAAATCCCCGGCATCGCTCAGGCTGTTGTGGTCGGCGTGGCGGATGACACGTGGGGGCAGATTGTTGCGGCTCTCGCCCAATGGAATGGGAGCGGCGCCCCTCCCAGTGTTGCGAAGATCCAGCGGGCGTTGGCACACAAGTTGGCACCGTGGGAGCAGATTCGGCGGGTGCACTGGGTGGACACTATTCCCGTGAATCCGAACGGCAAAGCGGATATCGCGCGCATCAAGGAGTTCTTCGCAAGCTAGTCCGCTTGCGCGAGAATGCGCGTGGGACGTTTGTGGGCCCGGCCGGATTCGAACCGACGACATCTGCGGTGTAAACGCAGCGCTCTGACCAACTGAGCTACAGGCCCTTTCGCACTGTCACGCGGCCTCTACTCTGTCTGTGGTACCGACGTGTACAGCACGGGAAAGTTTAGTGGGTGTTCCGGTGATCCACAAAACCGCTGGCGAACACTGAGAATCCGTTGGTTTCGACATCAACGGGTGAAACTTAGGTGCGCGTGGTCCGTGGTTTTCTACTTCGACCGAGGACGAGCGGTCAGGCGAATTCCCGCCCAGTCATCTCCCACTGAAGCAGCCGAGGTCGAATGAAGTCCGGCAACGTCAGCAGCATCTTCAACGTCGGCGACTGGCAGCGCTCCGGGGCGGTTTGGTTTGGGGATGAGAACCCAAATGAGGCCGCCGTCATCTAAGTTCGACATCGCATCAACGAGGACGTCTGCGAGATCTTCCTCTTCGGCATCGTCTGCTCGCCACCACACGATGGCTCCGTCGACAACATCGCCGTAGTCAACGTCCGCGATCTGTTCGCCCGTTTCTTCTTCGATGGAACGACGAAGATTCTCGTCGGCATCGTCGTCAACGTAGAACTCTTGAACAATCTGTCCCGGCTGGAATCCGAGGCTCATCGCCACGATGAACAACCACCTTTCGGCGAGAGCGCTCGCTGCGCTGAATGACACATCACGTCTCCATTGTAAAGCAGATCACCGCGACGAGGAAAAGTCCACGCGCAAATCTGCGAATTGTTCCACCACCGAGCATCGGGACCTAGGTCCACTTCCAACCGACACAAACGACTATCGACGGAAGAAATTGTCACAAAGTGTGGTCAACAACCACCCCCCCCCCATAGAATTACATTGAAACCCTTATATGTGAACCTCCTATCAGGACGGACGCGAAGATGAGTGTCAAACGCAGGCTCTTGCCTGGATTGCTTGCCATAACCATCGCTTTCACTGGGCTGCCAGCAACGGCTGTCACACCAGATACCGATGTCATTCCTTCTCCTCCCCCTTCAACGACGGCGGAATCTTCAGCAGTAGCTGAATCCTCAGCGAATTCGGAGACACCTCAGTCAGCAACCGCAGAGCCAGCTGGCGACGAGTCCAACGGCAGCGGAGCTAGCGCTTCCCGATCTTTAGGCGGTGCGCCAACGGCAACCGAAGCTGCGCCCACACCGGTTTTGCGTTCCCGAGCTGATGGAGACCCGGCTGCCGGAGCTGATGACACATCGCGCGTGACACTCACGGTTGGCACCCTGACTGCCGAGAATAAAGTGATTAAAGGTGAGACTACTTACCTGATGCATAAGCCCATCTCCGATGTCGTCGATCTGGATATCTCGGCTGAAGACTATTCGCTGGAAAATCCCTATCTTCGGATTCGCATCCCAAAGACAAATAAGCTCACCGGCGTCAAAGTTGTTCCTTCCCAGGCCGGAACAACCGAACGAAGCAGTGATGAGCAGTATGAATACGTGACATCCCGGTTCTCATCATTGGCTGGAGGCACACAGTACACCTACCCATACACTTTTGCTATTGACGGAAAATACGCTCAACCGGGAGATACCTTTACTGTCGACGCAACTCTTTACACAGCAGATGGGGTAGAAATTGCTCACGATTCCAAGACATACACGGCTCGCGGTGTCGGTTACACCGCATATTCGTTAGCAGAAAAACGTGCGGGGGCGAATTACAACTACAGCATCAGGGATACACCGAATGGTCACAACAACCGTGGCAGCAAAGTCACAGTGAAGGATTCGAGTGTCACAACGATTCCCGAGGGAACATCAGTGACATCGAATCTTTATCTGTCGATCGCCCCGGATAACGGAAATAGAACCAACGAAGGACTTGTTGTTCCCAAGAACGTCAAGATGGTGGTCACTCTTCCTGCAGGTGCGCGAATCCAGTTCCCCGGTCCAGATGTTACCGTCAAAGATCTTTCCGAGGGGCGCCAGGAGGTCACCTTCATCAAATCTGATCCATCGTTTGATCGGAATTTTACCACTCATTCGAACGGAAAGTATGCGACATTCGGGGAGTTTTCGCGCGCAAAAGAAAACTCAAATTCCCCCAAGAGACACTTAAAAATTCTGTTTACCGGAGTCCCTCTTGATACGGACCTTCCGGTGACCATTGACTACTACGTCAATGCCGAGAGCGACGGCACGGGTGGCACCAAGGTCGGTTCTCGCACTGAATTTTATCACTTCCCGAAAAACGTCTTCACGAAAACAGGATCCAGGCTCCTCTATAAAAGCGGCACCATCTTTCAGGCGCATAACGTTCCCCTTGAATCGGCTTATAACAAAGAGGAATACTATTGGCATAATGAGCATATTTACGCCGGTACCAAAGATTTCACCGATCCAGGTCTTGGATACTATGCTTTTTTTGGTAACGAAAACAATGGGTCCGGACCTACCGGACGCGATCGGTTCCAAGGTGGAAAGACCACTTCAATCACTGAGGTTATTACAGAGAACACCGACTCGCGAACCCGATTCTCATCTTTTCGTCTCGCACCAGAACCAGAAATTACCCCAAAAATAATAGTCAACGACGATAACCGCGACATCATCGAAGCGAATGAGAAGATCGTTGAAGAGGGAGTCAATAAAGGTAATACGAAGCTCTATGGTGTTCGTGCGGATGGGACTCGCGAGCTGATTAAGGAACATGTGCAGCTCGGTGACGATATTGCGATTACTGAGCAAACAGAAGGTGAGTTCACTCAGCTTGTTCTTGCCTTTGAGAATCCCGTCCTCTTCGACAACACTCGCCTGATAGTGAGAACGTTCTCCAAGTTGACGACGGCAGAGCAGGAACGCCTCAAAGCGTCGCCAACTTTCGATACATTCACGCTACGGGAGAACATCGCCGTCGCACTCGAAGGCGAGACGTCCACTCCGTTTAAGTTTAACGGAACTATCAATATCTCTCCTCTGCGGCCAACCGTTGATCAAAACAAACCCGAAGATTCGGCGGTAACTTACCAAATAGATAAGAAAGGTCAGCCCACTTCTCGTTTCCGACTGACGGTTGGTCCCACATTGCCTAACGGCCTCCACACAACAGCGGAAACAACCTATGGCCCTCTGACGGAAATCCGAAATATACGGACCGTTACTCTCCTGCCCGAAGGTGTTGAGTACGTGGCGTCTCTACCAGACATGAGCTCAACGACAGTCACGACCGTCGCGAACTATCACGGTACCGGTAAGACAGCGGTGATTGTTGACTACGGAACTGTGCCAGTCGCTACGTATTCCCGTACGAAGTTGACGCTGCTGGCGACAGCGGCAACGACGGGCGGCCCACATGAGATTCCGACCTACATGATGTGGGATGGTAATGATGTCGCTTCGCCAGCGACGAACCCTTACACGGATGCGCTTGACCTGGACGAAGACGGCGACACAACCGAAACCTTCCAGGTCAGAACTTCGACGCTGACATTCACTCCTCCCAAAGAGTTCGTACTCACAAAGCAGTCCAGTATTCACGGTGCAACGTCGAGCAAGGTTGCTGGTGATCTTGGATCGGACCTGTCCCACCGACTGGTGGCGTATAACGGATCACGCAGTCCAATGAATAGTCTGACGATCATTGATGTTCTGCCATATCAGGGTGACCATGCGATCGTTGAAACCGCCTCAGGTTATCCGGAGCGTGGGTCGACTTTCACTACCGGTTTAACTGGCAGTTTAGAGGATGCGAATACCCCGGAGGTGAATGCAAAGTTTGCGTTCTCCTACCAGCTGACCCCGCAAGGTGCTGACCTCGCATCTGTGCGTGATGGAGAGTGGGTGCCGGCAGACCACGTCACCGACTTCTCTCACGTGAAATCTGTACGTGCCGTTCTCAAAGAAGGCCAGAAAATTCCCTCGGATACGGCTGTGACCATCGTCATTCCTTCACGTATGCCCACAGACACATCCTTGAAGGACATTTCCGTCACTGATGCCGATAAGGCCGTGAATACGGCTGCGTTCTCCACCAATGGCTCGGTGTTCACCGAAGCAACGAGCACGACGGTACAGATTCAGAAGTACCACATTAAAGGCAGGTATTTCGTTGACATTAATGGGGATTCGTCCTACACGGCAGGCACAGACAAGCCGCTTGCCGGACGCGAACTCCACATCGTGAACGACGACGGCACCCCCGCGAAGGATCCCAGCGGCAAGATTCTCCCAGCTGTCGTCACCAGTGCTGACGGCACCTATGACGCCACCATCTACGCCACAGGAACCTACCGCCTCAAAGCCTTGAAAGCCCAGACAGAGGACTTCGTCACCACCCCAGGTACCGGCGTTAGCGGTAATAACATTGACGCAACCACTGTTTCTGGAAACGAAGTGACAACAACGAGCGTTAACCTCGTTGCGCACAATGCGACTCAGGTGCGCAATGTTGCTATCAGGTTGATTCCTGGCACGGTCACCATCACGAAAACCTCTAAAGCTGAAGACGGGACTGCGGCTTCTCCTTTGGCCGGCGCGGTATTCCGTCTCACAGATACGGCAGACAAGCAGGTCACGGGAACCAACGGCGAAGTGATCCAAGACGTCACCACGAACACCCAAGGAAAAGCAACATTCACCAATGTTCCCCTGGGAGCCTACAAGGTCGTTGAAATCACCGCCCCCACAGGCTACGCCCGGTCTGCAACCAAGCACGATGTCACGCTCACCCGCGACGCGGTCAACGCCACTCTTGCCGTGGAAAACGCTCTGGACCGCACCTCAGTACAGGTCACGAAAGTATGGAACGACGCCAACAACCAAGACGGCATCCGCCCAAGCGAAGTGACAATCACTCTCAAAGCTGACGGCACATCGGCTGGTAAATCGGTCAAGCTCAATGCTGGCAACCACTGGACAGCCACATTCGAGGGCTTGCGTGCCTACACCCCCCAAGGCACACAGATTGCCTACACAGTTGAAGAAACCACAGTACCCGATGGGTACACCTCGCAAGTCAGCGGAACAGCCGCTAACGGATACACCGTGACGAACACGCACCAGGTTGCTCGGCGTTCTGTCAGCGTGTCGGCAACCTTCTCCGACAATGAGAATCAGGACGGTATTCGTCCAACCTCTGTAACCGTCACATTGCTTGCCGATGGTGTGGAAACGGACAAGACCGCAACCTTGAATGCAGACAACAACTGGTCCGCAACCTTCAACAACCTCGAGGTCAACAACAACGGCACCCCCATCACCTACACCGTCAGGCAGAACGCGATCACCGACTACACAACAACACCCGGCGGAACAATGACCAACGGCCTGACGCTGCGTAATACGCATGTTCCTGCGGTTGTTGATGTGCCGGTGTCGAAGGTGTGGGTTGATAATGGTAATGCGAAGAACCTGCGTCCAGCATCGGTGACGGTCAGCCTTAAAGCTGATGGCACCGCGGTGGCTGGCAAGTCACTGACGCTCAATGCTGGGAACCAGTGGACAGCTTCGTTTACGGGACTGGCGAAGTTCAAGGCTCCCGGTCAACCCATCACATATGAGGTGGTTGAAGACGCGGTTGACCATTATGAGTCAGTAACCTCAGGCACAGCAGCCACTGGGTTCACCGTGACCAACACGATCACCGGTCAGGTGTCGGTGTCGGCAACAAAAGCATGGTCTGGGATTCTCCCCGATCATGCTCCCCAGGTGCGTCTCGCACTACTGGCCGACGGTCAGGTTACCCAACAGCAGGATGTTAATGCTGGGAATAACTGGCAGCACACCTTTACGGGTCTGCCCCAATACGATGGTGGTCGTGAGATCGTCTATACGGTCGGTGAGGTCACCGACAATGGGCTGGTCACCACGACGGGGACGTTAACTGCTGGGGGTCATGACTACACTGTCGCGGTGACTAGTCAAGGTCACGCGTTTACCGTGACAAACACGCTGGTGAACCCCACGATCACGGTCAGTGGCACCGTTGTGTGGGTGGACAACAACAACCAAGATGGTGTGCGTCCCGCAACAGCGACGGTGCGTCTGATCAGTAACGGCACCCCCACCGGCGCCATGATTCCAGTAGATGCCAACGGGGATGGAACATTCTCCTTCACCGACCTGCCCACCTACGACAATCACGGCAACCCCATCACCTACACCGTAAGCGAAGAGGACATGACCGGTTACACCTCAACGGTTAATGGAAAGCTTGCTGATGGGTTTACGGTGACGAACACTCACCAGCACGGCACACGTGCTATTAATGTCAGCAAGGTGTGGGATGATGCGGGTAACCAAGACGCTATTCGCCCCACCGAGGTGACTGTCAAGCTGGTTGCTGATGGTGTGGACACGGGCAAGACACTCACCCTGGATGCTGAGGGTAAGTGGGCTGGAACCTTTACTGGTCTTGACACCAACAAGGCCGGTAAAGAAATCCACTACACCGTGGCCGAGGATGCGGTTGAGGGGTACACGGCGTCCTATTCGGGTTCGATGAAAGATGGTCTGACTGTCACCAACACCCACGAGGTCGCTACACGTGACATTGTGGTGACCAAGGTGTGGGATGACGCGGATAACCAGGATGGTATTCGCCCAGACTCAGTCACAGTGAAATTGCGCGCCGATGGTAAAGACACGGGCAAGACACTGACTCTGACCGCTGACGGCAAGTGGTCTGGGACCTTCACCGGCCTTGAGACAAACAAGGCCGGCAAAGAAATCCAGTACACCGTAGCTGAGGACAAGGTCGCTAACTACACGGCTGAGTACGGCGGGACAATGAAAGATGGCCTCACCGTGACCAACACCCACAAGGTCACCAAGCGTGACATTAAGGTCACCAAGGTGTGGGAGGATGCGGATAACCAAGACGCTATTCGCCCAGACTCAGTGACCATCAAGCTGCTCGCAAACGGTGTGGACACAGGCAAAACCCTCACCCTGAATGCTAAGGACGCGTGGACTGGAGTCTTCACTGGTCTTGACACAAACAAGGCCGGTAAAGAAATCCAATACACCGTGGCCGAAGATCCGGTCAAGGAATACACCCCGTCCTATTCGGGGTCGATGACAGCGGGTCTGACCGTCACCAACACCCACAAGGCCGCCAAGCGTGACATTGTGGTGTCGAAGGTGTGGGATGACGCGGACGATCAGGATGGTGTGCGCCCCACCGAGGTGACTGTCAAGCTGGTTGCTGATGGTGTGGAGACGGGCAAGACCCTGACTCTGACCGCCAAGGACACGTGGACTGGAGTCTTCACTGGTCTTGACACCAACACCGCGGGTAAGGAAATCCAGTACACGGTTGTTGAGGACCCAGTCAAGGGATACGACACGGCTGTCACTGGGAGTGCTGGTGATGGGTACACCGTGACCAACACCCTCATCCACGGCAACATCACCCTGACCAAGGTCAGTGACACCGGCACACCCCTAGCAGGTGCTGTGTTTGAGTTACGTCGCCACGACGGACACGTCGCAGACACCCAAACCACCAGTAAAGATGGCACGCTTGTGTTCACCAGGGTTGCCTACGGCAAATACACGGTTGTGGAAACACACGCCCCCAAGGGATACCGCAACACCACCCACAGGTTGTCCGCGCAAATCACCACACACGGTGAAACAGTGGACCTGGGCACAGTGGTCAACAAGAAAATCCCCACCCTGGCACACACCGGCACCAACACCCTAATCACAGGAACACTCGGAGCAAGCCTCCTCATCCTCGGAACACTCCTTATCCAACGACACCGACGCCGACGCTTGGAGGACTAACACACCACACACAGCGTGAAGGAATCACCATCACACCAACCCCCCTCACGCTGAGCAGTGACACAACAAAGTGGCCCCGGCAGAAACAACACCTGCCGGAGCCACCCCACACCCCCCACCAAAAACCCAACTACCAACAAGAACCCCCATAAAGAAAAAGCCCTTCGCCCTCGCCCCTGAAACTCATCTCAGGCGCCGCGCGCTGTCCGATACCCCTCATGTTGGGTCAGAAGTCCCACATTCGCTCGCATTTCAGGCCCGTCAGAGGGACAATATGTGAGTAACGCACGAGGGCGTGTCTGCCACGCAACTCCACAAGGAAAAGGAAGGCGCGAGTCAATTGAGCGAGAAACATCCTCCCGTCGTCAACGGACTTCTCAGACAAGTCCCGGATAACGATCCTCAGGAAACCGCTGAATGGGTTGAATCTCTGTCGGGACTCATTGAAGAGAAGGGCGGACCGCGCGCCCGATACATCCTCCTCCATATGCTCGATAAAGCACGACGAGAAGGCGTCCAGCTCCCGCAGGAATACACCACCCCCTACGTCAACACGATTCCCGTTGACCAGGAACCCTACTTCCCCGGAGACGAAGCAACAGAACGCCAATACCGTCGATGGATTCGATGGAACGCCGCCGTGATGGTTACGCGCGCGCAGCGCCCCGGAGTTAAAGTCGGCGGGCACATTTCCTCCTACGCATCCGTTGCCACTTTGTACGAGGTCGGTCTCAACCACTTCTTCCGCGGCAAAGACCATCCCGGCGGCGGTGACCATGTGTTCTTCCAGGGCCATGCCTCCCCTGGCCCCTACGCACGCGCATTCGTTGAAGGCCGCATCACCGAAGAACAGATGGATGGCTTCCGTCAGCAGGCATCGAACGAGCACGGCATTCCCTCATACCCCCACCCCCGCCAGATGGAGGACTTCTGGGAGTATCCAACCGTTTCGCTCGGCCTCGGCCCCGCTGAAGCGATCTACCAGGCGTGGTTTGACCGCTACCTGCATCTGCGCGGAATCAAAGACACGTCCCAGCAGCACACGTGGGCCTTCATCGGCGACGGTGAAATGGACGAACCCGAATCGCGTGGAATGCTCCAACTGGCCGCACAGCAAGGTCTTGATAACCTGACCTTCGTCATCAACTGTAACCTCCAGCGCCTCGACGGTCCGGTGCGTGGAAACGGCAAGATCATTCAGGAACTCGAAGCATTCTTCAAGGGTGCCGGGTGGAACGTGATCAAGGTGATCTGGGGTCGAGGCTGGGATCAGCTTCTGGCCACCGACAAGGACAATGCCCTGATCAACGTCATGAATGAAACCCTTGACGGTGACTACCAGACCTTCAAGGCCAACGACGGTGCCTACGTCCGCGAACACTTCTTCGGTCGTGACCCGCGCACGAAAGCAATGGTTGAAAATTGGACCGACGAGCAAATTTGGGCACTCCAGCGCGGCGGCCATGACTATCGCAAGGTATATGCCGCTTACAAGGCCGCGATGGAGCACACCGGCCAGCCAACCGTCATCCTCGCCCACACGATCAAGGGCTACGCTCTGGGCTCACACTTCGCCGGTCGTAACTCAACGCACCAGATGAAGAAGCTCACGCTTGAGGATGCGAAAAACCTTCGCGATCGCCTACAGATCCCCATCACCGATGAGGAACTTGAACGCGATCCGTACATGCCGCCCTACTACTTGCCGCCGCAGGACCACCCGGCTCTGCTGTACATGAAGGAACGTCGCGAAAAGCTCGGCGGATGGCTGCCGGAGCGTCGTGATGACCGTGACCCGAAGCTGCCCGCACTGCCAACGAAGCCCTTTGCAGGCCTATCCAAGGGTTCCGGACCGCTTGAAGTTGCCACAACGATGGCGCTCGTTCGCCTCCTTAAGGACCTCTTCAAGGACAAGGAAGTTGGCAAATACTTCGTTCCGATCATTCCTGACGAAGCACGAACCTTCGGCCTGGATGCGATCTTCCCCTCCGCGAAGATTTTCAACACGCACGGTCAGAACTACACCGCCGTTGATGCCGACATGATGCTCTCCTACAAGGAATCCGAGCAGGGTCAGGTCCTTCACACGGGCATTACCGAGGCCGGCTCGGCTGCGGCATTCCAGGTAGCCGGAACGGCGTATACAACGCATAATCTGCCGATCGTTCCCGTGTACATCTTCTATTCGATGTTCGGTTTCCAGCGTACAGGCGACCAGTTCTGGGCTGCCGGTGACCAGCTAGCCCGTGGTTTTGTTATCGGCGCAACGGCAGGTCGTACAACCCTTGCCGGCGAGGGACTCCAACACATGGACGGCAACTCGCATGTGTTGGCATCAACAAACCACGCCTTCGTCAACTACGATCCCGCCTACGCCTACGAGATCCGCTACATCATGGAAGACGGTCTCAAGCGAATGTACGGCGAGGGCGATGAGCGTGATCCCAACGTCATGTACTACCTCACGGTGTACAACGAGCCAATTCACCAGCCTGCTGAGCCGGAAAACCTTGACGTTGAGGGCCTCCTCAAAGGCATTTACAAAGTCGACGACCATTCCTTTGCCGGGGGGCCAAAGGTTCAGCTCCTCGCCTCGGGTGTGGGAGTGCCGTGGGCGCGTCAAGCGAAGACTCTCCTACAGGATGACTGGGGTGTTGACGCGGCGGTATGGTCTGTTACGTCGTGGTCTGAATTGCGACGTGATGGTCTTGAAGCTGATGAACACAACTATCTGCATCCGAATGAGGAACCCCGCGCCGCGTACCTCACGCAGAAGCTCTCAGGTGCCGAAGGTCCGTTCATTGCGACTTCGGACTTTGATTCGCTGACGCAAGACATGATTCGCCCGTGGGTTCCCGGTGACTATCGGGTGCTCGGTGCCGACGGTTTCGGCATTGCGGACACGCGCCGCGCCGCCCGGAGGTTCTTCCACATCGATGCTGAAACGATGGTGGTACGCACCTTGGCTGCGTTGGCTGATCGTGGAGAAATTGACCGCAGCGTGGTTCAGCAGGCCATTGATCGCTACGAGATTTTCAACTACGCGATCGGAGTGCAAGATGCTCACGACCATGACCATGACCACCACGACTGAGGATCCGCAATCACGGTGCCTCACGCCAAACACGGACTATCAGCGATCAGCGATCAGCGATCGATGATGGCTTCGCGAAAGATCACGTGAATCCGCGTCGTGGGTTTTGAGATCACACAGTAACGGCAGGTTCGCCCGTATGGGCGGACCTGCCGTTATTGTGTGCGATGAAGTTGTTGCACGTCAGGGATGACGTCCCACGCTGATTAGAGCGGCATCTTTGGCTCTCGTATGCTCTTCATTTGGTGCTTTGGGGTGTGATCCCGACGTGCACTCTCAGTATGACACATTCCGCAGCATTTGTGGCCCAACACACAAATACGTGTGTTCATTTCACCGCCAACTTCAGAGCTGATTGGTGATCACACCACCGCCGATTCCTGGCGATCCTCCCGTCATTTATCTTCGAGGTCGGACTCCTCCACAACACTGACCGACGGATCCGCACCGGAGTAGTAACGCGCATCGCGGTATTGTGGCCGCAGGAGATTCTCCACGGAAAGAAGTTCATCGAGAGCCCGCTCATCAAGAAGACCCATCTCAAGGACAACCTCACGAACATTACGTCCAGAGCGCGCACATTCACGACCAACAAGATCACCATTAGCATGACCGATGACCTCGTTGAGGTAGGTAACAATGCCAATGGAATTGAGGACATTGTGACGACAGACTTCCTCGTTCGCCTCGATGTCAGTAATGCACAGCTCACGAAGCGTCCGCGTGGCACGAATCAACAGGTGAAGGGACTCGAAGATCGACTGACCGATAACGGGCTCCATGACGTTGAGCTGAAGCTGCCCGGCCTCGGCAGCAAAAGTCACCGTCATGTCATTACCGATGACCTTGAAGCACACCTGGTTGACAACCTCGGGAATGATGGGGTTGACTTTCGCGGGCATGATCGAGGAACCGGCGGCGCGTTCGGGAAGGCGAATCTCCCCCAGCCCCGCACGCGGACCCGATGACAGGAGCCGCAGGTCATTACAGATCTTCGACAGTTTCACTGCGAGGCGTTTGAGCGCAGCATGCACCGACACATACGCACCCGTGTCCGATGTTGCTTCGATGAGGTTGTGTGCCCCTTGGATTGGTAGGCCGGTCACGTTACGAAGAATTCCCACCACGGTTTCCTGGTAGCCGGTGGGAGTATTCAGTCCCGTTCCAATGGCCGTGGCTCCGAGGTTCACTTCAAGCAGGAGCGCCGAGTTATTTCGCAGACGAGCGATCTCTTCTTCGAGGAGCACAGCGAAGGCAGTGAATTCGTTCCCCAGGCTCATAGGAACGGCATCTTGGAGCTGCGTGCGCCCCATTTTGATGATGTCGCTGAACTGATGCCCTTTGGAGCGTAGCGCGTCGATGAGTCGAGCAAGTTCAGCCTGGAGATCGTCAACTCTGGCGTACACGCCGAGCCTAAAGCCCGTGGGATACGCGTCATTCGTTGATTGTGACTTGTTGACGTGGTCATTCGGGTGGATCACATCGTAGCGCCCTCGTGCGTATCCCAGATGTTCAAGGGCGAGGTTGGCGATCACCTCGTTCGTATTCATATTGACGCTGGTTCCAGCGCCACCCTGGAAAACGTCGATGGGGAATTGATCCATGCATCGTCCGTCATCGAGGACTTGATCGCACGCCCAGACGATCGCATCGGTGATTTCATCAGAGAGAATTCCATGTTCATGATTCGCAAGGGCCGAGGCCTTCTTGACCTGAACCATTCCGCGGACAAATGCAGGTTCGTCACCAATCACTTGCCCGGAGAACTGGTAATTCTCTGTTGCCCTGAGGGTGTGAATTCCCCAGTATGCTTCAAGAGGAACCTCCCGCGTTCCGAGGAGATCCTTTTCTGTACGAGACGCCATCGTCATGCTGTTGCTCTTCCTTCGTTGGAAGCTAGTACTTTCGTCCTAACTATATAGGACTCTCGCCTCCACAAAAGGGCGATTCATCGCGTTTTTCTCATCATCTGATACTGTCAGGCATCGCACAATTGAGCACCGCGAACCTTAAAAAATTGGCATATTTTCAGGAAAGTTCGCCGTGAGGGGAGGCGCAGCACCATCCGTGACAACGCATCAGCACGTCGGCGAGAAAGCTCTGGCAGAGATTTACCCAACGGCAGCTGCCGCGTCAAGGAGATCACCGAGAGTGACCCAACTGCGCACCTCGTCGTCACTCAACGATGTTTTCATCTCATGTTCCATCCGCGACACAATCGCATAGAGCACAAGATCATCCATCTCAAGGTCTTCACGGAGAGTAAGATCTGCACGCGCCTGCGCGGGAGCAAGGTCGCATTCATCGAGAACAATCGCCATCGCGACTTCCCGCTGCTCATCAGCTTTCTCATTCGCTCCCGCGTCAATGACCGAGGACGAGCCCGCATTTTCCCCCGAATCAGCGCCCGTGGCATCGGGGTCAGGTTCGAGAGAGTACCCGAGAAGTTCAGCGATGGTTCCCATAGTCGTGTCCTCCGCGTGACTAGCCGACGCGGTTGTTGAGCCAGCGCACGGGAGCACCAGCTCCCGCATGACGGAAGGGTTCAAGTTCGTCATCCCATGCTTGCCCTAGGGCAAGGTCAAGCGCTTCACGCAGTTCCTCGTAGGAATGGGCGCGTTCAATTGCTGCGCGAACACGATCTTCGGGAACAACGACATTACCGACCGTGTCCATTTGGGAATGGAAGATCCCCAGCGACGGCGTGTGGCACCACCGGCCTCCGTCACTTAGGGCGGTTGGTTCCTCCGTGACTTCGTAGCGCAGGTGTTCCCAGCCGCGTAATGCTGAGGCGATCCGCGCTCCTGAGTCCGTTTGTCCGACCCAGGAGAATTCGCAGCGCACCATTCCGGGGGCAGCATCCTGATCGGTCCACTGGAGATGAATCTCCTGACCGAGCGCGGTGCCGACTGCCCACTCAATGTGTGGACATAGTGCGGGCGGTGTTGAATGCACGAAAAGTACACCGCGGGTATATGTCCCTTTCATTGTGACCTCCGGTTGCTGTTGAGGATCGTCTTCCCCTACGCCCTCATCAACCTGAGAAACCAATGATTCACGGTGTCTTCACCTAGGATACGCGTTCGCGCCCGCTATCCCAAGTCGATAGCGGGCGTGCCGCGTTCATCACCATGCCGGCAATGCCACGATGGGAAGACGTCGACACTCAATGATCCGTGTGTGTGCGTCAAAATACAGCAGTCTCCCACGAACAGCCGAGGCTTCACTCCTTAGAAATCCGAGTTGCGGATATCGCGCAGAGCCTTCTTGCGAGTAGCCCGGTCGAGCCTGTCGATGTAGATCATTCCATCGAGGTGATCGCATTCATGCTGGAGGCACCGAGCCATCAGCTCTTCACCTTCAAGGATCACCGGCTTGCCGTCAAGGTCAATGCCTTCAACACGCGCATACCATGCGCGTTTCGTTGGGTACCACAGCTCCGGTACCGACAGGCATCCCTCATCGCCGTCCTGGTACTCGTCCTCGCTCATCTCAACGATGCGGGGATTGAGAACGTACCCAATCTCCTTGTCAATGTTGTACGAGAACGCGCGCAGACCAACACCGATTTGATTGGCCGCCAGTCCTGCTCGGCCATCCATATCAACGGTCTCAAGAAGATCTTCAACGAGGGACTTCACGGAGTCGTCAATCGTAGTAATCGTGTCGCACGGAGTACGCAGAACCGGATCACCAATGATCCGAATGTCACGAATCGCCATGTTGCTTACCTGCCTTCCCTGATGAGTTCCTCGTGGAGGCATCGCACGTAGTCAACGACCTCGTCGACGGGCATTTCTTTGCGATCGCCACGACGAACACGGACCTCGACTTTGCCCTCAGCAAGTCCGCGACCAACGACGATGCTCAGGGGAATACCGATCAGCTCAGAATCGGCGAACTTCACTCCGGCGCTGACTTTACGACGATCATCGAAAAGAACATCGAGGCCGGAAGCGTCAAGCTGCTGACTTATCGTGCGAGCAGCGTCGAACACCTCTTCCCCCTTGCCCGTGGCGAGGACGTGAACGTCAAAGGGGGCGATACCCGCAGGCCAGGCAAGGCCACGATCATCACAGCTGGATTCAGCAAGCGCAGCGAGGACGCGTGACACGCCGACTCCATACGATCCCATCGTCACAACCTGGGACTTGCCATTCTCATCAAGCACCGTCAGGTTGAGGGCCTTAGCGTATTTACGTCCCAGAGCGAAGATATGTCCGATCTCGATACCGCGTTCGAGATGAAGCGGACCAGAGCCGTCAGGAGCGGGATCACCTTCGCGCACCTCTGCGGCCTCGATCGTTCCATCAACGTCAAAGTCACGCCCCATCACCAAGTTCATCATGTGGCGACGGTCCTCGTTCGCACCGGTCACCCACACAGTTCCCTCAACGATGCGCGGGTCAACGAGGTAACGCACGGAGCCGCGCGGGACCCCATCCTCGTCAATGGTGCGTGCCGGAGAGTTCGGGCCAATGACCAGAGGCCCGATATAGCCGGGGACCAGTTCGGGGTGTTTCTCGAAGTCCTCGTCAGTGGCCATTTCAACTTCAGCGGGGGCAACCGATGCTTCGAGGCGTTTCATATCAACCTCGCGGTCACCGGGGACACCAACGATGAGAAGCTCACGCCGACCATCTGGATGCGTCAACGCAACGACAACGTTCTTCAACGTGTCAGCAGCAGTCCATTCTCGTCCGTCATCACGCGGATACTCAGCGTTGAGCAGCTCAACAAGAGCGGTGATTGTCGATGACTCGGGGGTATCAAAAACCTCAGTGGCGGGAACGCCCGAAGCATCGTGAGGACTGGGGGGAGGAGTTGTCACAGCCTCCGCATTCGCCGCATAGCCACCGGGAGAACGAACGAAGGTGTCTTCGCCGATCGGTGAGGGATAGAGGAATTCCTCTGAACGCGACCCTCCCATCGCTCCTGACATTGCCGAAACGATGACGTATTCAAGCCCGAGACGCTCGAAGATTCGCTGATAGGTCTTGCGATGGGCAAGGTAGGACTGGTCGAGGCCTTCGTCGGTGACATCAAAGGAATACGAATCCTTCATCACGAACTCGCGCCCACGGATGAGGCCGGCGCGCGGGCGAGCCTCGTCGCGGTACTTCGTCTGAATCTGGTAGAGGCTCAGGGGCAGGTCCTTGTACGAGGAGTACATGTCTTTGACGAGGAGCGTGAACATTTCCTCGTGTGTTGGAGCCAGGAGGTAGTCACCCCCCTTACGGTCTTGCAATGTGAAAAGTGTGGGACCGTAATCGTCCCAGCGTTGCGTTGCCTTGTACGGTTCCGCCGGTAAAAGCCCAGGGAAATGCACCTCATGGGCACCCATTGCGTCCATTTCTTCGCGGACCACTTGCTCGACGTTGCGCAGGAGGCGAAGGCCCAGCGGCAGCCACGTGTAGATTCCCGGCGCAGCGCGGCGAATATACCCCGCCCGCACGAGGAGCTTATGCGAGTTGACTTCAGCATCCGCTGGGTCCTCTCGCAGCGTCCGAAGGAAATATGAAGAGAGAGTTTTTAGCACGGCTCCCAGATTAGTTCACCATCACAGTCTCCGGCGACCTCAGCTCATTCGACTGCCTCACACCGGCTCTCTCCCCCGGCTCTCCCGCCGCGACTCTCACGTGGTTAAGGCAACCGAGATTTGATGTTTGCGGCAGAAACGACGCGCCTCCGGCTCCGACAGCTCCTCATAGACACGCCCCGGATGAGCGCAGTAGAAACGCTCAGCACGCCACCCCGGATACATGTACGCAGGAAGAGGCCCGCGAAACGCAGCCAGCAGTCCAACGCCGATAATGACGAGGAAAAGGAAAGCAACCACGAGCATTGCCGCATCGGAACTACGCCCAAGGATCGACTGGGCAAAGACCTGAGCCGTCGCAATCCACGCAAGCCCCACCAGCGGCACAAGTGGCCAAATGATCCGTTGAATTGCCGGGAATGCAACGCGCGATGACACCGGGGAGATACGTTCGATTGACAGAGCACGCGCCCGACGGTCGAGACCCGCCCACAGCCACAACCATGCAGCAAGAATCCCGAGTCCGGTACCAGCAAGCATGATGACTCCGCCCCATTGCGTCATAACATGTGCCTCCCTTGCGCCTCGATCCCTCACCGCATCGAACCAAAAAGTCTACGGACAGTCTACGCGACCGCGGGTGCATGCGGATGGCCGATTCCTCATCGCTGACAAAGGATGCTGCCGTGAGCAATCCGCGATTATCGTTGCGCTGCGTTCCTCAAATCCCGAAGCATTGCCAACGCGCTTGGAGCTTCCAACGCGAAGGAAGCGATGAGTTGTGCCCGCTGTGCTCGCGTGTGAGTCACATGGCGTTCCCGCAGGTGAATGAGGGTACGGTCCGAGGTGATCGGTTCAAGAGCGATAACGCATGTGCCAGCCCGTTCGTCCTCGTCCCCACTTCCCGGCGTGGCAACACGCAAGAGAATGTGCGAATCCTCAACGCGATCAATCAGGGCAGACTCGTCGTCGAGCTCGAAAGCGGCATCAAGAACACTCCACACAGTGTGGACATCGGCGCGCACCTCGATTCCCCGATCAGCGACAACAGTTGCCATCGGCACAATGAGATCACCCGGCAAAGACACAGCAGCCTGGGACCGAGTGAGCCCCGCACGCAGAGGGAAACCCGACGCCAAGACCGCACCAAGACCCGCAGTCACACCACACAGAACTACTGAACGAACACGCATTGACGCGCTCCTTTCTTACACGGCCGGGGAAACCTCAACGGACCCGCTGCCCTCTTCCAAGCCCATCTCTTCGGCCAAAGCGTTCGCGTGCCGGATCAGAGTCTCAACGATCTGGTCTTCGGGAACCGTTTCAACAACCTTCCCCCGGATGAAGATCTGGCCCTTTCCGTTACCAGATGCGACTCCCAGGTCAGCTTCGCGTGCCTCACCGGGACCGTTGACGACGCAGCCCATGACGGCAACGCGAAGCGGAACCGTCAGGTCTTTCAAGCCCTCCGTTACTTCATCTGCGAGAGTCCACACATCCACTTGAGCGCGTCCGCACGACGGACATGACACAATCTCCAGGGTGCGTTGACGCAGACCAAGGAATTCCAGGAGTTTCGTTCCCACCTTGATTTCTTCAACGGGAGGAGCAGACAGGGACACGCGGATCGTGTCGCCGATGCCGTCGGCCAGCAGCACACCGAAAGCCGCCGCGGACTTAATTGTTCCTTGGAATGCCGGTCCTGCCTCCGTCACGCCCAAGTGAAGCGGCCAATCACCTTTTTCAGACAGCAGCCGATACGCCTCAATCATCGTCAGCACATCGTGGTGCTTGACGGAAATCTTGAAATCGTGGAAATCGTTTTCCTCGAAAAGACCTGCCTCCCACACCGCGGACTCCACCAAAGCCTCCGCCGAAGCCCGCCCGTACTTCTTCAGCAGCCTGGGATCCAAGGAACCCGCGTTCACTCCGATGCGCAGCGAAACACCTGCGTCCGACGCTGCCCGACAGATCTCCTTGACCTGGTCATCGAACTTACGGATATTGCCGGGGTTGACGCGCACCGCACCGCAGCCAGCCTCGATTGCCGCAAAAACATACTTCGGGTTGAAATGAATATCCGCGATCACAGGGATGCGGGACTGGCGCACAATGATCGGCAGTGCCTCCGCGTCTTTGTCCGTTGGACAGGCAACACGAACAATGTCACATCCCGCGGCCGTCAGCTCGGCGATCTGTTGAAGCGTAGCCCCAATATCGTGAGTCTTCGTTGTCGTCATCGACTGAACCGACACCGGTGCCCCCCCACCAACGGGAACGGAACCCACGTCGATACGCCGCGTCTTCTTGCGAGGAAAAGGCGATCCGAATACCTGAGGCATACCCAAAGAAATTTCAGTCACCCGACCATTATTGCCCAGTGCCCCCATGAAGTCGCACCGACGCGGGAGCCTCGGCGCACCGAATTGCTCACATCGCCGCGGACCTTAATACTCTCACACGCACCGCCCGCTGAATTGCTCACGTCACCGCCCGCCGAATTGCTCTGGCTTGACGCACAACCGGTGCGTCTCCTATGCGTCTAGAACATCCGGATCGGATCAACAATATCTGCAACAACAAGAAGAATCGTCATGGCAACCAACAGCGAGGCCATAACCCAGGTCAACGGAACAAGTTTCGCTGTATCCGCCGGTCCCGGATCGGGACGTCCCCGCAGACGCGCAACCAGGCGCGCCCCGCCCTCGTACACCGCACCGAGAATGTGTCCACCATCAAGAGGCGGCAAGGGAATGAGATTAAAAACGAAAAGCGCCATATTTACAGAGGCAAGTAATGACAGGAGAACAGCGACTTTCGGACGCCAATCCCCCGTTCCTGTGGTATCGGGACTTGCCGTTACCTCACCGGCAACCCGACCAACACCAACGATCGACATCACTCCGGACGCGTCACGCGGCTCATCAGTAAACAGCGACACACCCACATCCCAGAGTGCAAGAGGAAGACGAACCACCACCGCAGCGGTCTGAGACATCGTCACCCACGTGGCCTCAGCGACAGACGACACACTGGCAGGAACGTAATCCACCGCCGAACGCACCCCGACAACACGTCCACCCGCCGAAGAAATCACCGGAACAACATCGACCGTTTGCGTGACGCCATCACGCTCAAAGGTCACCGCCACTGACTGAGAAGTGCCGGAAGAAATCTTCTCCTGGAACTCCCGCCACGTACCTATCGGCGCTCCGTCAACGCCGCGAATCGTGTCACCGGCTCGTAATCCCGCTTCGTAAGCCGGCCCCGTCCTCGTTCCCGATGCCGTGGACACCGTAGGCGCGGCCTCGTCAAGACGAAGCGTTGCCGTTGGGGAACCAATCCCCACCATGACAACGAACATCAGGGCGATGCTGATGATGAGGTTCATCAACGGCCCCGAAACCATGACAATAATCTTTTGCCAGGGGCGCAGTAAATAGAAGGCTCGCGCTGAATGTTCCCCCAATTCATCCCGGCTTGCCTGGCGCGCTTCCTCGGCAAGAGTCGTGCGTCCTCGAGAATTTACTGTCCGGGTCCCCTGCTTTGCCGGCGCATACATTCCGAGGATCCGAACGAAACCACCCAACGGAATCGCGCGAACATTCACTCGCGTTTCGCCCCACTGCTTCGAGAAGAGAACCCGACCGAAACCAATGGAATAATCGGGAACAAGAGCACCGAAACGCTTCGCCGGGATCATATGCCCCAACTCGTGGAGCGCCACAGAAATTACCAGGCCAACCGCAACAACGAGCACTCCCCAAATCCAGGACACGAGTTACCTTTCCTTTGCGTGGATGCGTGCTTCGGCAGTCGTCCTCGCCCATTCCTGCACGTGACGAATCGTCTCGAGAGAGGGATGATCCGTGCCGTCATGGGCCTCAAGCACATCTGCGAGGATGTCGACGATATCGAGCCACCGAATACGACCGGCGAGGAACGCGTCAACAAGAGCTTCGTTCGCCGCGTTGTAGACCGCTGGATGCGTCTGCGATTCCGACACCGCCATGCGTGCAAGCTTGACCGCTGGGAAGGTCACAACGTCAATCGGCTCGAAGGTCCACTTGTGGAAAGTAGACCACGTCAGAGGCTTTTCGATTGTGTCGAGCCGTTCAGGCCACGTCAGTCCCAAAGCGATCGGAAGACGCATATCGGGAGGGGACGCTTGGAGAGTTGTCGCTCCGTCTTTCCACGTGACCATTGAATGCACGATCGATTGAGGATGCACCGTTGTGACAATATGGTCAGGATCAACGTCGAAAAGAAGATACGCTTCGATCAGTTCCAGACCCTTATTGACCAAAGTTGAGGAATTGATGGTGACAACCGGACCCATATTCCATGTCGGATGAGCCAGTGCTTGAGCGGGAGTCACATCGGCAAGCTGAGCACGCGACTGGCCCCTAAACGGTCCCCCCGATGCGGTCAAGACAAGATCAGCGACTTCCGTTCGCCCTGTAACGACCCGGGAAGTCAGTCCCTTCTCGTGGATTCCCGAGGCAAGTGCCTGAGCAATTGCCGAATGCTCTGAGTCCACCGGCACCACCTGGCCAGGAAAACGAAGAGCCTCGCGTACGAGCGGCCCGCCAACGACAAGTGATTCCTTATTTGCCAGGGCAAGAACCGACCCGGCGTTCAGCGCTGCAAGAGTGGGAGCCAGCCCGACTCCCCCGGTGATTCCGTTGAGAACCACAGCGTCGGGGAACGAACCCGCGATCTGAGTTGCAGCATCGTGCCCCTCAATGATCTGCGGAATCTTCCCGCCCGGAGCAAGAGCACTGATTGCGTCGCGCAGCTCAGAGCCTCTGCGTGAGGCAACTGCGACCACCTCGACCTCGTGATCAATGGCCTGACGCGCAAGGAGCTCGATGTTTCCACCGCCCGCAGCGAGCGCCACACCCCTGAGCCGATCTGAATGCTGGGACACAACATCAAGAGCTTGCGTACCAATCGACCCTGTTGAGCCAAGAACAACGACCTGTCTACATGACGACATGTGAAACCTGGGTCCGTCAGTCAACGGCGAGGAGGATCTCGATCGCACGCCCGAGGTAGGCATCGACCGGGCCTTCCGCGTAGGCCTTCTTTCCACGAGCTGGCGGGAAAACCGCCCGACGAATGTCCTGCACTGAAATGTCGTTGCGATCATCGAAGTATCCAGCAAGACGATCAAGGAGATCATCAACCGCTGACTTATCGTATCCCCGGCCAGACTCTGGATGCGAGAAACGCTCACCTCGGGGACGTTGCAGACGTGGATACAGCGTTGTTGCACGATCGGCGATGCGGTCATACCACGCGGATTCGCCGTTGACAGCGATGTGATCGGCGCGGTCACGCTGGACGAACGCCGCTTCGAGGCGATTCATTGCTGCATCCACGGCCTCGATCTGGTAGCCGCGGCGCTTGAGAGTGAACGTCGCCTGACGAACCTGAACTGCGCTGAATTCTTCTGCGGGGACCCCACCTTCGTACGCGCGGCGGGCGTCCTCAAAAAAAGCCTCGACCGATTCGGGATCGTATCCTCGTCTGAAGACGCTCACAGTGGGGAATGCGTCGCTCATCGTGTCTCCTTCTTCATGTCGGGCATGCCTAATGGCGTCGGACCGTTTGTGACAACCCGCCCTTCCTTCACTGCGGTTGCCAACTGTCCGCACGCACCGTCAATATCGGATCCGCGCGTATCGCGAATCGTTGTTCGGATCCCATTGTCACGCAAAGTCCGCACGAACGTGTCTTGAGCACGCCGAGTCGAGGCAGTCCAAATCGATCCGGGAGTGGGATTGAGGGGAATTGGATTGACGTGTGCCCAGCCGTGGCCACGCCGATTGAGTTCATCGGCAAGCAGCTGAGCACGCCACTGCTGATCATTCATATCCCGAATCAAGGCATATTCGATCGATACGCGTCGTCCCGTTGCCACAAAGTAGGATCGAGCAGCGTCCAACAACTCCCCAACTTTCCAGCGGGAATTAATCGGGATGAGGTCGTCACGCAGATCGTCATCGGGAGCGTGAAGGGACACAGCCAGCGTCACCGGCATCGCCTCAGCGGCAAGTTTATGGATTGCCGGGACGAGGCCAACGGTTGACACGGTGACATTGCGTGCCGACATGCCGAATCCTTCGGGTGCCGGGTCAATGAGACGGTGAAGTGCTTGAATCACTGTTTTATAGTTCGCCAGTGGCTCCCCCATCCCCATGAACACGACATTCGACAGTCGGGTTGGGCCTCCGGCGAGGGCGCCGTCACGACACGCCGCCTGAGCAGCGCGCACCTGATCGATGATTTCCGCCGTCGAGAGATTCCGTGTCAACCCCATCTGCCCTGTGGCGCAGAACGGACAGGCCATGCCACACCCCGCCTGCGAAGACACGCACAGCGTCGTGCGTTCTGAGTACCGCATGAGCACCGACTCAACGCGGGCCCCGTCAAAGAGCTGCCACAGATGTTTGAGAGTCAACCCATCATCGGCCTGCCGAGTGATGACCTCAGAGACCAGCGGAGGGAAGAATGTATGAGAAATCGCCTCATGCATTGCCGAGGGAACATCGCTCATCAATGCCGGATCACCGGTGAAATGCTCGAAATAGTGGCGAGACAACTGATCCGCCCTAAAAGCGGGGAATCCTGCATCCTTGAGTATCGTCTTACGTGCTGCGAGATCAACGTCTGCCAGATGAACGGGTGGTTTACCACGGCGCTTCGCGGTGAACGACAGTACCGGTTTCGCATCCGGTGAGCGTGCTCCTTCCGGAGCCTGATCCGTTGGACGGACCTCGCGGCGAGAACGAATTGTGGGGCTACTCATTGACCTGTTCCAAACGCTGCCGAAATGATGACGTAAAGAACCGGTGCGGACATCAGGAGTGAATCCACCCGGTCAAGAACGCCACCGTGTCCTGGAAGCAGCCGTGACATATCTTTGAGTCCGGCTTCTCTCTTAATCAGTGATTCCGTCAGGTCACCGATTGTTCCGATAAAAGCCGCCGCTACTCCCGCGGCAATGCCCCAGGCCCAGTGGGCCTGTGACAGAGCAAAAAAGGTGACTCCCACGCCGATTGCGGCGACCACAGACCCCGCGAAGCCTTCCCACGATTTCTTCGGGGAGATCCGCGGAATCATGGGGTGGCGACCGATGAGAACTCCCACAGCCCAGCCCCCGGTGTCGCTGGCAACAACCATCGCGACAACGGCACCGACTGCCCACGGATTCCCTGTATCGCGCAGGAGCAAGAGGAAGAACGAGGCGGCGAAGGGAACATAGACGGCAACAAAGATCGACGCGACAACATCGTAGATACGCGAGGCCGACCGCTGTTCAAGAATCCTCCACGTAATCACAGCAAATACCGTGATGTACAGCGCGAAAAGCAATGCCTCCGCACCCAGAAGCCATGCGCACGTGAGAATACCAACGGCTCCCACATACAGCGGAGCCGCTGCAATGGTGATCCCAAGCCGGGCGAATGCACCACCAAGTTCCCAGATCGCTCCCATACAGAGCACGGCAATCACCACTGAAAACAGGTCATGCGCAAACACAAGCGACAGCGTGAGTGCCGTGACCAGGATGACCCCAGTGGTGATCGCCGCCGGGAGATTTCTCCCGGCACGACCGGTTTCTGCGAGCGGCTCTCCCTCCCGTGTTGGACCGGGATGAAGAATCCGACCCACAACGTTTGAGAGGGATTCGGCTGACATCAGATGGTGAGAAGCTCTTTTTCTTTCGCTTCGAGCAGCGAATCAATTTTTTCCGTGTGAGACTTCGTCACTGATTCCAGTGACTTTTCAGCGCGCTCGACCTCGTCCTCGCCTGCCTCGCCGTCCTTCTTCAGGCGGTCAAGGGCTTCCTTGGCTTTGCGGCGAACGGAGCGCACGGACACGCGTGCGTCCTCGGCCTTCGTCTTTGCCTGCTTGACGTATTCCTTGCGACGTTCCTCAGTCAATGCCGGAAGAATCACTCGGACGACATTGCCATCATCGGTCGGGTTCACTCCCAAATCGGACTCACGCAGTGCCTTGAGGATCTCCTGTGTGGCAGTGCGGTCAAATGGTGAGATCAGAACGGTTCGCGCCTCAGGGATTTGGAACGACGCCAGCTGCTGCATGGGCGTTGGCGCACCGTAGTAGTCAACGAGAATCTGCTCAAACATGCCGGAACTGGCTCGGCCTGTACGAATGTTTGCAAACTCATTTGTGGCCGCAACGACGGCCTTATCCATCTTGTCCTCAGCTTCGAGGAGGATCTCATCAATCATTGTTGCTCCTATTGCAATCAGGCTTCAGCCGTCACTAGAGTACCGATTCTCTCACCCATTAATGCTGAAGTAACGTTACCCGGCTCGGACATTCCGAAGATCCGTGTTGTCAGGCCATTATCTCGCGAAAGAGCAAGAGCTGCGGCATCAATGACCTTGAGGTCTCTTGCAAGTGCCTCAGAGTAGGTCAAGGAGTCGAAACGGTGCGCATCCGGGTTCGTCTTCGGATCCGAATCGTACACGGCGTCAACGCCGTTCTTCGCAACAAGGAGCTCATCGCAGTGGGTTTCGAGTGCGCGCTGCGCCGACACGGTGTCCGTCGAGAAGAACGGCATCCCGGCACCCGCACCGAAGATCACGACGCGTCCCTTTTCAAGATGGCGTATCGCACGAAGAGGAATGTAGGGCTCAGCTACCTGTGTCATCGTGATTGCAGACTGAACGCGTGCCGGGACTCCGGACTGCTCAATGAAGTCTTGCAGTGCGAGGGCGTTCATCACCGTACCGAGCATGCCCATGTAATCGGCGCGAGACCGGTCGAGGCCCGACTTCGCAAGTTCCGCGCCGCGGAAGAAGTTGCCACCTCCGACGACAACGGCAACCTGAATTCCCTGGCGCACAGCCGTTGCAACCTGTTGTGCGATATCGCGAACGACTAAGGGATCAAGACCGACGTTTCCACCGCCGAAAGCCTCGCCGGAAAGTTTGAGTAATACGCGTCGAGCAGACATGGCCATTCTCCTTAAAGGCTGGGAACAATCGGACGTTGATTGAATAAGTTTGAGGTGAATACCGTGATGGCCCCGCCATTCGGCGGGGCCATCAACGTGTCATCAGGCGCCGACGTGAACGCGGACGAACTGCGTCACGGTTGCACCGGCCTCCTTGAGGACCTGAGCAACGGACTTGGAAGGATCGCGTGCGTAGGCCTGATCAACCAGGCAGTTGTCCTTGAAGAAGGCTTCGAGGCGTCCCTGAACAATCTTCGGGACAATATGCTCGGGCTTGCCCTCTTCGAGGGTGATCTTTTCAAGCGTCGCGCGTTCCTTGTCAAGAACGTCGGCCGGGACGTGGTCACGGTCGAGGTAGGCGGGCATGTAAGCGGCAACGTGCATGGCGATGTCGTGTGCGACGGAGGCGCCAGCAGCATCGGTCACAACGAAGACGCCGACCTGCGGAGGAAGATCCGGGCTGGTCTGGTGGAGGTAGAGATCAACGTTCTCACCTTCGACACGAACAACGCGTCCGACCTGGAGCTTCTCCCCGATAACTGCGGCCATCGAGTTGAGCTGATCCTGAACCGTTGAGTCCTTCATCTCAGCCGCAAGCAGCGACTCAACATCACTGGCCTTGGACGCAACAGCGGCCTGGAGAACCTCGTTTGCGAAATCAATGAACTTTTGGTTCTTCGCAACGAAGTCGGTCTCGGAGTTGACCTCGACCATGACACCGACACCATCGGCGCTATGGGCAACGAGGAGGCCGGCGGAGGCCTGACGGCCTTCGCGCTTGGACAGCGACTTCAGACCCTTGAGGCGGATGATTTCCAGCGCCTTTTCGGCGTCGCCATCAGCCTCGGTCAGAGCTTTCTTCACGTCCATCATTCCGGCGCCGGTCTGCTCACGCAGCGCCTTGACATCAGCAGCGGTGAAATTCGCCATTGAGTGTCGTCCTTCCGTGGTTGAGATTTTCAGTTCTGCTCGGGTGTGGCGGCTTCGGCGGGAGCCTCGGCCTTTTCTTCGGTGGCTTCAGCTGCCTCGGCTTTTTCTTCGGTGGCCTCAGCTGCGGGGGCAGCCGTGTCCTTAGCGGGTGCCTCGGTCTTCGCATCGCCCTCAAGGAGTTCGCGTTCCCACTCAGCCAGCGGTTCTGCGGTTTCCTGCGAGTTGGGCTTGCGAGCCTCGGAACGAGCAAGCAGACCGTCGGCAACAGCATCGGCAACAACGCGGGTGAGGAGGGCAACGGCGCGAATGGCGTCGTCGTTGCCGGGGATCCGGTAGTCGACCTCGTCCGGATCGGCGTTCGTGTCGAGGATGGCAACGATCGGGATGTTGAGCTTACGAGCCTCGGACACCGCGAGGTGTTCCTTCTTCGGGTCAACGATCCACACAGCTGAGGGGACCTTAGCCATGTCACGAATACCACCGAGGGTGCGGGCGAGCTTGTCTTTCTCGCGACGCATCATCAGCAGTTCCTTCTTCGTGTGCCCCGAGGCTGCGACATCATCAAAGTCGATCTGCTCAAGTTCCTTCAGGCGCTGAAGTCGCTTGGCAACGGTGTTGAAGTTGGTGAGCATACCGCCGAGCCAACGGTGGTTGACATAGGGCATTCCGACGCGGAGTGCCTGCTCGGCGACGGCTTCCTGAGCCTGCTTCTTCGTGCCGACAAAGAGGATCGTTCCTCCGTGCGCGACCGTCTGCTTGACGAAGTCGTACGCAATGTCGATGTCGGCGATCGTCTGCTGCAGGTCGATGATGTAGATACCGTTGCGTTCGGTGAGGATGAACCTCTTCATCTTCGGGTTCCAACGACGGGTCTGGTGTCCGAAGTGGACACCCGACTCCAGCAGCTGACGCATGGTGACGACTGCCATTGAATCGTCCTTTCCCCACGTATGTGGGCTTGTGGGCGCGTTGCGCCTCGGTTTCGGTTGTTGTCCTATTCAGAAGTCCTGAATGGACCCTGGTGCCATACCGGATGGGACCCCGAAGGGACCTGCCCATGTCAGCCCGCGCCCGTGCCGTCATTAAATGACGGAGTGCGCGGAAATGGCACGCGAATTCATCCGCATTAGACGGACGTCCTCTCATGGTAGTGGGTCTTTTCACCGGTCCCCAATCCGGCCCGTGTGATGCTTGTCGCGTCACACCTTCCAAGGGACGAGGACGGACACGCACCTTAAGCCGCCGCGTATCTATGTGCGAGGCATATTTATCCACAGGTCCACGCAAAGCGTGTGCGCGTTTGTCAGCGGTGCCCGAAAGTACTGTCCATGCATCACATTCTCTCGCGCATCACCGCCCGTATCTCATCCGTGAATCCGGTACCCACACGTCCACCGCTTCCTGCTGTACGTGCGGTAAACACCCGACGTCACAGGCGCTTTCATCGTGCACATCTTCGTCCCTACTCACGGTCTCGAAGGATCGTTGGACTCATTGCTGTCATGACGTTCGCCTTCACCGTTCCAGGGGCAACGGCCTCGCCCATGACTCACTCCAACGAATCATCCTCTCGTCCGTGGTCATGGCCCACAGGGCATCCCGTTTCGGTGATCCGTTCCTTCGCCCCACCCGCCCACGATTGGCTTCCGGGACACCGCGGTGTAGATCTTGATGTCACACAAGGAGCAATAATTCGGGCACCTGCCGATGGTGTTGTCTCCTTCTCAGGGACCGTTGTTAACCGTGGGGTTGTCTCGGTGCGCCACGGCGCAATCACGTCAACTTTTGAGCCGGTCACGCCTCTTGTCCATCAGGGACAGCACGTTGTACGCGGCGATGTTCTTGCTCGCCTCGAGGCAGGACATATTCCCGGAGGACTGCACTGGGGTGCAAAAACGGGGAAGAAAACTTATGTGGATCCGTTGCGTCTACTTATTGGAGACATCGTGCTCAAACCCTGGGATGGATGATCACCGTCGCAATATCGCAACGTGTCTGCGTCATGCCGGAGCACAGCTCTGCCTCGTCCTCGTCCCTCGCCGTTGTTTTCACAAAACAGCTTCGTGTTGGCCACGCCAAGGTTCAAGTCTGGAGATACGCACGAACACCATATGAAGCCCGAACCAAAGTTCACGAGACGGACCAGCTTCTCGAAGCACACGAGCTTGACTTCCTGGAACGCTTCGAGAAACGCGGAGAGCGAGTGAGATGGATTTCACGAGCTGAATATGTACCGGGTGTGGGAGCGTCACCAACGAACGACTTTATATGGCTGACGAACGACAGTCAGAAAACAGAATTAAAGTGTACAATCGTTCAAGGTAGCACAATCGTTAAAGATATATCTACTGCCGTAGTAAAAGCACTGAAACATGGGGTCGTTAAAGATATTTTCGTCATCGATATTGGAGAATCGTCTACTTTCCCGAAACTTTTATCACAGGTGAAGAAATACGACTCTTCTCGTCAAAACTTCTCGGAGCGACAGATACGACGTTTATTCTTAATGGCTGAGGACGGAGACATTTTTATGGGAATCCAGCTGAACTAAAATGCGGGACGCTTAGCCCGGGCGCTGTGTCAAAACCGAAGTTCATCCGACTGTTATTTCAAGCCTGACCCAGGGTGGCGACCCTGCGGATAAAAGTGTAACGCGTTTTCCCCTACCAAATCAATAGTTTGCCCCCCCCCGAAAGAACCAGAGCTATCCCCAACCCCACCGGTTATCACAGAGGAAAACCACGTTAAACACCACCACTGAGAGCCGGCGGCAGCTGCCAACGCCCAGACCAAACAATAGACATCGGCATACCAAGGTGTGCGAGGCGTGGTCTTCGCCCCTACGCGCGCGGATGCGCCTGTCGATAAATCTGCGAAAGGCGTTGAGTGTCAACGTGCGTGTACCGCTGCGTCGTCTGGAGCGAGGAGTGTCCCAACAGCTCCTGGACGGCTCGAAGGTCGGCACCGCCTTGGAGCATATGTGTTGCCGCGGTGTGCCTCAGAGCATGCGGAGCCAGGTCATGCACTCCGGCTCGCGCACTCATCCTGTGGAGCATTCCCCGGACAACACGCTGATCAATGCGTCCCCCTTTGACACCAACGAAAAGCGCTCGATTCGACGGATCCGCCACGAGATTTGGTCGACCGCGGGTCATCCATTCATTCAGGGCACGTGCAGCTGGCTCTCCGTAGGGAACAACGCGTTCCTTATTTCCTTTACCGATGACTCTGAGACTGGACTCGGCCTCGTTAAGCGAGGTTGTATCGAGGGCACA